>JAFQUP010000086.1 GCA_017408405.1 Thermoguttaceae bacterium
ACTGGTACGGCTCCTACGTTGAGTCGCCAGCGAGCGACCCGACAGGCCCTAATAGCGGCTCGTACCGGGTCGTCCGCGGCGGCAGCTGGAACTCCAACGCCGAGGACTGCCGCTCCGCGGACCGGGGCTTCCACGCCCCGGGTAATCGGCGCTACTACCTGGGCTTCCGCATAGTTCTGGCAGATCCAGCTCCAGGGAAATAAGCGGAGCGCAGGGGCGTCGGCAGCGCGAGGCGAGGCGGCAGCCGCCCGCGCAGCAGACGACACAGCGCGTAGCGACACTGGCGTCAGCCCGGCAGGTTTTCAGATCGTTCCCGGGGTCCGGGGCAGCGCCCCGGCGAAATATTTTGGGAAAATCGCGCGTTAATTCATCTTCTTCTTTTGGAGTGGTTCCCCTTGGCGGCGGAGGGGGTCGTGCTTTTTTTGACGCGGAAAATATTGTCTTTTTGTTGATTAAATAGAAGAAATTTTTGTTTTTTTTGCCGGTTTTCTCATTTAGTACTTGAAATTTTCCGAAAATTAGCTATACTTTAGTTAGTTTAGGTGTTTTGTTTAATATAGAGGAAAACGGTATGAAACGCGGCTTTCGTATTTTCAGTAAATTTCAGTCTCGTAAATCACGTAAAAATCGTCCGGTACGCAAGATGTGCCGCGTGGAATCGCTTGAGTCACGGAATCTTTTGAGCGCGGTGCCGTTTACCGCTCCTGATTACGCGTCCATGGCCGACCAGTACGCCTCCGACGCTTTCGCTCATGCCATGGAGTCGGTGAATGAGGCGGTTCAGGGCTTGGATTGCGATCATCTTGACACGGTTAAATCCATTGTTTCGGAAGTGACGCAGGGAGTTTCTGAAATCGTTGATAAAGCGATTAATCGCGCTTCCGCCAGTGAAATTCGCGCCAGCGCGGATGAGATGGTTGATAGTATTCTGGCGCATATCTTCAATAAAAATGAAGATTCCAGCCCGGAAACGGATGAGGAGACGAAAACACCCGCCGAGAATGAAGAGGATAAAATTCCGGAATCGGGAGAAGAGACGAAAGATTCGGAAATCACGGCGGATGATGATTTGGAGGATTCGCTTCTGGATGAGATTTCAGGGGATATCGTTGACTATACGAATTCTTGGAATGACGAAAATCAGGGTGAAACCGGCGACGAAAACCAGGGTGAAACCGGCGACGAAAACCAGGGTGAAACCAGTGACGAAAACCAGGGTGAAACCGGCGACGAAAACCAGGGTGAGACCGGCGACGAAAACCAGGGTGAGACCGGTGACGAAAACCAGGGTGAAACCGGTGACGAAAACCAGGGTGAAACCGGTGACGAAAACCAGGGTGAAACCGGCGACGAAAACCAGGGTGAAACCGGTGACGAAAACCAGGGTGAAACCGGCGACGAAAACCAGGGTGAAACCGGTGACGAAAACCAGGGTGAAACCGGCGACGAAAACCAGGGTGAGACCGGTGACGAAAATGAAGAGGAAGTTTCCGCGCTTAAAATTGAGTCTTTCTTCAGCGGCGTGAAAGTTTCCTGGGAAGACGCGGAAGGCACTACCGATCAGATTCGTTATCGTGAAACGGGAACGGATCGGTGGATTAAGATAAACCTTCCTGGCTGGATGAAATCTTTCCCGATTTTTGGCAAGGTTGGAGCAACCTATGAAGTAGAAGTCGTTCTGGATACCGCGGAAGGCCAGCAGGTGCTTTCCACAAACGCTTCCTTTTTGGAAATGCCGATTCTTACGCTTGATCGTTCCACATTGAATTCGGATTCGTTTGGGATTCAGGTGAAAAATTACTCAACGCACCTGAGCCGCGCGGCGAATGAGATGTCGGTGACACTCAATGATGAAACGGTAAATATTCCGCTTAAAGAGCAAAAGGGAACCGCGGAATTATCCAACGGCGTCAAAGTTGAATTTGAAAATGGGAATCTTCGTTTTAGCGGATTGGAAGAGAAAACGCGTTATACTGTCCGCGTCAGTTTTTCCAACGGTCTGACCAGCTCCATCGTTCCGGGAACCTTGACTGTCGTGACGGCGAAAGCCTCGTCTGTCCAGGAGACTCCTGAAAACATTCAGCTTTCAACGCCGTCCATCACGGCCGTATTCAGTTCGAAACGCGGAAGCGCGACGGTAATGTGGCTTGAGAAAGCGAATGTCTCCAATTACGAACTGGCTTATCGCGAGTCAGGTACGGAAGAATGGACCACCGTCAGCGCAGCGTCTGATAAATATGTGACCCAGCACACAATTTCCGGGTTGGAATCCGGCGTTAAATATGAATTTCGGCTTCGAGCGGTATCCGCGGACCTTTCCAGCGGCTGGTCCGGAATCAAAACCCTTTATCGGGTTCTTTAAGTTCAGGAATTTACGTTAAAAGCATTTTTCGTACCGGCTTCAGCGGCTTCGCGCGGAGCCGTTTTTTTTATGAGCGGAATCGGAAATTCTCAACGGAGTGCGCGCTTCAAATCCTTGCGGTTTATGAATGTTGAGCGGTTTCAGTGAATAAAGTACCCAGATTGCCCAGGTTTTGGTTTTGGTTTCACTTAGAAAAGATTTATTTCGAGGTGCCCCCCTTTTTTTTCCTGAATTTTTCTGTATAATAAATGAAAAGACTTTTTTAGTACCATTTTCCATTCCCGGAGATTAATTATGTCCAATTCCGCTCTTCTTCAGACTTCGCTTGACTTTCCAGTCCGCCGCGGCAAGGTTCGCGATGTTTACGATTTTGGCGATGAAGTACTGCTCGTCAGTACCGACCGCATTAGCGCGTTTGACTGGATTCTTCCGTCAGGTATTCCGGATAAAGGCCGGGTTCTGACTCAAATAGCCGCATTCTGGTTTGAGCAATTGGGTGAGGAAAATCATCTGATTACGGTAGACGTAGATCAAATGGAGTGCCTTTCCGGAGTGAGTCCAGAGGTGAAAGCCGAGCTTGCCGGCCGTTCGACGCTCTGCAAAAAATCGCAGGTTTTTCCGATTGAGTGCATCGTTCGCGGCTGCCTTACGGGTTCCGGTTGGAAAGAATACCAGAAGAGTCAAACGATCTGCGGTATTCATCTTCCCGGCGGTCTTCAGGAAAGTGTCCGTCTCGAGACCCCGATTTTTACTCCGACGACCAAAGCGGAAGAAGGGCATGATGAAAACGTGACATTTGAGGAGATGTGCGACATCATCGGGTCAGAAGCGGCAGCGGAGCTTCGTGATCGGAGTATTTCTCTCTTCCAGCGCGGCGCGGATTACGCGGCGGAACGCGGTATCATCATCGCGGATACCAAATTTGAGTGGGGACTCTGTGACGGGAAGATTATTCTCATTGATGAAGTCTTGACACCGGATAGTTCCCGTTTTTGGCCGGCGGATGATTATGAAGTGGGCCGTTCGCAGAAGTCATTTGACAAACAGTTTGTCCGGGATTGGCTTCTTGCGTCAGACTGGGACCGTCAGAGTGTTCCGCCCCAGCTTCCGGAGGAAATCATCAGTAAAACGCGTTCGAAGTATATCGAGGCTTATGAACGTTTGACAGGTAATGAATTTCCGTGGAAGTGATTCCTCATTGAGCGCGCCGGCTCTGACGAAACGGCTTTTCCCTTGCCGAAACTGGAGAATTGAATCGGAGGGCAGTCATGAAACTAACCCTTTTGGAACGTTTTGCGGGTCTGGTCGGCGCGTATGCGCTTCACCACTATTCCTCGAGCTGGGACGGTCGGTGTCTTTTTCGTGATTATTCCCATGATCCAAAGGGCAGAATATGCGGCGGTCCGTTTATTTACGCGTTTTGGCATGAGTACATATTGCTTCCGGTGGCGTATTACGGTCATTGCCGTCTTGCGACGATAACCTCCCGTCATCGTGACGCGGAGATCGTCACGCACCTCGCGCGGCATATGGGATTTCAGATATTTCGCGGTTCCACTACCCGCGGCGGAACGGAAGCTCTTCGCCGGCTTCTTGGCGCGGGGAGTGATGGAATGCACCTGACGATGATGCCTGACGGTCCGAAAGGACCTCGACGGCGCATGTCGTTGGGGACGATTTACGCAGCCTCGAAGATGGGTTTTCCCATTCTTCCAGTTGGTTTAGGGGCATATCCCTGCTGGCGTGCGGATTCGTGGGATCGTTTCGCGGTTCCCAAGCCATTTTCACGAATTCGTTTTGTTTTGGATGAAGAGATTTTTGTTCCGGACGGATTGAAACGTGAAGAGCTTGAAGAGTATCGACTTCTTGTGGAAGAAAAACTTACCGAGCTGACGTTTAAGGCAGAGTCGTGGGCAGAATCCGGCGGAGTGCTTCCGGGTGATGTTCCTCTTAATCATCGTGCGGTTTCGCTTAAAAAATATCGCGGTTCGTTTCCTGAAAACGTATTGGATGAAGTTTTTTCGGAACACTGCCAGAAAGCGTCAAATAATTTTCCTGGTTTAGAAAATTAAGGGACTATCTAAAACTGTTTTTTGGAAATGAAGTTTTTGATATTTTTTTAACGCAGTATGAAATTCAGTAATGGGCTGAGCGTTGGAACCTCTGGAGTTCCCGGAGGAATCGCTTGATCCCGTTCTGTTTCCCAAACAGATACGTCATGGATAACAGTTCAGAAACAATTCGTTTCATATGTCCCAGTGACTTTGCTTCTCCGGAGATGCTTCGCACCGTTCATCTTCTTGGGTTGGATCGTTCCATGTTTCCAGTGGAGGCAGAGCTGAAGGGAAATGAACTTCATATTTGTTATCCGGAGACGGACAGTCTGAGATTCTGTATTCCGTGGACAATCCCGAATATTGGCAATAAAATGCTGACTACCGGGACACTGATTCCTTCTTCCAAACCATATTTTCTTTCGATAGAGCTAACCCGCGGTTTGTGCGTTTCCATTCGAAATCAGGCCGCAGACTGGGAAGTTTTGGGTCTCACCCCTCCAGAAGATTTTGTCCAGACGATTCAGGATGCCGGGCGTTATCTTTTTCACGCGATCAAATTGTCTTACGGAAAAAACGCGTATGACGCGGAAATTGATAAATACGCGAATTACGCGATGCAGCAGTGCACGAAAGCTTCTCTGATTCTGGCAAAATGCTATATTGAGCGCGTATTGCTTCTTCGAAAGATAGCGAAGCAGTCTGCCGATGCTGCTAGTGAATTGAGCGGGACGCATGGTTTGGCCGTGACGAATGAACCGCTTATTGGCAGCGAGGAAACTGTTTTTGATGAAGACAGTGTTATGGAAATGCTGCGTGAGCTGGAAGCTGAAAATGACAGCATTAACGCTTTGTCCGCTTCCGGTTTTGAAGAAGATGATGACGCTTTTGATATTTCCGGGGATGATACCGCCGTTCACGTGATTGAGGCGGTTCCTCCGAAATTTATTGGGGTTCATATTGACTATAATTTACTGGAGAAGGAAGTTAAGGAACTCTTTTTTCAGACTTTTAATCATGTCAATATTCAAATGCCGTGGAATAAAATTCAGGCGCGTCCGGAACTTCTTGAAAAGTACGATCAGCAGATTGACTGGTGTTTCAGTAATGGATTCAGTGTTACGGCTGGTCCCATCGTGAATTTCTTTCCCAGTCACCTTCCGGAGACGCTCGCGGAGGTTTACGGGGATTTTGACGCGATATGCGCGATGGTCCGGGCGCACGTTGAACTTTTGGTAAAGCGTTATCGCAAGAAAGTTTCGACTTGGGTCGCGACTTCTCGCGTTAATTCTTTTTTCGCGCTTGGCCTGACACTTCTTCAGCAGTTGGAGCTGACGGTTAAAGTCGTTGGATGGATTCGTGAATTTCAGCCGACGGCGGAAGTTTTGACCTCTTTGGATATGCCGTGGGGAGATAATGTTCTGCCGCCTCCATTTGGAGTTGAGGATGAAGATAGCAAGAACTACCCGACGATAGTCTGCGCGGATTATCTTCTTCGATCGAAGTGCAAAATTGCGGGATTTCAGCTGGAGTTTAATGTTGGATACCAGAATTTGGCGACGTATGATCGTCCGATTCTGGATTGGTCGCGAATGATTGACCGCTGGTCGCATTTTGGAGTTCCTCTTTATCTTTTGATTCGGGTTCCGAGTTCCTGTGAGCCGGATAAAAAGGCCCTGATTCCCAATCCTCCACTTTGGAACGGCTGGACTATGCGCTATCAGGCACTTTGGGCTTCCAACGTCATTCCGGTTTTGCTTGCCAAACCGTTTGTTTATGGCGTGGACTGGTGTGTTTTTCGGGATTACCGACCGCATGATTACCCAAACGCGGGACTCATTACTGGTGATGGGAGAGTTAAGAAGGCGCAGGCCATTCTGGCAGATATTCTGAAATACTTCATGGCTGATATGGAGTAAAATTCTTTTGAACATGTTCTGAGGCGATTTTCCGATTGTGGAAAGTATTTAGAGAAACTCTCAAAAAATCAATTTCTCGAAGAACGGACGATTTTACCTTTGACGGTGTTTTCGGAAGGCTCACTTTTTTCTGAATACGCGGAATTCATGGCACTTTGGAAAATCCAGGACTTTCCCGTTTTTCCACAGGAAATTTCGGGAACGTTTCTTTTCCCGGAATTGTTCTGTTAATGAATCTTTTGAAAGAAATCGACAAATGTTTTTTCAGTAGGGATGAATTTTAATTTATTTCGCTATTAAATTTAAATGGGAATTTTATTTCCAGACTATAGTCAAAGTTTCATTGAAAGATGAAAAGAATTAAAGTTTCACACTGGGAAAAGACGATAAAATTTATGGATTATTTCGATTGTTTCGATTATTCCGTTTAAAGTTTTCCGAAGTAAATTCGAAAAATCGTCATTTTGACAGAAACGGCTGGTTAAGAATGGACAGAAAATCTCGTTCAGAGCACAACGAAAGCACATTTTCCCGGAATATTGATTCCCTGAATTCGTGTGAGATGGATTCGTGGATTGACGAATTGAAAAATTCTGTACCTGGTAAGGGTTCAGGAGTTTCGTCGTGGAGCAGGAGAGAAGGTCTGTCTCTGTCGAAAGAAAGCTTGGTGTCGCCTTCAGACGAACGCGGTAATTCTTTTTTTGAGACTGAAAGCAGTTTGGAAAAAAAGCGCAGAAACACTTCGTCAGAGGGAAATTTCCGATTAAGTGAGTCGGAGAATGTCGGAAGGATTTCCCGATATTCGTCAGTTTCCCCATTGGGGCTTCCTGTTCCAGGCAAGCGGCTTCAATCATTAATGAATCGCGTTAATACTGTCCAGAGATACCGGAATACTTCCTGGGATCAGGGCGGTGATTTGGGGCGGACTGCATCTGGGAAAACGGATTTTTTCTCCGGAGAAGAGGGGTTGGGAGAACATTCGAAAACCCGATCAGGATCTTATGAACGGAGAATGGATCCTCTTGACCGCAATATTCAGCATTGCGAAGAACTTTTGGAGCAACTGGTCCAAAGCCGTTCTCAGTCTCAGGCGAATAATTCTGATGAGACATCCGTATCAGAGAATAGCGAAAAAAACATTACCGCGGAAAAGCACGTGAGTGAAAATTTACCCGTGTCTGCGGAAATGGAGAAGGAAGAGCGGAATGAAATTTACGAATTGAATGAAGTTTCGGAGATTAAGACGGAAAAAAAGACGTCCCGGATCTGGCACGGAATTTTGTTTGGTGCTGAACTCAGTTTGGGTTTACTGTTTGGTTTAGGGATGGTTTTTTTCTCTGTGAATTCGCGCAATCCGATTGAAAAAAGAGTTTTTCATGAATTTCAGCGAGCAGTTCCTTCCGCGGAAATGACGTGCGATATTTCGAATACCACGTCTGATGGGTCGGAAATGATATTTGGCCCTATTGTGGCAAAAGCTGTTTCGGAGCAGGATCGCAGTCAGGATTTTCATATTCAGAAAACCACCCTTTCGCTTTATCCGGTATCTCGAGTTTCACGCGCACTTCGTATGCGTTCCGTGACACTGGACGGAGTAGAATTTCCCAATCTTGGCACCTTGGCTTTGGCAGATTCCTGGCGTCCGGCTCCGATTGCGCCGCTTTTTTCGGATGAAATTAAGACGGTCTTGGCGGATAAAAATAATTCCCTTGAATCCCTTCGATATCTTGAGGAGGTGAAGGGGAAGCATCTTCCTGTCTATCAGGAGATTTCAGCTGAGGTTACCCGGATTAATACGGAAATGGAGAAACTTCAGGCTCAGCTGATGGAAAAACTGGAACTTGAGAAGTGGAATCCGGAAATTTTGAAATCGGAAGAGGCCAAGCGTCCGGAAGTAGTGGAAGACCTTACCCAAATTGGAGAATTGCGTCGAGAGGCGGTCGCGCTTCAGAGCCGCTGGATGGAGTTGAATCAGACGGTCGCGTCGGATTTGGCATTGGTACGGGAAAAAATCGCGCAGGATGGAAAGGCATTTTCGAGTATTCTTCATTTCGCGAATCCAACGGATAGTGTCTTGAATGAATATCTTTTCAAAACGGATATTCAGAAACGCCTTGCGGAATCTGTTGCTTGGATCGGGGCGCTTTCCAGAATGGCGGAGATGGGAATGCTGGCGCGCAGTCGCTATTCGACTGAAAAGCTCAAAACAAATGGAAATATTGAACTATTTGGACAAAATTTTTGTTTTTCGTCGGATTGGGATTCGATGGTTGAAGAGGATAGTAATTTCTCATATCGCGGAACACTCCAGCTGGATTCAGATACGATTCCGTCTGAGTACCTGAATGACGCGTTTGTGTCCATTTCGGGGAAAGAGAAGGACAAATCCCTGCTTCGTACGGTTTCAGCGCGGATACCGCTTCCGAATGACGTGTTTACGTGGGGTGACTTTGCTTCCCTTCCGCTTCACGGTCACGCGCAGAATGTGACGGTCGTTCTTTCTTTGACGATTTTCAAAAATGAACTTAATGGCAGTATTACGCTTGAGATGGAGCAGGTCGCCTTTGATCCGCCGGAATCCAACGCGGAAAAGGCCGCGATTCTCTTTAAGCAGTTTGAGACGAAAGTCATTCCGAGCGTCCAGATCGCCGCGAAAGTCTCCGGCACGCTGGCAGCGCCTGTTTTGGAAGAATGTTCAAGTTCAGCCGCGCAGGATTTAGGGCCTCTTTGGGAGATTGCTCTTCAGGAGATTCACCAGAAGACCCGAAAGGAAATGATTACCGCGATTTATGAACAGCTTAAAAACGCCGAAACAGGATTTAATGGGACTCTTGAGCCGTTTTATCAGGAAATGCTGGTTTGCGCGCAGAAGACGGATTTGTTCAAAGACTTTCCTCTGCTGAAAGGAAGAATTTCCTCCAAAGTTCCGAGTCGTGAAGCGATCGTTGAAGTCGTGCCGATGAATATCGCTCACCTTGAGGTAAACCGTACTGATTTGGATGAAAATATTCCGACCTATGATCCCAATCTCGGCATTGCGCCGATTCATGAACCGGTCGCGGCTCCGGTTGGGAATCAGGTTCAGGAACCGGTGAAGACGATCAAAAAGTCAGTCCCGGTAAAGAAAGTGTCTTCGATTGAACCTCTTCCGGTTCCTCAGACCGTTGCGGCAGATGCCAAGTCCGATAAGGCTGAAAGTGTTCCGGGTAATGTTTCCATTCCGGCTTCAGAGCCGAAGAGTGTTCCTGAGATGCCGAAAGCTGTTTCTTCAGAAAATCAGCTTGACGCGGGACAGAAAATGCCGCCGGTACCGAATGTCGCAGACCCGGTTTTTTATTCAACGAAACAGAAAAAAGAATTAAAACCGATGGATATTCCGGTTAATAAAAAAAGCTCAATGCCGCTTCCAATGATGAAATCAACGAGTCATTTTGGTTCGTGAAGAGTGATTTCGGTAAAGAAGCCGTCCTGAAGATTGGAAATTTCAGACGAAGACAAGAGGAAAAAAGGAATAAAAAATTTTCAGATTTTTGGGATTTTTTAAGAAAAAGAGATAAAATTTGAAAAATTTTTTCCTGGTGATGAATTTCAGAAATAAATTTTCATTCCGTAAAAAACGAGAGAAGATGGAGGCAGAGATTTCCTTGGTCTTCTCTCTTTTTTTAGTTTGAGAATTGAATTTGGAGGGGGGGATTTTATCGATTTCAATTCCGTGTATAATATACTGAATGGAAGAGTCCAAAGAATCCCCCAAAACGAAGGAGAATAATTGCTGCTGGTCAGCAGGAATTTTGAATGATTGAAAAAACACTTACTCTGCCTGAAGGTTTTCCGCTCACGGCTCTTTTCGGAATGCGGGACCGTTATCAGCGGCGCGTTAGTGACACGCTGGGAGTCAGAATCTGGTCACGTGGAAATGAAGTTTATTTTCACGGTCAGGAGCAGGCGGTAGATTTAGCCGTGGAACTGTTTCGCATCATTAAAGAAAAAGTGACCAAAAAAGGAACGGTTACGGAAGACGACGTTCTGTGTCTTCTTTCCCAGCTTGTGGAAGATGAGATAGCGGATACGGTTGGTCATTTTGTGCCTTTTGAGGTCATGAATGGAAAGCGTTTTCGTCCCAGGACTGCTGGTCAGGCGAGGTACGTGAAGGCAATTCTTGAGAATGATGTCGTTTTTGGGATTGGGCCGGCAGGCACAGGGAAAACCTATCTTGCTGTCGCTGCGGCAGTCGCGGCTATGAAAGCGGGAAAGGTCAAGAGGCTGGTACTCGTTCGTCCGGCAGTTGAAGCGGGAGAAAATCTTGGATTTCTTCCAGGAGATTTGAAAGCAAAGATTGATCCGTATCTCCGGCCGATTTTTGACGCTTTAAGGGACATGATGGATCCGCTGCTGCTGAGAAGGATGACGGAGGATGAAGTCATTGAAATGAGTCCGCTCGCGTATATGCGGGGAAGAACGCTTAATGACGCGTTCATTATCCTTGATGAGGCGCAAAACACGACTATTTCCCAGATGAAAATGTTTTTGACCAGAATGGGGAATAATTCGCGGGTAATTATTTCCGGAGACGTTACTCAGGTGGATCTTCCGAGAAATACTCCGAGTGGTTTAATTGACGCGCTTCGGCGTTTAAGGGGTATTCCGAATATCGCGGTCGTGGAAATGGGAAAAATGGATGTCGTTCGGCATGATCTCGTTCAGAAAATCATTCAGGCCTACGAAGAACCGGAAGACGATCTGGAAGCCATACGCGGATGAGATTTGCGTATGGCATTAAATGGGGAGGGGAAGATTTTAGAGACCGGGTAAGCGGCCTGAGAATCGAGTCTGGTACTGAAAATTAGAAAACAGGGAAAATGGGTGGAATGTTCAGGATGATGTCGGAAGAAATTTGCCGAGAGAGAATTTCTCTGAAATTAAACTTGGAAAATACTTGAGAACCCTTTTGGTGATACGAAATAAAAGGGATACGAAATAAAAGGAAAAAGAGCAGAAAAACAGATTATGAATGGGGTAGGGGAATTACCTCAAAAACCTAACGCGCTTTTCTTTAAATTTTTAAGCAGGATTTAAACCGTATGTCAACAGGAACTTCCAAAACCAGAACTCAACGTTTGGCGTCCATCGCGAGTGTTCCAACGCGCCTTCATTTGGCAATGACCCGATTGAGACAGAAATCCTCTATTTTTTGCTGCCTGATTTTTTTGACCGCGTTTACCGTGCTCGTTCTTTTACTTGGAATCTGGAATCCGCCTTTTCCGTATTATGAGGGAATGGCCATTAACCGGGATATCGTTGCCCGTGTCGCTTTTGAGACGATTGACAGTGCCGAAACTGAAAAAGAGAGGATTTTGGCAGCCAATCGCGTGCCGTATGTTTACGTCAGAAATGAAAATGCCCAAATTCTTGACGAAAATATCAGCAAAATTTATCGTATTTTAAAAGAAGCGTCCCAGGCAGATACCTTCGACAAACTTTCACCTGAACTTCAGCAGCAGTTCATGGTTCCTGAGGATTCGGAAGACTCCGGAGTTGAAACAGGAACCCGAAATATCTGGCGTTTTTTAAGAAAAAATCCGGTGCAGGATATTCCGAATTCTTCAGATGCTGGTCAGAAAAAGTCATCTGTTTCTTCACCGATACTCCCTGTTTCTCCACAGGTAACGCTTTCTGGCACAGTTTCGGAAAATCTTTCGGGAATGGACCAAAAGACGAAGAAAGGCGCGGTTTCTTTGGATTTTTCTTCCGAGTTTGGGAGCGCGGCGGAAGGCAGTTCCCTTTCGCTGGTTTCACCTTCATCAGAAGGAGGTGGAAATTCCTCAGTGAACGGAGGTGCGGCACGTTCAGATCTTCCAGTGCCGGAGCTTCCGCAAGACGTGTTTCCGGTTGCGGGCAGGAACCTGGCGGAAAAAACTTCCGACTCTGAAGATTCGAGGAACTTGTCGGGAAAGCCGTCCGAGCCTGAACCGCGGTCTGTTTCAGTTTCTGCCGATGCTTTACGGAATCCTCGTTCTTTCGATGAATCGCCTGCTGGAGAAGCGGCAGAAAACGCTGAAGGAGCGCTGAATGAAAAAACTTTTGTGTCGGCGGAGAATTCTTCCGGGGTTGAGCGGTTCGCAACCAATACTGGGGAGGGTGTTCATGAATCAGGCACGGATCCATTAGTCTCTTCAGGGAAAGAAGCGGGTGAGAGCATTTCGCCATCTGTTTCTGCCGGGAACTCCGCGGCGGAGCCGCCGAAAGAACTGGAAAAAGTTCTTGTTTCGGAACGTTCCAAAGAAAAAGAGGAAGATACTGAAGACACTTCGGATGCTTCAAAGTCCAAGGGAAAAACTAAAGTCTCCGGAAAAAAAGGTTCGAAAAAAATCTCCGGAACAGAAAATCATCCCAAACAGGATTCCGTTCCCGCGGTAAAACCAGAGGAAAAATCGGAAAATAAAAACGCGTTGGAGATTCTCGCGGAGAAAATGCCTGTTTTGGTTCAAGCTTCTCCGGATAAATATTCGGAAAATTCCCTGAAAGTCTGGCATTCTGGAAAACCCGCGATTTCTTCTGATGATTCGCGGACCGCGTCAACGTTACCTCTGGCCTCTGATTCTTCTGCTGATGGGCAGGAAGCCATTTCCTCCACTGAAAGCAAGGTCACGAAGAAAGCGGACTCTTCTGAAAACGCAAATCACGCGGAGGCCTCTTCGGATTTCGGGAAAAACGCGGGAGTTGAAAAAACTCGTTCTGCGGATTCCAAAACGGGACATGAGACCAATCTTTCCGCAAATTCAGAAATTTCCAGCAATAAAAACGAAAACATTACTGAAAACAGTTCGGCGATGCTGGAAAAATCGCTTACGGATTTTTGTGACGTACTGAAAGAAACGATTCGTCCATTTTTCCTGAAAGGTTTGATGCATATCGCTGAAGTGAAAGAAGACCCGCTGGGCCGAGGCCTTCAAGTACAGATCGCGATTCTGAATCCTCAAAATCCGGAAACCGCGGAAGAGCGTGTTCCGCTAAAGTCAGTCATTTTGGAAGATAATTCCTCTTTGCGTGACGCAATTCGCTTGGTTGCCGGTAATGAGGACATTGGCGACCAGATTTACTACTGCATTTGTCGTAACTGGAAATCCAATCTTGTTCTTGATCCAACCTTGACGAATCAGGCGATTCAGAACGCTCGTCAAAGTGTTGAGCCTGTCCAGAAGCAGTATCAGATTTCGCAGCGTATTGTTCAAATGCCAGTGGAAAATGATGCTTTGGTTGGTACCTATCTCACGTCAGATATGCTGAAACTTCTGTCGATTGAGAATAGCCAATGGCTTGAAAGCCGAACGTGGGAACAGAAATTGACACGTGGAATAGCCGTGGGCCTGATTCTTCTGCTTTGCCTGATTCCGCTTTGGACGTATATCGCGATGGAGGAACCGAGAATTTTTCAGGAATTTCACCGTTTGATTTTTATTTTAGGTTTTTCCATTCTGACTCTGGCTGCCGCCGTCTGGTGTTCCCGGATTCCTGGCTTGCCTCACAGTATGAATCTCTTTCCGCTTATTCTTTTTGGGCAAATTCTGACCATTCAGTATCAGAGGCGGATTGGTATCCTGTTTGGCGGAATGCTGCTTCTTTGTCTTTACGTGACTTTGGGACTGACGCAAATGGAAATGATTTGCGATTTTGGGATTCTTTTGACTGCCATTCTTCCCTTGGATCGTGTTCGCGGTCGAATGCAGTTTGTCCGAATTTCGCTCCTGGCCTCGGTTTTCGCGTTTATTCTTTTTAGTGCCGCGGATCTTTTGATGGGGATTCCGCTTCATTTAGAGATTTTTAGCAAAGTTCTTTTGAGCTGCCTTCCTTTCCTTTTCGCGGGGTTGGTCATTCAGAGTCTTCTCCCGCTTCTTGAGCGATGGCTTGGAATTTTGTCAGATGTGCGTCTTTTGGAACTCTGTGACGTTTCCAACCCGCTTTTGAATGAATTGGTGAATCGCGCTCCCAGTACGTACAGTCACTCAATCGCTTTGGGAACCATTGGTGAGAACGCGGCAGATGCTATTCATGCCAACGGTTTGCTCGTTCGGACCGCGGCGTATTATCACGATATTGGGAAAATCTTCAAGCCGGGATACTATGCGGAAAATATCATTGAAAAAGAGGCCAGTCCTCATTTGGCCCTTGAACCGACGATGAGCGCGCTGATTATCATTGCTCACGTTAAAAATGGGGTCGCTCTTGCCCAGCAGTATCATTTGCCGCAGCAAATTATTGACCTGATTGAGCAGCATCATGGTTCGTCGCTCGTTGCCTATTTTTTCAATCAGGCGAAAAATCGTCGTGTGCTGGATCCTTCAATTCCGAATGTGGAAGAAAGTTCATTCCGTTATCCATGTTCGAAGCCGCAGACTAAAGAGGCAGTCGTTTTGATGCTTGCCGACGCGTGTGAAAGTGCTTGCCGATCGCTCGTTGAGCCGACTCCGGCCCGAATTCAGGGGTTGGTTCGAAAACTGGCTCAGGAGAGGCTGGAGGATGAACAGTTTGATGAAAGCGGGATTACTCTTCGGGAGTTGCGTATTGTTGAGGATTCCATCATTAAAGGACTGATTTCCTACCATCATGGAAGAATCAAGTATCCGGAACGCATCCGGGAGGAAAAAACAGCCAAAAAACCAGTTTTGGAGACTGGCGCGTAATATTTAACGGGGACCTTTCCAGAACCGCTTTTCCGGGAATGGCGTTTGGGCAAGGTCCTTAAAAGATAAAAGTCATTTTTATGGAATTTCAGGACAGACATTAAATGATAGAGATTGAAATAGCCAATGAGCAGGAAACGATCGAGGTTTCTGAGGAATTGATTAAGAAGGCGGTACGGGCCGTTTTGGAAAAATCCGCGATTCAAAACGCGGAACTGAGTATTGCTCTCGTGGATGATGAAATGATTCATGGGATTAACCGCCAGTTTCTCTGCCATGATTATCCGACGGATGTCATTAGTTTTCCGCTTTCTGACTCACCCGCGAAACTGGAAGGGGAGATTGTCCTGAGTACCGACACTGCCAAGCGTGAAGCTGAAAAGGTTTGCGGTTCATGGAACGCGGAAAAAGAAGTCATTCTTTATGTTGTTCACGGCTGCCTGCATTTGATAGGGTTTGACGATCACTGCGATGAGGATCTGGTTGAAATGCGATTGGCTGAAGTTGAGTGTCTTCGCGTTGCCGGAATAGAGGCTCCGGAAGGACTTCATGACCGGGATGGGGAGGAAGATGCGTGATGTCTGTGCTTTTTCTTTCACTTTGCTTTGTCCTTTTTTTGCTTTCGATTGCCTGCCGCGCTCTTCATGAGTATATTCGGCATGATTTGGAGAGACTTTGCACGCGAAAAAGCCGAAGTGAATACTTTGATTTGATTATTGACCAGTACGAAGCGGTCCGCCGTGGTTTTGAGATGCTCAGGAGTATTTTGCTCTTTTCCATTCCGGCATTGGCTTTTGCTGAAATCTCCGCTGCTGAAGAGTTTCGAAATCCCGAATCGGTATCTGAATTCTTTTCGATGATTTTTGTGCCGAGTTTGCCGTATTTTTTTCTCTATATCGCCTCCCGCTACTGGGTTTCCCGACCGTTAGGAGATCTTTACGCTACGCGAATTGTCTACTATTTCTTTCATTTTTTCAGATTAATCTCATTTTTTGCGCTTCCGCTTAGTTGGCTGGGGCAGTTTATTGAGATCATTATCCAGCGATTGGCTGGCGTCACGAAATCAGAACTGGACGAAGAGGAAGATCTTGAAGAGGATATTCGATCTATTGTGGCCGAAGGACATCGAGACGGATTCATTAATGATGAAGTTCGAAATATGTTTGACCGCATTATGCAGCTGGATGATGCGCATGTTTCGACCATCATGACGCCAAGAACTGAAATGCAGAGTATTTCAAATAAAGCCTCGTGGCAGGACATGATGGATTTTGTGAACGAAACTCAGCTTTCCAGAATCCCTGTTTTTGGTGAGGATCGTGATGACATTGTCGGAGTTCTTTTCAGTAAAGACCTTCTTCTGAATATGAATCCTGGGCAGGCGGACAAAGCGCAATGGTCAAAGCCTGAAAATTTGCATTCACCGGTTTTTATTCCGGAAACCAAACAGATCCACATTCTGCTCCAGGAATTTCTTCAGACTCAAAATCACTTCGCGATTGTTCTGGATGAATTTGGAGGTGTTTCCGGGATCGTGACGCTCGAAGATATTCTGGAACAAATTGTTGGAGAAATCGCGGACGAAACGGATGACGCGCCTTCTGAGGAAATTAAAATCGAGGAAGACGGTTCCGCGGAAGCTTTGGCCAGAGTGCATATCGACGAAATTAACGCGCAGCTTGGGACGGAACTTTCGACGGAAGGCGATTTTGAGACAATCGGAGGATTCATTCTGACCCATCTTGGGCGAGTTCCAACGACGAATGAAAAGGTTGAGGCGGACGGAGTTACGCTCATTGTGCTGGAAGCGACTCCAAGAAAAGTGGAAAGGGTTCGGATTGTTCCGGGAACTAAAGATTCTGAAAATGAACGGGCTTAACGACTCATGGAAAACGCACGGAAAAAATTCTTGGATCCGCGGGAACTGAAAAAACTTAAAGAGGAACTGATTCTTCCTGAATTCGATATTCCGCAGACAGGGCGTGTCGCGGGAATTGACTTTGGGACGGTGCGGATAGGGATCGCGGTTTGTGACACGGAGCGGATTCTTGCCAGTCCATGGGAAAATTACGCGCGGAAAAATCCAAATTTGGACGCGAAGTTTTTCAGGCAGCTCGTGACGGAAGAGCGCGTTACTCTTTGGGTCGTGGGACTGCCGCTTTATCCGAGCGGTGATGAAAGTGAAAAGTCCATCCAGGCCAGACAGTTCGGAAAATGGCTTTGGGAGACGACTCAGACTCCTGTCGTTTTTTTCGATGAGCGTTACTCTTCAAAATTTGCTGATGAGCTGATGAAAATGGCGCCTCTGACTCAAAAGCAGAGAAAAAATCGCCGTGATAAGCTGGCGGCTTACGTCATTCTTTCCGCTTGGCTGGAATCTGACCACAAAAAACAGAATAAGCCGGCGGATTTGTCTCTGGAGGACTAAATGAAAGAAAAAACAGGAAGTTTACGGAGTATTTCCGAAGAACTTCCTGACCGGAGATTGACGTTTAAAATTCCGTTTTACCGTTTTCAAAACTCCTCGGTTAAATGTTTCTGCCTAACGCTGGAGTGAAACCGGTTCCGTAATTCCTTCGCGAGTCGGAATGATTCTTCGGAGGGTTCCGTCCTTTTCGAAATAGAGGCGGTCAAGGCACAATTCTCGATCCCATGACCCGTTTCGAAGCGGCAGGCGGAGCCGATGATAAAAAACATACCATTCATCTGTGCCGGGAATTTGGAGCACTGAATGATGTCCTGGACCGTAGATCTGCTTTTCAGGGATTTTAAACAAAAGTAAGTTATCTTCCGGGATAATCCATTCGCCGTCAATGGAACGCGAGTACGCGTAGCGTAATTGATATTCAACGCTGCGTGTGTCATTTTTCGACCATGTTAAATAGTAAAATCCATTTCGGAAGAAAATATGCGCTCCCTCAAAAAATCCAGGGATATTCAAAACCCGGAGCGTTTCGGGTTTTAAAGAGACCATATCGTCATTCAGTTCGGCCGTTGCCAGATAGCTGTTGCCCCAGAAAAGATGATATTTTCCGGTTTGGGGATCCTGAAAGACATCCGGATCGATCTGAACACCATGCGGTGCCGCTGCCGGGCGTTCCGCAATCAGCGGTTTGTCCAGCGCGCGAAATGGTCCCGTTGGTGAATCGCCAACCGCCACTCCGATTTTTACGTCACTGCAGAAATAGAAAAAGTACTGATATTTCCCGTTTGCTTTTTTTTCGATGATTGAGGGGGCCCACGGGAGAGATTTGGCCCACGGAACGTCTTTAAGGTCCAAAACGATTCCTTCGTAATTCCAATGAACCAGATCCTCGGTGGAATAAACTCCAAATGTGTTGGGTTTGACATTGCCGCCAGTTGGATAAACGTAAACTTTTCCTGTCTTCTCTGAAAAAAGAACCTCTGGGTCTGCCATCAGTTTTCCTTTAATAAAAGGATTGCCTTCATGCGTTTGAGCGGAAACGTTTTGGAAGAAAAAACATACCGCTAAAAAAAGAATAGGAAACACTATTGATTTTTTCATGATTCCTCCAATCGTCTGAGGTGGAATGGGCTGGTGTTTAAGGGAATTTTACGCCTGACACCGGGAAACAAATGATAATTTTTCGCGCTGGATTGGATTTTAACCAGTTTAGAGGGACATTCCAAAAACCCTTTCGTAAAAATTGGGGTTGAGGAAGAACTCTTAATATTTTCGTATCCTCAAAGAGATCTTTTTTCTTTTTTTTTCAGAATTTCTAATTTTTTAATTTTTAAAATGTTAAAATAAAGAAATTTATTGGGTTATGCGTGAAAATAGAGAAAAAACGAAATTAAATTTTTAATTTGCCGAATTATGATATGTTTCAAAGGATACCTTGGTAATGAGGCATGGACTATTTTCCTTTAAAGAAAATTTATCCATTTTCTCTTCAACGGTAGTTGCGAAAACTTGAAAATATGTTAAAATTGTTAAAAATGGAAAACCTGAAAGTTTTCGGTCCTGACTCCATCCGCAATTTACTTATTGATTCATTCATTGATTGGGTCAATTCACAGGAGAAATAAATGAAAAAAATTTTTTCAACGATTTCGTCTATCGTGATGTTTTGTGTTCTTGCCGCCGGTTTATTTCTTACTGGGTGCGGCGAGAATGGCGTGAGGGAGATCATGAATGTTTCGTATGATCCAACGCGTGAATTTTACGAAGACTATAATCAGAAATTTGTGGAACATTGGGCTGCCTCGAATAATGGCGAGAAAATTTCGGTTGACCAGTCCAATGGCGGTTCCGGCTCTCAGGCCAAAAAAGTAGCGGAAGGTTTGGAGGCGGATGTCGTCACCCTCGCTCTTGGGTATGATATTGATCTCATTGGCGAAAGTATTCCCGGGGCTTTGAGTGAAAACTGGGTCAATAATTTTGAGAACAGCAGCTGCCCTTACGTTTCCACGATCGTCTTTCTCGTGAAGAAGGGAAATCCAAAGAATCTCAAAGACTGGAATGACCTTGCTCAGCCGGGAATCGCGGTCATCACTCCGAATCCCCGTACTTCCGGGGGGGCCAGATGGAACTACCTGGCTGCGTGGGGCTGGCAGCTTAAACAGGAACTGGGAACCTTGGATTCCGTTTTTCTTAAAGACCCCGCAAATGCTGAAAAAGTCAAAGCCGCGAATGAAAAAGCCTATGACCTGGTGAAAAAAATCCACCTCAACGCAAAGCAGACCGGAATGCCGGAAGGTGCTCGCTCCGCGACGAATCTGTTCGTGCGCGACGGGGAAGGAGATGTTCTTCTCGCTTGGGAAAACGAGGCTCTGAAAGCTGTTTATGGTGACAATAATCCTAATTTCGAAATCGTCTATCCTACGGTCTCTATTATCGCGGAGCCTTCCGTGGCCGTCATTAACACTACGGTTGAGAGAAAGCAGACTCGTGATATCGCGGAAGAATATCTGAAATTCATGTACACGCCGGAAATTCAGAGACTCATCATGGAGCATTACTACCGCCCCTGCGATAACGCGCTTTTGGAGGAAAAAAAGGATATTTTCAAATCGCTTGAACTCTTCCGTTTTGCTGATGTTTTTGGAACATGGAGCGAGGTGCAGAAAGAACACTTCTCCAACGGCGGTGTTTTCGAGAAAATGATGGAAGAGTAACTCCCGGTATTGGGGCACTGCCAGAGCGGTACTCCATCTTTGTTCACTTCGTAAACCGGAATTTTTAAAATATGTTTCGACGTTCAAAAAGAGTTCTTCCCGGCTTCCGCCTCTCCTTGGGGCTGACGCTGGTTTACCTCAGTCTCCTCGTGTTGATTCCCTTTGCGGGACTCATCCTCAAGGTTGGAGGAATGTCCTGGACTCAGTACTGGGATATCGTGACCTCGACGAGAGTTTTGGCCGCGTTCAGGCTCACTTTTGGTGCTTCACTGGCCGCGGCCATGATTAACGCCTTTTTCGGATTCATCGTTGCCTGGGTACTGGTTCGATACCGATTTCCCATGCGAAGACTGGTGGATGCCATGGTGGACCTTCCTTTCGCTATGCCGACCGCGGTTTCCGGCGTCGCTCTGCTTGCCCTCTTCAAACGCCTGGGGCAGGTACTTGACTTCAAAATCATTTTTACCGAATGGGGACTCCTTTTGGCCTTAACTTTTATCGGACTCCCATTCGTCGTGCGTACCCTGCAGCCCGCTATTCAGGACATTGAAAAAGAGCTGGAAGAAGTCTCCGCGAGTCTTGGGGCAAATCGATGGCAGACCTTTTGCCTCGTGATTTTCCCCGCTCTGCGTCCCGCGCTAATTACCGGATTCGCCATGGCCTTCGCCAGAGCGTTGGGGGAGTACGGCTCGGTCGTTTTCATCGCGGGAACGAGCCTGCCGATCGTTTCAATTGAGATCGTTAAAAACCTCCAGGGCGGACAGGAAGACATGATGATTGCCGTGGCAATCGCCACGACCATGCTTGTCGCGTCTTTTGTCATTCTTTTCTGCATCAATTTTATGCAGATTTGGATGAATCGGCGTTTTGCCGATAATAACTGAATATGGACCGGCTCCGGGATGATTCCGATAAACCATGGAGCTGATCCCGTTAATATGAGGACCGCGGAGATGGCCCTCTTCCTCATTTACTGTCAGGAAAAATGTGTTCTGCACTGACGGTAAGCAACACTTCAATTGACCGCGATTCGATTGAGTTTTTACTATTTTAGCTTTCATTTGGGAGAAAAATAATGCCGAATGTGCGCGGAAATACCGATGAACCCGCTTGGGTGCGATGGACGCTGATTGCCGTGGCCGTCATGTTCATGGCTCTCTTCCTTCTGCTGCCGTTGATACTCGTTTTCTATTGCGCGTTTGAGGAAGGTTTGACCACCTATTGGGAAGCTCTGACTTCGCGAAGGACCCTGCGCGCGATTGGGGTCACCCTCTTGACCATTGGGATCGCGGTGCCGATAAACGTCCTGTTTGGGATTATGTCCGCGTGGTGCCTGGGAAAATTCAATTTTTGGGGAAAGAGCCTGCTTATTTCACTTATCGACCTCCCCTTTGCCGTTTCGCCTGTCATCGCGGGGCTTTTGTTCGTACTTCTCTTTGGGTTGAACAGTCTTCTCGGAGACTGGCTCATGGACGCTTTCGGGATTAAAATACTCCATACCACGACCGCGACGGTCATTGCCACCATGTTCGTGACCTTTCCCTTTGTTACGCGGGAATTATTGCCAATCATGCAGGCGCAGGGAACTGAGGAAGAGCTGGCCGCGCGTGTCTTGGGAGCAAATGGGCTTCAGATCTTTTTCAGAGTTACTCTCCCGAATATCAAATGGGCACTCCTTTACGGCGTCGTCCTTTGCAACGCGCGCGCGATGGGAGAATTCGGAGCCGTTAACGTCGTCAGTCATGGCGGAAAGAATAATACTCTTTCACTGTTGATTTACGAAACGTACCAGTCCGATCTGGTGGCTGCCTTTGCCGTCTCGACACTGCTGGCTCTGATGGCCATTATCACGCTTATCCTCAAAACCTTCATTGAAATGAGAACCGCCAGGAAGGAAGGAATTGAAATTTGACGCCCCTTTCCCTGATCCTGAAAATCTCCTGCGCCTTAACAGACGGAATTTTCAGGATATGTTAAAGGATAATGTCGTTTCATTTTCATTTTCAAATTTCATTTAACCTTAAACTGCCAACGCCATACCGTTAAAATGAGTATCGAAGTTCAAAATATTACCAAATCATTTGGCAATTTCCTCGCGCTTAACGATGTCTCTCTTTACATTAAATCGGGAGAACTCGTCGCGCTGTTGGGGCCCTCCGGTTCGGGAAAAACCACCCTTCTGCGCATTATCGCCGGTCTGGAACAGGCGGATCCCGGAAGTGGACCCATTCTGTTCAATAATCACAATATGGAAAACTCCAAAGTCGGTGACCGCGGCGTGGGGTTTGTTTTTCAGCACTACGCGCTTTTCAGGCACATGACGGTTTTTGAGAATGTCGCGTTTGGTTTGAGGGTGCGCCCAAGGCAGCTGCGTCCCGATAATGGGGAAATCAGACGCCGTGTCCTGGAGCTTTTACGGCTGGTGCAGCTCGACACGCAGGCAAATCGCTACCCGCACCAGCTTTCTGGAGGACAGCGCCAGAGAGTCGCTCTTGCCCGCGCTTTGGCGGTTGAACCGCAGGTCCTGCTCTTGGATGAACCTTTTGGCGCTCTGGACGCGAAAGTGCGTGTGGAACTGCGGCAGTGGCTGAGAAGGCTCCATGATGAAATCCACCTGACAAGCGTCTTCGTTACGCATGACCAGGACGAAGCTCTTGAACTCGCGGACCGGGTCGCGGTCATGAATGCCGGAAAAGTGGAGCAGTTTGCCACGCCAAACGAGGTCTTCCATAAACCCGCGACGGAATTTGTCATGAACTTCCTCGGGTCCGTAAACAAATTTCGCGGGCAGATTACGGATGGAAAAGTTCGCCTGGGCGGACAGTACATTATGGACGCGCCGAAGGATACCGAGGAGGCAAAGCTCTTCGTCAGACCCCACGAACTGCACATCTCGCATGAAAAAACCCCTAACAGTTTCAATTTGAGAGCTGTCGTTACCCGCATTCATTCCGCGGGGGCAAGGGTAAGGGTTGAGCTGGAAACTCACAGCGGAGACCCAATGACCGCTGAAATGACCCACGCGAGGCTTTCGGAACTTAAGCTGGAAAACGGACAGGATGTTTACATTACGCCAGGAAATATCCACGTTTTTGGTGACGACGCCCATGCTTTGGAAGAATAACGTGGATTTCTCGAATGCGTTTTCAGTAAATTACGAACATGAGGTAAAGATACTGTGGAAGAGATGGTTCGACGCTCTTTGCCTCATGGAATGGGGGAATGTTTAATTTTCCGTCAGATTGATGGAAAATTTATCTTTTTTTGGCTTTTTTCTCTGAAATGCCAATACCCCCCGCTGACATTTGACGAAAAATCTGATATAATAAATATTAATTGTAGTCTGAAACTATATTTTTTGAAAATTCAAACTTTTGGCAGGCAAATTTTTGAACCAGGCCGGAATTCCTGCGTAGTGCATAATAGCGTCTATGGGTGGGGACGGGCACTGCCTTGCCAAACCGTTTACTTACAGGAATTTTGACTAAGGAGACAGAATGATGAGAAAACTCGTCAAAAAATCAGCTTTTACGCTGGTTGAACTTCTGGTGGTTATTGCCATCATCGGTATGCTGGTGGCCTTACTGCTGCCGGCCATTCAGGTCGCGCGCCGTACTGCGATGCGTATGCAGTGCCAGAATAATGTCAAACAGCTTACGCTTGCCGCTCTGAACTTTGAAAGTTCCAAACAGTACCTCCCGCCGGCTGGACGTACCCCTGGCGGAAACAGTTACGACGGTATCAGTATGTTCGTTGAACTTCTGCCGTACATTGAACAGGAAGCGCAGCATAAAACAGTCAAAAAGCAGCTCAGCAAATCCTTGGGAAGCACAAGTGTTGAAATGCAGGATTTGGCCGCGACCGTGATGCCGGCTTTCCGCTGCCCGGGTACTTCCACTAATGAAACTATTGATGAGACCGGGACCGATACGGATGCTCCCGCTATCTCGAACTACAAAGTTGTCGTGGCTTCCACCATGGGAATGTACCAGGGCGCGAGCAGCAACAGCGGCGGATCCTCCTACAGCGGCGGACAGGCTGCCGCGGACGGCGCGACGCCTTTCGCGAATAAAGGTCGAAAACTGAGTGAAATCTCGGACGGTACCTCTCATACCCTCCACCTCACCGAATCCAATGAGCAGAACTACGCCCGTTGGGTCGTCGGACAGGATGTCGGTATCTATACTTACTGCACCGACGGCGGTATTGGGGAACCCACGAAAAATACCAGCGGAGGCTCCAGCTTCTACGCTCCTCCGGGATACCAGAACAACCAGCTTGGCGCGGACGCTTCCTATGCTGACAGCACTCCCTGGACGAACCTGGACCGCGACTATGAGGAATATCCCTATGAATGGACTTCCCTCTCTTCAAGCAGTTTCAACAGTTCGGGCATGAACTCCAACGATACGAAATGGGGTCCCAGCTCTGAGCACATGGGCGTCGTCATTCACTCTTTTGTTGATAACTCGGTTCACAGTGTCAACGAAGAAGTTGACCCGGCCGTTTACTTCTTCGCCACGACCTACAAAGGCGGAGATCCGGGACTTGATTTTGACTGATAGCGTCGTTTAGCGTGATTAAAACGCTGTTTAACGTTCAGGAAACACCGTCGGAAATGAATTTTCGGCGGTGTTTTTTCATGCGCGGTCTTAACCTCTCTATTCCTCAAGGCTCATTCGCTGAAAAATTTCTGATCCTTGCTTTGGGGAGTTCCCGGAAGCGTCATTTTCAGAAGTCCCTGTTCAAGAAGCGGCTTCACATTGCGCGACATGGCATATGCTGCCGATCTCACTCCCAGCCATTCCGCGATCTCCTGCCGCGTTCTTGGTGTTCGGCAGAATTCGAGCAGTTTTTGTTCTTTTTCATTGATATTGAGTCTTTCTTCGATTGGCTCATTAAAGAACGTGACCTGAAATTCATTTCGTGAATCAGCGAATACCGGAGGTTTTAGTCCCGCTTCCTTTAATTCACGCCGAATGGTCGGGATCCCGGAATAGCGGTTTTCCGTGATTTTCAGCGTTTCAAGAAGTCTTGCGAGACGTTTATTTCGTGTGTCCGGCTGAATGTTTCCTAACTGATCGATCGTTAATTTCCCGTAAAGTCCTCCTGGATTGCGGATCTCCATTCGGTCTTTGAACATCGTGAGTTCGATCGGTTTGCCTTCGGTATGGATACTGTAGTCTCGATGGACCAAAGCATTCAGGATCGCTTCGCGAACTGCCGGGATCGGATACTCTGTTTTGTCGTATCGCTTTCCAGTACGCGGATCGATACGGGTCTGGACTTTCATATTTTTGAGGACGAAAGCGAGTGCGCTTTCGAGGATCTCCGGGATGCTTCCTTCGATCCTTCGATTATCGAGAAATCTTGTTCCATCTTCTGTGACACTGCCCCGTTCCGTACCGGGAATGACCGTCGCGTTGATCGTGTACTGCGGATAAAACATTTGAGGAAAGTTCGAAAACATCAGAACGCACATTAAGGATGGCACATTTTCACGATACAGACTGGAAATTTTGAGGATGTCCGTATCAGAAAGCTGAGACAGACGCGGATTTTCCGTCTTGAGGATCGTGAGATATTGTTTTACCTTTTCCTGATCGATCGCGATTTGAATGTTTTCTTTCTGCGCGGGCCGAATATCATCCTCAAGCTGTTTTCGGAATGCTTCGTAGGAATAGACTTCATATTCGCTCATTGGTTCATCGGAATCTCCTACTCGGACCCAGGAGCCGTCAACACGCCCCTTTCCGCGATAGCAGCAGGGACGTTCCGAAATATCAACTGCCGGTATCTCTGCACTGACCACGCCTTTTCCATCCTCGAAAACCGTCAGAGTAAATGTCGGCCTGACGACTGGTTCCATCTGCTTGCACTGTTCGTTGACTTTTTTCTGGAGGTCCTCCATGTCGTATACGCCGACGACTTCGTACTCTTTTCCTTCATCGATCCCGAACAGGATCGTTCCGCCGCCGTCCTGATTGGAAAAGGCTGAAAGTGTATCGTAGAGTTTTTTCGGACAGCCCTGGTGTGCCGATTTCAGCTCAAGCTGACGCCATTCACATTTTCGTTTCTGAACCAGTTGGACCAGTTCTCTCAATTCCTGTTCCGTCATCGAAAATCTCCTTCTGTTTTCTTTTTTAATTCTTTTAAAATATATCATAAAATGAAAAGATAGACAAGCACTTTGTTGAAGAATTTTAATAAAATTTGTCTAATTTTAAAACTTTTTAATCGAAATTGTCTAAATTTAACAAAAAATTGACAAGTTTTAAAAATATTTGACTAATTTTGATGAAATTTGATAAAATTTAGCGAAATTTTATCTTGATTCGAAAGTTTTAATAAAATTTTGACTAAATTTTTGCATAAAAAAAGCGCGAACATGAGTCCGCGCTCTTTTGGAGATTTTTGAAAGGCGTCAGGTCTTATTTGGCGACTTTCTTCAGGACGATACGGCTGTCGGCGACGGAGCAGCCAAGGCCTTCGGCATGGACGATCAGCGGGTTGATGTCCAGCTCGGCGATTTCCGGGTTCTCGGCGACCAGGATGGAGAGGCGGGTAAGCGCATCTTCCAGAGCCGCAAGGTCATGCTGACCCAGACCGCGGTAGTTGTTCATCAGCTTGTAGACCTTCGTGTTTTCCAGCATGCTGTGCAGGAAGTATTTGCTCGTCGGAGCAAGACGGAACTGAACGTCTTTCATGAGTTCCGCCGTCGTGCCGCCCATACCGAACATGACCAGCGGACCGAATTTCGGGTCGCGGTTGCATCCGAGGATGACTTCCGTGCCTTTCGGGGCCATTTCTTCGATCAGGATGCTGTCGATCTTCGCGCCCGGAACGTTCTTCGCGATGTTGGCGTAGATCTGTTCGAAACCGGCTTTCGCGCCTTCCGCACCTTTGATGTTGAGGAGAACTCCGCCCGCGTCGAACTTGTGTTTGACGTCAGCGGACATGACCTTCATGACGACGGTGGTGTCCCATTCGCCAACGGTCTTGGCAGCATCTTCTGCCGTGGTGACGACCGCGCTCTTCAGAAGCGGCAGGCCGTAGCAGGCGAAGATCTCACGGCATTCCGCCTGTGCGAGGTATTTGCTGTCCGCATCGCCGAGTTTTTCAGCGATGATCTGGGCGCACTTCGCTTTGTCGGTGCCTTCGACGCTGACCGGGGCGCGGTCGGTGAGTTTGGCCTGTTCGGAAAGAGCGTAGGCAGCACCGAGGGCGCGGACGGCATCTTCCGGGAAGCTGTAGTTCGGGACACCGCCGTCACGCAGGCTCTGAACGCCCTTCGTGACCATTTCAGCGCCCATGAAGCTGGCGACGATCGGAATGTTGAGGTCTTTGGCGACCTGCGGGATGATCTCGCCGATCTCGTCGATGTCCGTCATGGACTGCGGGGTCAGGATGACCAGACCCATGTCG
>JAFQUP010000013.1 GCA_017408405.1 Thermoguttaceae bacterium
CATCATATTGTCAAAGATAAATCAGCCCCTTAGGCTTGATTCCTCTTAAGCTCACTTGCGTGTCACTTAAGATGGTGAGTAGTATAGCACATTTCAAATTTCCTTCAAGGGGGGTCAAGCCAATTTTCTCAATTTTTCCCATTCAAAACCACGAACACCCACCGAAAAAAAACCTTTCCACTCCGTATTTTACGTGTCAAAATCAACTTCAAACTTTTTTAAAACTTTTCTCTTTTTTTCGCGTGAACACAGATAAAAAGCGTGGAATCACGCATTTCCGCGTGGTGAATCGTCATTTTGTCTGAGGTAAACGCGGTGATATTTTCAAAATAAATTTTTTTTAGTCCGAATATTTCTTCGCTCTGAATGGTCTAATTGATAAGTATTGCCGATAAAAGATAATGGGTACTTAGACGGCATACGCCATTGCCTTTTTCTGTATATTTCGGGAAATGTCTTTTGAAGCGCGTTTTCGGAAAAGTTCAGGGACAGGTCTGGAGCGTGAGGTTGTTTGCCGAACAGCCGTAATTTAAGAGTCAAGATTATTTGTTTGTAACAGTTTGAGGTTTCCTTTAACGTTTCGAGTACTTTTTTAGAGAAAGAACATGATGGAAAGATTTCATTCAAATCCGCTGGATCCATTTGCCGATTCCCGTTTTCCGGAAATTCAGAACGGCGGCGGAGATTATCAGCGTCAGCGTCAAATGACGATTTCGGATCTTCTTCTTGAGAACCGGATTATTTTTCTTCAGGGTCCGCTTGCGGACGCGAACGCGAACGCGATCGTGATGCAGCTTCTTTATCTTCAGAGCGACAATCGCCGGAAGGACATTCATTTTTATATTAACTCACCTGGGGGGAGCGTGAGCGCGTGCCTCGCGATTTATGACACGATGCGGGTTCTTTCGTGCCCGGTGAATACGTACTGTGTTGGCTTGGCGGCCAGCGCGGCAGCGGTTCTCCTTGGCGGCGGTCAGCATGGCAAACGGTTTATTCTCCCGCACGCGAAAGTGATGATTCACCAGCCATGGGGCCAGGTAGGCGGTCAGGTGTCCGATATTAATATTCAGGCGCAGGAAATACTGAAAACGCGTCAGGTTCTCAATGAGATTCTCGCGGCGGATACGGGCAAAACGGTGGAGCAGATAGCCAAAGATACCGACCGGGACTACTATATGTCTGCGGAAGAGGCTGTTGCTTACGGTATCGTGGATTCAGTATTGAAAAAGACGACGGACGACTATAAAAAATAACTAACCAGGAGAGACCCAAAATGCCTTTGATTCCTTTTGTCATCGACAAGAACGGGCGTGAAGAACGCGCCATGGACATTTACAGCCGCCTGCTTCGCGACCGAATCGTCTTCCTCGGGACGGAAGTGACCGACGAATCCGCGAATTCGATTGTGGCGCAGATGCTTTACCTTCAGTCGGAAGATCCGCAGGCCGACATTCATTTCTACATTAACTCGCCAGGCGGCAGCGTGACGGCGGGTATGGCCATTTACGACACGATGAATTTTGTTTCATGCGATGTTCGTACCTATGGAATCGGCCAGTGCGCTTCAATGGGGGCATTTCTTCTCGCGGCAGGCGCTCCCGGCAAACGCTGCGCGCTCCCGAACGCGAGAATCATGATCCACCAGCCGAGCGCGGGGATGGAGGGTACGGCCGAGGAAATTCTCATTCACGCCACGGAGTTTGAAAAGACGAAACAGAAACTGAACCGTCTTCTCCTGAAACACACCGGTCACACCTATGACAAAATCGTCGCGGATACGGATCGGGACAATTTCATGTCAGCCGAGGAAGCCTGCGCGTATCATATTGTGGATCAGGTAATCGAAAAACCTGTTGCGGAGTGATTTTTGGGGGGGATAGAACATATCTTTCCTGGTGTTCAGCCCCTCTTGGTTTTCCATGCCGAAAGATACGTGTGAAAACGCGTATCTTGATCGATTCTCAATCAAGACCCGGTCTCTTAAAGCCGCGGAACGGCTGAAGGGGGCCGAGTTTTTTTAGGCAGCGCGATTTTCCGCCGAATGAATTTGAGCGCCGTTTTCTTTTGATCCCTTTTTTTAACTCACCGTGAATATCGACAGGATGGGATTCAGGCGAGTTTTTAAATCGAGTATCTCTCTCCATTTTCATTGTGAACCGACTTTCCTAAAAAAAAGAGGTTGATTTTCCCGAAAATTTAAAAGGAGTACTTGTAAATTGCTTAAATATGGTGTAAAATTACCGCAGACATCGTTCCCCTGATTGTTTTTTTCTATCAGATATCATTTTCCGCTACAAGTCGCGGGTAACCTCCCGCTAGCGGTTTTCGACAGGAACGCGAATGTATGTAAACATTTTCCACCGAATGCGATTTCACCTTTCACCTATCGAGAGTCAATGATCATGAAAAAATTGTTTATTATCGTTTTGGTTTTCACGGCGGTTTTCTTCCCAGCCGTCACCCAGGCCGAACCGACTGCCCGATCGTGCGCAAAAGCGGAGAATCCCAATCTGGCACGCCGTGCAAAAGCATCTGCGTCGTCGGAATACGCGGACTTTCATTCCGCCGCAAAAGCGATCGATGGATGGATCTCGCAGCTGAACAGCGGAGACGCGGGACAGGCGTGGGCCGTCAACGGTAAAACTGCGCAGGGAAAAGCCGACTTTACGCTCACGTGGAAAGAGCCGGTCGACGCCTCGCAGATCATCTATTTCGGCCGAACGGGAGTCCAATTTCCCGATGAATGCTTCCGGGACGTCGAAGTCTTTCTGAACGGCTCCCAAACGCCGATCCTCAAGACGCAGCTCAAACCAACCATGCACGGACAGGTTCTCGAGTTTCCCAAAACGCGGGTGACGTCGATCACGCTGAAGTTCCTCTCGGATTACGGACGCCCCAATTCCGGCGCGGCGGAGATCATGGTCTTTGCCGACCCGCTTTCGCAGGAGGAGATCGAGGACCTTGCACCGCACATTTCCAACCCGAACCTGGCGCGTCAGGCGATGGCAGCAGCGTCGTCGGAGTATTCGGCTGAATATTCCGCCGCCAAGACCGTTGACGGTACGGTCCCCGAGCCTTTCAGCGGAGATGCGGGACTGGCGTGGGCGACAAAAGGCGCCATCGCGAAAGGCAAAGCCGACCTGACACTGACGTGGAAAAAACCGGTCGATGTTTCTCAGCTCGTCTATTTCGGACGTTCGGGCGCCTCGTACATTGATGAGGGATTCAAGGACGTTGAGGTCTACCTGAATGATTCCCCAACCCCGGTCCTCAAAACGCAGCTCCTGCCGATCCACGGTCCGCAGCGGCTCGATGTGCCCAAAACGTCGGTCACGTCGGTCACGCTGAAGTTCCTCTCGGACTACGGCCGGCTCAATTCC
>JAFQUP010000014.1 GCA_017408405.1 Thermoguttaceae bacterium
ACAAAAACATTCAAGGAAAGCAAAAAAGTTATTCCGATTCCTCAAGCACCGCCTCAGACTCCCCCTTTTCCGGATACGGATGACGATTTTGAGCGTTATTTCGAATACTGTCCTAATCCTCCAACAGGAAAAGAGTATTTTCGTCCACGGATTCTAAAGCGTTTGATCTCCATTTTGGAAAATCGTTTTGCGGAAACAATTCCTGAAGCAATGCGTTTTATGGTCGACCAGGACAGAGCCAAACGGGAACATCTGGAAGAAATGGAACATTTACGCAATCTTCGCTCTGACGCGGCACGCGCGGCGCGCGCGGCTGAAAACGCGTCAACAATGGCCACGATCAATACGGCAATCACACTTTTGAATTCCAACAAAAAAAATTAACCGACATCCGCCCTCAGTTGAGCTTAAAATAAGACAAAAACCGCGGTTTATTCAGACAAATTCAGATTCAACCGCCTGCTCAGCGATGATTTTTTAATGAATCAATTATTAAAAGTTTTACTGACCGCGGTTTTTCTGAAACATTAAGGGGCTGGATCCTTAAAATCGAATTTAAATTTTTAAAATTTATTCAATGAAACCAAAGAATAAACGGTTTCCTTGGGAGGAATTAATGATATTTTGGATCTGCAAAAAATGCCTTTCCCTTTACGATACTGAAATTCAGAAATGTCCACACTGCGGCGGAACTGAATTTGAACCAAAGAAAGCTGAAAAACCAACGAATGCCGCGCCATCTAACGCAGACAATACTTTGCCTTCCTCGATACTGGAAAATGAAAATACCGCAAACGAACGTCCAGTCCCTCCAATCAACCAAGCGCTTAATGACCTGCACCGCGCACTGGCTTTTATTAAAAAAACGCAGGAAGAGGAGTTCCAACAGCGTCAAAAGGCATACGTTCACCTTTACCCCAAACTCCGTATTCGTTACGAACAGGCTCTTCTCAATTACCAGAAACAATGCCAAACACGCGCAAAATTTCGAAGTAAATTCAGGCGGGAACTCTTTCTGATCGCTCTTTTACTTTTTATTCCATGGCTTGGCCTGAAATATCATCTGAACCAGAAGATCGATCTCGTGACAAACAGTCAATTCGGAATTTACTCAGTAGTTTGGGGAATCGCGGCGTTTTTTATTTTGATTTGGCGGCTGAAGTGTTCCCCAAATGCCATTCAAGCCCAAAAATTCATTCCAACTCCCACTCCGCCAGTCACCAAACCGCCTTTTCCGGATATGAACAGTGATTTTGAGCGTTACTTTGCTCTTTATCCGGATCCGCCAACAGGGAAAGCGCATTTTCGGCCTGCGATACTGAAAAAGCTGATCTCCATTCTGGAAAACCGAATGGCGGAAACGATTCCCGAAGCAATACGTTTCATGCTTGAAGAAAAGCGAATCCGGCGTGAACACCGGGAAAAGATGAAAGAATTGAAAAAATTGAACGAAAATGCTGCCGAAGCAGCTCGCCAAGCAAGAAAAGCCTCACGCGCGGCGGCCATTTCAGCACGTGCCGCGCGAAGAAAGTCAATACGAAAAAAATGGTAACCCGTTAAATTTTTTCATCAGAAGAAAGATCTTTTAAATTCTCCAAACCAGACCTTCTTTCCAAAACTTCCGGGAAACAATCCGCAAAGCAGAATGGTTCTCCGGAATTTTTATTTCCAGTTTTCGGAAACAAAATCTCAACCAGCTCCCCATTTTGGAAGTTGACGGGGAGGAAGAAAATTCGGAACTCCTTCCGTTTTCAGTTTCCGGCAAAAAATCTGCCCATCAGTAAGAATGAAGATGGTCCTGCCGGTGCCTCCAAAACAGAGATCCGTCACAAACGCCTGACCGCCGCGCAAAGGACTGGGGAGAATTAAACGCGTTCGGCCATTTCGGTCCAGAACAGAAACGCCGATTTTCGTCGCGGCGTACAATCTGCCTTCGCTATCAAACGCGCATTTTCCACTTCCCAAACCATCGCATGAATCGGGAACGTGAAACCAGTAAAAACGCTGGCCGAAAGCCGATTTCCCGTTTTTCTCCAGCTTGAAACTTGAGGCAAAGTGCGTTTCGCTTTCCATGACCGCCAGCCACTGAAAATCAGGGGAAGCGGCCACACCAACCGGTCTCCGAAGTGAGTCCGAAGCAATTTCCGGTATGCCGTCTTTGGGAATAAACCAAAGTTTTCCAGCCCCCGCTTCCGTAAAATAAACATTTCCGTTCGCCAAAACCGTCAGATCCGAAACGGCGGCCCCATCCATTTTCTTTTCCCATTCATGAGTGCCGGGCACAAAAACAAAAAGTCCAAAATTTCCCCCCAGCCAAATCGATCCGTCAGCGGCACAGGCACCTGAGACTCCCTGAAGTGTTCCCGCCGCGTCTGGCAAAGAAACGTATTTTTCTGAAACACCATTCTCCTGAATGATCCAAATTGCCCGAGTCGCTTCGTCCACGCAATATACCAAATTTCCAGGAGCGGAGAAAATGGCCAGCGGCGATTTCACGCTCGTACCCGCCTCATGCCATTTTTCATCTTCCAAAACGACCTGATTAAAAAATGGACTAAAATTCTGCTTCGGTTTGGCTTTAACCGGTTCCGGATAGTCTTTCCAAAGAAAACGCATTGCGTCAGGAAAAAGCAGTGTGCCGTGTTTTCCGGAGTGCGCTCCTGTTCCCCAAACCCACTGGACATCATATCCGGCAAATTCCAGAGAACGTTTAAGAGTCAGATTCGACATCCACCAATCCCCAATATCCCCCATGCACTGATCAGCATGTCCATCCTGCATAAAGATTCGAATTGGTTTCGGCTCCGTCTTGCGCACGAGCACATGATACTCATCAGCGCCTCGCATCGCGACGTACGTTCCAACTGCGGAAAAAACACGGCGAAACTGATCCGGTCTCTGCCACGCGAGCGAAAAGGCCCCCACTCCGCCAGTACTTCCACCACCGCAGCTTCTGTCGTTCGGATTCTTTGAAAGCAATATTGGAAAACCTTTCCGGGTCTTTTTCTTTTCAACTTCCGGAAATACTTCCTCTATCAGAAATCGACAGAACGCGTCGCTCACGCCGTCAAACTCAAAACTTCGATTGAATCTCGGATTCTCAAATTCATCTGAAGGAACAAATCCAGGAGAAATTCCAATTCCAATGATCAACGGAATCTCCTTTTGGTGAATCAGATTATTGAAAACATCTGCCGCCCGATACCCTAATCCATCCAGTCCAACGTAAACGCAGGCAGGTTTTGTCCCATCATACTGATCCGGAACATAAACCGAAATATTGTTCAACGTACCTGGAAAAATCTTCGATTCAGAAAACTGAAAAGAAAAAACCTCCCCCTGCGGCACGCCTTCCTTCGGCAAAGAATCCGGCCCCGGCTGGTAGTCATCCCGGCATGGACCTGACGGAAGCGGATCTTCCCAGCTCTTAATCTGTGCTTCAGTCATGGAAAAAACTCCGATCAAAAACGTAAAAAAAGTAAAAAAGAAAATTATTTTTTTCATGAAAAAACTCCATTTTGACCAGGGAGAAGACCACCAAAACAAAAAAATCCTCAAAAAGAAAACGCCGTACCCCATCCGTCACTCTTCCGGAAGAAAAAGCATTTACCCGTTTGGAGGATAAACGCGAAAGGTTTGGCGTTCTCTTCATACGGACTCAATCAGATTCCGTAGTCTCTCACGACATATTCCCCTCGGCCAGGCATACTCAAAAGCGCGTTGGCTTCCGGTGAGTTGACAAATTTTTCACTCGAAGAATCCATTTCTATTTTCTGACCAAGCGTAAACGGAATTTTAGCCAAATCAACCCCGTCTTTAAGCAATGACTGAGCATTCGCCAACGCTCCCTCAACGCAAGCGCGGAGCAGGGGATGAGAGGAAATCGAATCAAGACATTCCGCCAGGGTTGCTGAACGTCCTACGCGATACGAAATATTTCCCAAATGGCAGAATGCCGTGGAATAATGGCCTTCCCGAATCGGCGCGTTAAGTTTTTCAGGAGCGTTTTCACGGACACAGTTGATGAAATTCTCAAAATGTGAACCAGGCTGAGCCTTCGTAAATTCAATACTTTCATCAATCGGGATACTTTCGCCGGAATTCGTCACGAACGAACCACGGCTCAAAATACCGTCTTCCGTAATGAATTGGGCCGTCTCAATCGGTTTCCAGTCCCCCTCTTTATCGCGCAAATTGCATGACGAAAAATAGCAGGGAATTCCATCCATTTCATAAAGAACCGCCTGAATCGTCGGAGTTTCTCCCTGATCCCGGTAATTATCTTTCGGAGCGTTCACGATCCGCGTACCAAACGAAAGTGTTTTCCGGGGATGAACGTAAGGATTACCTAACGCCAGACGGCAAAGATCAAAGAAATGAACTCCATTATTTCCGATTTCACCGTCGCCCGTATTCCAGTGCCAATGCCAGAGATAAGGTACGAGATTTTGACGATAGCGAACGTAATTAACCGGACCAAGCCACAAATCCCAGTTCAAACTCGCCGGCGGATCCGTTTCAGGCTTGAACCCAATCCCGTTTCTTGGGCGATTCGCGTGCGCAAAAACCGCTTTGGGTTTACCGTACTTTCCACTCTGAAAAGCTGCGGCAGCCAAACGCCACGCGTCCACACTGCGATTTTGCGTGCCATGCTGAATCAGAATTCCGTACTTCTTCATGGCATTAACCAACTGCCGACCTTCAAAAATCGTGTGACAGCAGGGTTTCTCGACGTAAACGTGCTTTCCGGCCTCCGCTGCCCAAAGTGTCAGCAGGGAATGCCAATGATTTACCGACGCGACGGATACGACATCTATTGACTTATCCTCGATAATCCGACGAGGATCCTGAAACGCCAGAATCTCGGAACCTGTGGTTTCTTCCCATCGTTTTTTCGTTCCCTGCGCGCGAAGATCATCTGGGTCGGCAACAGCGGCAAGCTGGACGTTTTCCATCCCGGAAAACTCTTTGCAGTGATCGTTTCCACGACTTCCAACTCCCAAAACACCCACTCGAAGACGTTCATTCGCTCCCATGGCGGAAGTGGGAACATAGCTCAAACTTAACGCGGTCGCTCCGAAAAGGGAGGTTTTCAAAAAATGACGGCGATTGGTCATGATTTTTCCTTTCTGGGTCGGCAGGTAATGAAACCGATACAGTCAAAAAATTTGACTGCTTCGATTTTCTCTTTTCATTTCAACTGATTTTTACTTGGTTTAAGATAAAAAAACTCTTTGCACACATAAAATTTACTCTATTTCAAAAATTCATCATCATACGAGCCGTAATACGGAGCATTCAAATCAATCCACGCCCCAAACGTCCGCCATTCGTCCAGAGTAATTTTCTCCCCGCACGGTTTCTCCTTTAGCCGTTTCATCAGCGGACTGACAAAAGATCCAACTGTTCGCGGCGGCTGAAAGGTTTTTAATCCCTGATGCCCCGATACCCGATAGTAGCTCACGTGATTCGGTACCAGCGCGAGAAATGAAGTGGAAACGAGGTGCTGAGGACCTTCATCCCGATCTTTTCCCGGAGACTCAACGCGTGTGCCGCCGCGAAGATCCGGAACTCCCTCCTTCGTTCCGTCATGGCACGAAACACATTTCGCGTCCAGAATCGGCTGAATCACACGCTCAAAATGCATTGGTCCGGCTCCATACGGCGGAAGCTGAAGTTTTTCCGGAATACGCGGTCCCTGCGTCATGCGCGTTACCGGTGAAACATCCAGCGGGCTTTCATGGCATCCTACGCACCCCTGAACTTCACCAGGACGAAGAGTCAGGTAATTTCGCATTCTCTGGACCTCAAGGAAATTTTCATCAAGCGCCTCAAGAAAGATCATTCGGTCTGACGGAACCTCAAAAGAGGCTGAACCATCCTCCGCCACGGGAACATATCCCAAAACACCGCGCATATCCCAGCCGGAATCAATGCCAAGTCCAACGCGATGCGGATTGGTATGCCGACATTTCGGATACGTTTCGCAGACTCGGAGCCACTTCACCGTTCCGCGCGGAATGCCCTCCAAACCACGATAAACATCCTGAAGTACCAGCGTCCCGGGCGTCCCCGCCGGAAGACGTTCCATATCCGCTACTGCCGGCGGAGCAGGGCGGGCTTTCAGAGGTATCGGACAGTAGCACGAAGTATCATCAAATCGATAAATCAGTTCTTTCAAACCAAAATCCGTCAAAAGATAAATTCCGTACGCATCGTCCAAATTATCCGTATTCGGCGAATAAACACAAAGAAAAAGTTCTTCCGACAGCGGCCAGGGTGAAGTAAACCAGCCGGGTTCCTTCTGAGCCTGATTCAAATCATTGAATTCTTTGTTTTCCCTTTCGTCCGTCATGCCGCGTATCTCAGGATAAACGATCTCCGGCGTTAGCAGCTTCAATCCATCTGGTCCCAATCGGTTCAGACTCATGTTGACCGTTAAAAGCGGCCCAACTCCAGAATTGTGGTGCGCGCAGCCGACTGCCACCAGCTTTCGAGTACCGGGAATCTGGCGCGCTTCCTGCATCGCGATCGGACCTCGCGAGAATTTGTACCAGTCTCCGTAAATTTTCATCGAACGGGTTCCGTCCGGATTCATCGCCCAGATTTCCTGAATCGTATTATACGGCTTCATGACATAATCCCAGCGGGTAAAAAGAATTCTTCCATCCTCAAGAAGCGCAGGATAAAATTCAGTATCCTGCGGCTGGGAAATGGCGTGCTGGTCTGTCCCGTCGCCGTTCATGACATGAAGTCCAAAAACAGGAGACCAATCACCGCACTGGACAACGCGCCCGCCGCGGCACGACGTAAACGCGATTCGTCCATCCGGAAGCCAGCACGGCTCAGAATCCTCAATATCCGCCAAATCCGTCAGTTTTTCCAGACCCGTTCCATCGGTATTAATGACAAAAATATCATACGGTATCGTCGCTCCGCCATGGTAGTACGTCATGTCCGTTGGATTTTGGGGATCGTAATACGCGTGCCCTCTTGCCCAGGGATAACGGGTTGGAGGATTTCTCGGCCACGCAAGCGGAAACACGATCTTTTTTCCGTCAAAAGAAAGATCCGGCCGCCCTATCCCGCATTTTTCCGCGAGATCCGGCGGAAGCAGCCCGCGAACTTCCCCGTCCGGAGAAAGTCCCTTGAGAATCATCAAATCCGCGCCGGCAGTCTGGTTTTCACCAACTCGATGTCCGCACTGGTGGTTCCCCTGAGGCCAATGGCGCTTAACAAACAGAAGTTCGTCAAAATCAATCTCTGGTCTCGAAAAAAGCAGATCCCGCAAAGCCTTGCGCAATGCCAGCCACTCTTCACGATATGGAATCGTCTTTTGAGTTTGAATACGTTCTTTCAGTTCAGCCTTCTTCTCTTCCGACGGCGGTTCCTCGCAAAGCAGATCAGCCTGACCTACGGTCACGTTCGGACCCAAAGTATACTGGATTTCCGCCACAGCTTCGCTCATCCCCTCCAACGGATAAAATCGCTCAATGGCCAATGCCGTCGGAACATAAACTTCCTCTTTCCGCTCTCCATTAATCAAAACCGGCTGTTTTCGGGGAAAATCAGAAGTAAAAAGAATACGTAAAACGTATTTTTTCTTCGGATCCATTCCATGAACACGATAACGAACGACCTGTCCCGTCCGGCACCATGTCTCCCGGTAAATGCCCCCTTTTTCGAGAGGATAAAACGCGTCAAAATTGAATTTTCCACACGGATCCGCCGTCACGAAGGGAGCTGCCTTTTCCGACTCAGCGGTCGGCGGAAGCACGGAATGAAAATAAAGTTTTTCTGAATATTTGAAGTCGTGCGGAATTACTTCCTCCTGACGATTTTGAAGACTTGCCCGTGCCGCGTCAAGCGCCGCATAAAAAGCCTGAATACCTGGCGAAGCCTCGTTCATCTTTTCACCTTCAGGACGTTTCATGCCGGACCGCGCCTCAAACGTCAACGCCAGATCAAGAAGATGTTCCATCGATTCTCTGCTTCCAAGCTGACGCCAACCGTTCATCTCCTGCTTTTCCCAATCCGCCAGAATCTTCTCGTGAACGTCAGGAGATGCCGACAGGAAGGAAAACATAAAAAAGAGCCAAAAACCTGAAAGAATAAAAAACCGGGCCAGGAAACGTGCTTCAGGAATTATTACTTTCATTTTCTTTTCCAAAATAATCGGGAAGGATGGGGGTGGGAGAAAATCCAGCTCTTCAATGAAAAAAAGGCTGAAAACCAAAACATGAATCTTGAAGGAAAATTCCAACATTTTCATTTTAGTCTCGAATCCCTCTTTTGTCAAGTGCCAAAGAAAATAAAAAAGAAAGAAATCCGGAAACCGCGTTGAAGGTCTCTGCCCCTTGATTTCTTTTCAGTTTTTCACCAAGCGTTTTTCAATCTTTTCTTCAGCCCCTTGACACACTGGACAAATCCGGCTAAAATATCTTCCAGTATGTCGCGTTTTCACCAAAATACGCGGTCCTTCCTCTTTCCTTACTGTTTTCAGGAGTAAATCATGAAACGAATTTTGTCCCTCTGTCTTTCCCTTGCCCTCCTGGGCGTAATGTTTATTTCCTTCGCAAACGCGAATGATACCGCCAATCTTGCCGTTCAGTCTGTCACGGGAATGAATGATACCGGCTGGCGTTCTTTCTGGAAACCGCGTTTTGAACAAAAATTCAAGCAGGCGGAAACTGAAGATATTGACATCGTCCTGCTCGGAGACTCTATTACGAATTTCTGGGAAGGAAATGGAAAAGACGCCTACGCCAAATGGTTTGGAAACCGCAAAGTCCTGAATCTCGGATTCAGCGGTGACCGTACTCAGCAGACCATTTGGATCGTAAAAGATTCCGGCATCCTTGAGAAAATCGACCCGAAACTTTTTGTTTTGATGATCGGCACCAATAACGTGGGCTGGAACGAAACCAATCCGGCTCAAACTCAAGACGGAATCCGTGAAATCCTGCGCATTGTGCGTGAAAAAAAGCCTAACGCGAAAATCGTTCTCTTTGCCGTCTTCCCCCGCGGTGAAAATAATCAGGACAAAATGCGTCAGCTCGTCAATGAAATCAATAAAGGAATCCCTGCCATGGCAGATGGCAAAAATATCTTCTTCGTGAATATCAACCCTCAACTTCTGGAATCAGACGGTGAAACCCTTTCACGCTCCATGATGCCGGACCTTCTTCATCCAGGCGCGAAAGGATACGAAATTTGGGCACAGGCAATTGATCCCTTTGTCAAAAAATATGTCGAGGGAAAATAACCTGAAACGTTTTAGTTAGTTCAGACTAATTAAAGTCCTAAACAGGAAACGCGCATTTCGGCTGTTGCGCGTTTTCCTGAAATTCTTCATCTTTTATCCAAATATCCGGATTCGATGTCCCAAACCTCAATCCGCTCCGACAATCAAAAATCTCGATACCCAAATCCGCATGGAGAGTAAAACTTTATGAACTGTTACTTTTACGCAATCTTAAAAATGACCCAACGAGTATTTGCCGGCATGTTCGGAATATTTTTGGGATCTCTGCTTTGTCTAATGGAATTTCCCGGTATTTCACTATCCGCGGAACCTTTTCCCGGCCAGCCTTTGGAACTAAATGGAGCCGAAATCCAGCAATGGACAGCAGGCGAATGGGAATTCCAGGCCGAAACGGAGTTTTCTGAAAAAGACGCTTTTTTCAAAGTTCAAATGGACGTAACATTCTCCTCTGAAAACGGCACGGTCCTGGTCATGCCCGCTTTTTGGGATGGAGCGAAAACCTGGCGCGTGCGTTTTACTCCAACTGAATTGGGAATCTGGAAATTCACGACCCGCGTAAAAGACGCTCTCGATACCGGCCTTCACGCCAAAAGCGGCTCCTTCCGCTGCGTGCCGTACTCTGGAGAAATTGAGCTTTTTCGACGCGGATTCGTCACGACCCGCAAAGAATTAAAATACTTCGTCTACGCGGATGGAACGCCCTTTTTCTATCTTGGAGATACTCACTGGGGGATGATGCGGGAAGAATTTGACTCACCAGGACCGCACGCCGGCGATTTAAATGTCGAAGCTCATTTTCCATACCTGATAGATCGTCGGGCCGAGCAGGGATTCACGGTCATTCAGTCGGAACCTATCGGAAAAACAATCAATTTCGCGGACGGTATCTCCCAATCGGATATTGACGGTTTCAAAAGTATGGACCGCTATTTCCGGCATATTGCTAAACGGGGACTGGTTCACGCTAACGCGCAATTTTTCTACCCCTCAGAAATGCTCCAGATTCAAAATGACGACGCGTATCTTGAGCTTCTCACCCGCTATTGGGCCGCGCGATACGCCGCGTATCCTGTTTTCTGGACACTGGGGCAGGAAGTTGACGATGATTTTTACGGTAAATTTTCCCGTGAGGCTAATCCTTACGTAAAAGTCTGTCGCTGGCTCAATCAGTACGATCCGTACCGGCACCCAATCACAGCGCATCAGGAAAATACCAGCCATACTTCCCGGACTGGGATCGGAAAAACGAACCCCTCCATCTTTCAGGATGTTCCCGGACATACCTGGTACGCTACGCAGTGGCCGCTTCCTCTTTCATTACAGGTAAATCAGGCCATTCCGCGCGATTACTGGCAGGATGGTACCGGAAAACCAGCAATTCTCTACGAAGGCCTCTACGCTTTCCTCTGGACGAAAGATTTTGGGGCACGCGCTCAGGGCTGGAGAGCGTTCCTCTCCGGAATGTTCGGTTACGGTTACGGAGCCGCTGACATCTGGCTCTACCAAAGCACCTACGATATGAACAGTACCTCAAAACATGACGGAATTTCCGTTGTCACTCCGGAAGATAAACAGATGAAATGGCCGGAAGCACTTGAACTGCCTTCCGCTAAACAGGTCGGATTCATGAAGGATTTCCTTCAGCAGCGTCAATGGTGGCGGCTGGTTCCTGAATTTGCTGAAACGACCCGTGGAGTTGGAGAACCTGAAGTAACTGGAAAAATGATTTTCAGCCCCCGAAACTCAAACGTCTTCTACTGTGCCGCGCATGAAGGAAAAGAGCGTTTTCTTTTCTATTTCTATTCGCGAGGTACCCAAACCGGAACGCTCTGCGAGTTGACTCCCGGAACCAAATTTACGGCTGAATGGTTTGATCCCCAGTGCGGAAAATTGAGTCCTGGGGAAGAACTGACGGTTGATTCATCCGGAAAACTGGAACTTCCTGAAAAAGAAAACGATGAAGATTGGGTACTTTACGTTAAAAAAATCTAAAGGTACTCCCTTAAATCGTCCTTCCTGATTACGTAATCAGGAAGGATTTTGAATAAAAATTCTCCCCCCCTCCTTCCATCCTTCTCAAAAAATGTTAAAATTAAATAGAGAGATTTTTTGTTTCAGATAATCGCTTATCAAGGATTTAGATTGTGTTTACCTATGTTTTAAACATTATGTCGGATGATCATCCCGGCATCATCGCGGCCGTCACTGCGGCAGCAGGAGAAATCGGCGCGAATATCGAATCGTGCAGTCAGACCGTGCTCGGCGGATATTTTACGCTCATCATGATCATGACTATTGCTTCTGAAATGTCTACGGATGATTTGCAGAAACACATTAAGGAACATACCTCCTCTTCCTGTGTTATTGATGTTTCTGTCCGGAAAACCACGCCTGAATCACTTCAGGCAAGTAAAGCTGAACGTTTTGTTTTAACCGCGTTTGGTAAGGATCAGCCGGGGGTCGTCTGCCGTTTCAGCGAATACCTGGCGGATCATGAGATGAATATTCTCGATATGTACGGTTGCCGACAGCCGAATCTGGAGGGCGAAATGCAGTTCCTTCTCACCGCTCAGGTTGAGATTCCCTCCAAATGGAATCTGGCTCTGCTCCAGTGCGATCTCCAGAATATCGGCAAAGATCTCAATTTCACGGTCGTCCTTCAACATGAAAATATTTTCACGGCGACGAACCGCGTGCGTTACCGTTAATTTTCGGAGTCATCAGGTCCTTCTTCATTCATCAAAGGCAGGTAAAAAATGCTAAATACTGACGAAATCCTTTCAACTATTGAAATGCTCCACGCAGAGCATCTTGATGTTCGTGCCGTAACGCTCGCCTTGAACGTCAATGACTGCGCGGCCCCTACGGCGGACGGTATAGCGCAAAAACTCGTCACAAAAATATCCACTTTCGCGGAAAAACTCGTTCAAACCTGTGACCGGGTTGGTGCCAAATACGGTATTCCGGTAATCAATAAACGAGTCGCTCTTTCTCCGGTCTCCATGCTTCTGGCTGGTCATGGCGCCAGCGCACCGCTGAAAATCGCCCGCGCCTTGGATCAGGCCGCGAAAAATTGTGGTATTGACTTTGTTGGCGGTTTTTCCGCGCTGGTTCATAAAGGAATCACGCCGTGGGAAGATCTCCTCATCCGTTCTCTGCCGGAAGTGCTCTCCGAAACGAAGCAGGTCTGCTCTTCCGTGAACGTCGCCTCCCGCAAAGCCGGCATCAACATGAACGCGGTCAAAATGATGGGAACGATCATTCGCGACATTGCTTTCGCGACGGAAGACATTCGCGGATTCGGCTGCGCGAAACTCGTCGTTTTCTCGAACGTTCCAGAAGACAGTCCGTTCATGGCCGGCGCCTATATGGGGGTCGGTGAACCGGAAGCGGTCATTAATATCGGCGTTTCCGGGCCGGGAGTGGTCAGCAGTGCCCTGAATCGTTTCAAGCACCTCCATAATGGACAGGTTACGCTCGACCAGCTCGCCGAAGAAATCAAAATCACCAGTTTTCGCGTTACCCGTGCCGGAGAACTCATTGGACGTGAAGTCGCCAAGGAACTCGGCATTGAATTCGGTATCGTGGACCTTTCACTCGCGCCTACCCCGACTGTCGGCGACAGTGTCGGTGAGATCCTGAAAGCTCTGGGAATCGCTAAAATCGGTGCTCCCGGTTCCACTGCCGCGGTAGCTATGCTTAATGATGCAGTAAAAAAAGGCGGACTTTTCGCCTCCAGCTCCGTCGGCGGCCTAAGCGGTGCTTTCATTCCGGTCAGTGAAGACTCCGCTCTGGCGGAAGCTGTCGGAAAAGGAACGCTGGTTCTGGAAAAACTGGAAGCAATGACGACCGTCTGCTCGGTCGGACTCGACATGATCGCGGTCCCCGGAGACACGAAGCCGGAAACGATTTCGGCCATCATCGCTGACGAAATGGCAATCGGCGTCATCAATAATAAAACGACTGCGGTCCGCATCATTCCCGTTCCGGGCGCAAAAGCCGGAGACATCGTTGATTTCGGCGGTCTGTTTGGCTCAAGCCCGATTCTTGAAGTGCGGAATAACGACGGAAGCGAAGAGTTCATTGAGCACGGCGGAAGAATCCCGGCTCCGCTTCAGTCTCTGACGAACTAATCGCGAATAAATTATTCCTTCTGTCCATATTCTCATGATTCAGACAGGAGAAACATCAGGAAAGCAGTCTTCTCATGACTGCTTTTTCTTTGGAATCTCATCAAAAACCGCTTTTCGGTGAGAAAAAACGAAAACTCGCCGAGTACTCAAAAGACTCTGGAAGTTCCGCGTTTTCCAGAATACGCGGAACTTCCGGCAACGCGGCCTGAATTCAAAACCATTCGTTTTTCTGAAAGTTTAGTTTGTGGCAGCTCCGGCTCCATTAAATACGCTGGATAGAATCTATCAAAAAAGACCCAAAAAAGAAAAGGTCAGCGAAAATATTAAAATTCCCGCTGCCCTTAAATCGTTCACTATTTCCGTGAATAAAAATCCGAATGTGTTCAAATTAACCTTAATTCGGGATCTGCGCGGCCTCTCCGTCCGCCTTTTTGCCGAGGTAAGAGTGAAGCTCTTTGTCGATACTGTAGCTGATGCGCTGAGAAGAACCATCGCACATCACCATGCCGAACGAGCCGGCGTGAGCACTGCCGAAGGGATTTCCGTGATCGTATCCCACTCGGTCCTGAAGCGGCTGATTCGTCTGATCGTCGCGGTACTGCGTGTAGCGGGAAAGGTCGTTCGATTCCGGCCCCATCCAGCAGTTCCAGTCATCCCCCTGCGCACATTTGACGGCTGCATCGTAGTATTGCGGGTCCATGTACTTTTCACCGTAGAGGTATGTGTTCGTCGTTCCGTCGCGGATCTCTCCCATTGTGATGGCCGTCTTGGGGTAAAACATTCCGGTCTTTCCGCCAGTATAGTTCGCTTTAAGTCCCTCATCAACAGAACCGTAATTGGTCCAGCTCCACCCGTCACCGCCGTTGGCCGCGTAGTCGGACTTCGCGACCCCGCCGGTAAACGCGTTGTTGTTCCTGGCCGCAGTGTGCCCATTCATGAGATTTGGAGGACGGCGTGAAGGGCAATAGAAGATGGAGATCGGAGTCTTAAGACGGATCGTGTTCGCGTTTTTGATCTCGCCGCCAGTGCTTTTGTCGCCGTCGGAACCGAGCTGCCAGAGCGCATTCTGTTCCAGGAACGGAAGAAGCGAATAGCACCAGCTTCCGGGCTGATTCGGACCAAAACCGAAATCCGGGTCCCCCTCCCAATAGCACGACCAGCCGCAAGACGGGAACGCTTTGTTCGTGCTTTCGTGATTCAGCGCAGCCAGCCCCATCTGTTTGAGCTGGTTGCTGCACTGCATCGTTCGGGCTGCTTCACGAGCCTGCTGAACTGCCGGAAGAAGGAGACCAACCAGCATCCCAATGATCGCGATGACCACGAGAAGCTCGACCAGCGTGAAACCGTTGATTGGATCTCTGTGTTGGACGTTGGTTCGGTACGTTTTATTCATTTTTGAGTTCCTTTTCGGAGCTTGCGCATGGAAAAGAGGCCCAGAACGCCAAACGCCAGAAGGACGAACGACGCGGGTTCCGGCACCTGATTGGTCGAAATGCCGTAGAAAGTGAGTTCCGCCAGCTGGAAACCGTTCGTTTCGCCTTTCGTTCCGAGGAAATCGAATCGGAACCAGCCGTAGCCCTGTTCGCTGTCGAGGTCGAACTGGTGTGTCGCGTAGCGTTCATCGGTCATTACGAAGTCGAAAACTTCGTCAAGCAGCGTCCAGTCCGTCCCATTATTTGAGCCGTAGAGCTGCCAGTCAGACGCATCCCGATCGGGACGGTCATTTGCGGTCGTGAAGGAGTAGGATTCCAGCAGGTAGGAGTCGTCCATTTCGAACGTGAGCGAAAGGGGAGAGTCCGCGGAAAGCTGCGTCGCCGGGTTCGTTTCATTCTTGTTTGCGTTCAGGTAGGCGAGGAATTTGTCGGTCCGTCCGTCCTGAAGTTTGGCGACAGATTCGTAATCGTTCGAGTGAAGCCCGCCGCGCGGAGTGACCGTAATGTTTTTGGCGGCCGGAAGTTTCGCGTATTCTTCCCCGGTCGGCGTGTCCCAGAGCGTGAACTCGGAGAACTGCATCGCTTGGATCTTACCGATGCTGTCCGTGATTTCCAGACGGTAGAATCGGTTGGCCGGTACGCTCTCTTCGAGCGGGATCGTGTACATCGTATTGAGTTTGGAAAGCCCCGCCCCCTCGATCGTGTCGAGGACCGTCCAGTTTTTATTGTCGTCCGAGCCGTAAAGGACCCAGTCATCCGGCGTACGGTTTGGCTGGTCGTTCCCCGTCGTGATGGAGTAGGCCGTCAGCTCTTTCTTCTGGATCGTTTCCGGAATGTTCAGCACGCCGCCGTCCGCCGTGTTTTTCTGTGCGGCGTTCTGGAAATCGAGCGTCATGGAGTCAAATCGGTCAAAGAAATTGCCGCTG
>JAFQUP010000087.1 GCA_017408405.1 Thermoguttaceae bacterium
GGGCGCGAAACGCATGAACGAGCGCACGCGCGCCGACATGCCGAATTTCCAGATGCGCGACGAGGATGACCTCCAGCGTCTCGAGAAATACGACCGATGCTTCATCGACCTGATGAATCAGAGAAGAAAGTAGTTTTTCTTCATTCTCTCTTTCCCCTCAGGCCTTTTTGAAAAAGAAGGCCTGAGTTTTTTCTCTTTCTTTTACTTTTGAAGAACAGCCATGAATATTTCATTTACCTTGAAGACCAGCAAAAAAGTGGATCCGGAACTCATTCTCGGAAACGTTCAAGCGAATCTCAACTACCAGGTCCTGGCTATTGAGATCGAATTTCCCCGTGTCGTCTTCATGCTGGAAAACGAGTCTTCCCGTGCGGTGGAGCTTCTCCGGACAGACGACGGATACGAAGTCCGGCTTCCCCTGATGAGTTCCATTCCGGACCTTCGGGCCGCACTGATCCTCGTGGATTTTCTGATGTACGCGGCCGGCGTGAAGTCCTTTCAGGCACTTGGAAAGACCTTTTTTTCCACCTCAGCGTTCTGGAATGAAAAGAATCTGAATTTCCTCATGGAAACTTTCACCGAAAAGATGAGATCCGCGATCCTGCGCAGCCCAGACCGGCTCATTCGTCTGGAAACACCGCTTCGGGATCTCTGCATCGGCCCGGATCTCATGCGCCGCGCCGGGGTCACGATGACCTCTTCCGCGGACCGGTTCCACACGAATCTGACCAAAGCGATGGCGAAGATCCTGTTCCGAAACCAGAAATACTGCGGAAACAATACTTCGCTCTACACGTGCCAGCTTGATGCCCCTCAAAAAATGAAGTCTGTTTCCTATTTCAGCTACCCGCGGGACAATGATCTCGATTGGCTCGGATACCGCGAACTTTTACTTCTTGAAGACACGGAGCGAAAAGAAAGTATTGAGATCTATTTTCGCGACTTTCCCGCCATCGCACCGAAGAAATGGACCCGGTTTGACGAGATCCAGTACGACATCCAGCCGCTGACGCAGGATGAGTGGGACACACTCTACGAATCCGCGAGACCGTTTCAATGGGATCGAAATTTTGATCCATCCCCCCAAACCGCCGACGCTTCTGAACCGATCTCTCTTCCGCAGTACGTGCCGGTCGGAACGTCCTTCGGGTACGCGCCGTCCGACGGAAGGCATCAGGATTTCGGATACTCGCAGGAGGACGTTGATCTTCTTCTGAAATTCGGCGAAGCGATCATTGACGGAACATCCGACTATCTTCTGGAAGGGGATCTGGAAGGAGACCTTGGGATCCTTTACGAAAAAGGGATCGGCGTGCCGCAGGACATTGCGAAAGCGGTCTTCTGGTACGAAAAGGCGGTCGAAAACGGCGACGATTACTCACGCTGCAATCTGGCAGACATTCTGCGCAAAGGGACCGGCGGCTATCCGAAAGACCTTCCCCGCGCGTTTGAGATCTACCGCACGGTCCAGCAGCCCTACGGTCCATTCCGGGTCGGGCATATGTACGAATATGGACTCGGAGTCAAAAAAGACATGAAAAAGGCCGTCGAATGGTACCTCCGCGGTCAGGACCACTGGCTCGCCGCCCGCCGCCTTCGTGAACTGAACGTCGATCCTGAAACCGGTGAATTTGAGGAATAAAAAAGAAAAATCAAAAAGGAGTTTTTTCAATGCAGTCGTCCATTTTTTTGAATGAAGAACCCATGCGAGAGGGGATCCGCGCGCTTTACGGGATCGGAATGCCGAAAGATGAACGCCGGGCATACGAGTGCTTTCTTGCGGCAAAAGAGACTCGGGAAGGTGCGTTTATGCTCGGAGTCTGCGCAGACTGCGGGTACGGGATTCCGAGAGATCCGCAGTTGGCGTTTCAGTTTTACGAAATGGCAGGAGCGGGAAAAGAGGCGTTTCCGGAGGCGGATTTCAACGCGGCGTGTGCGCTCCTTTGGGGAGAAGGTGTTCCGGAGGATCCGGCTCGGGGTGTGAAACTTCTCGAAAAAGGGATCGTTTCGGGACATCCTGAATCCTGCTTCCAGCTCGCACTCTGCCATGAATTCGGGGTCGGAACGGAAAAATCGGAGGAAACCGCGCAGAAACTCTACCAGCTCGCAGCCCAGGAACTTCCCATCGCGGAAAAACGGATTCGGAAGCACTCTTTTCGCTATGCGTTTACCTGCCTGGTCTTCGCGGTACTTGTGGCCGGATTCACCGCCATAATCGGAATGGGAATGCAAAACGGAACTTCCCCATCTGAAAATACCGCGGCAGTCTTATTTCTCTCGGTCCTTCTTGTCTGCCTGACGTGCAGGATGATCGTCGAACTCTGGAAAGGCGGAAAGGAATTTCTCTTCCGGAGGAAAGACGCAAGACTCCCACTCCGGGAACGGATGCTCCCAAAAATGGAATTTCCGTACTCCCGCGATCTGGCTTCCGCTAAATGCCAGCCGCTTGCGGTACTGGAACCGTCAGAAACAGAGGAAGGTCTCCGAAGTGAAGAACCCGCTGCGAAAAAGGACGCAAAAGAACCAGTCATCGTGGATATGAGCCAATTTCCGACCGTGACTCCGGAAATTTTGAGACATTCACTCCCCTCCAAACCGTTCACTCTCATTCTGGAAGGAGACCGCGTCACGGACGAAACACTGGAACAGCTTGCGGGAGATCCTCATCTTCAGAACCTTTTTTTGGTAAATTGCGCCAAAATTTCCGAAAACGGCCTCCGTCACCTGCTCGACTGCCCGGAGCTGAAGGTCCTGAATCTCCTTTCGTCCTTCAGTTTATCGTGCACGCGTCCATCATACCCGGAAGTATCCGATCAGTGGCTGGAAGTCATTGGAAAAATGACGCAGCTTGAAGAACTGCATCTCATCGGCTGTTCCCGACTTACGGATGCGGGGATCCAGCATTTGAGACCGCTGAAGGAGCTTCGATTTTTCGCGCTCCTCGGCAATCGGAACATCACGGATCAAGCGATAAGCGAATTCCTTCGCGGACTCCCCTTTCTGCGGATGGCCAATCTTGGATTTTCCCGCTTGACGGGAGAGTGTTTCCGTGAGCTTCCTCAACTGTTTCAGTTCAGCCGTTTGATGCTCTTTTTCGCACCGCGTCTCAAAACGTCCCGTTTCCTTCCGCTGAAGGATTCCCGGACGCTCAAAGTGATCGACGCGAATCTTTCCGGAAAAATGCTTCGCCGGCAGGCCCGCAGGATCCAGCGCGAGCTGCCGAACTGCGCCGTTCTTTCCAGCGAGTGGACCGGCCGCGGACTGCGCAGGACGATCCTCTGGAGCCTCCTCACTCCACTGATTTTCTTCTTCCTGCTCGGATTACTTGGATTGCTGTTCAAGATCTGAATCTGGTTAGATATTGAAAAAATTTTCATCCCCCCCTTGACAGAATTTTTCATTTCTGTTAAAATAAATAATGGGTTTGGTTTTACCATCTCCTAAAAAAAGTGAAATAAAAGATGGAGCCGTCCGCCTGTGGACGGCTTCGAGAAGAATGTCACGTAAAACAAGTTGGTCCCATTACGAATAACCACCCGGCATTGCCGGTTTCCAACATGGCCAAGTTGTCAGGTGAAGCATTCCTGTCTGTAAATATGCATGATAGGAGTGCTGACCCTGTTTTGTTGTATGTTGTCCCTGTGGTTAGGGCGTAATGAGCAGCAAACAGGTGTTCGGCACTCCATTTTTTATTTCTTGTTGTTTCTCAACATTTACACGAAAGGCATTCACTATGAACGTCAAAACATTTTTCATCGCGGCGATCCTTTCGCTCGTATGTGTTCCCCTCTACACTCAGGCTGAAAACGTTGATATGGGTCAACTATGTTACGAAGAAGGTATGAATTATTGGAATAAAGCAGAGGATTCAGATGGGGCACTTCGCAAGCGGTATGAAACCAAGGCCATGGCTCAATTTAAGACAGGAGCAGATCGTTATGACAATCCAGAATGTATGATAATGCTTGGCAGATATTATATCGAACAGGGAAACAAGAATAAATGGGGAAAGATTGCGGACTATTATTCAGCTATAAATTATTTTCGCTGTGCGGAGATATGCTATGATGCTTTACTGTCTGATGCAAGCGATGATAAGAAATCAGAACTCGAATCTAAATTAGAAGAAATAATGTCTTGGATAGATACTACTGAAGAACTTATAGAACTTGCAAAGGAAAATATGTCATTTGAAATAAGGTCGGGGTTATATTAGTAAATATCAACTCTACACCTATCCGCTGTGTACTAACAAAATACACAGCGGATTTTATTTTTTGACCGGATACCGCGGCGCGTCAGCCGATGATCTTGCTCATGGGGAGTTCAACACTGCCGGCGGCTCCGGTTTCGAGGAGGCGCGGGATGAGGCCGCGAACATTCAAAAGCAGGCGCGCTCCGTGAACTGAACGTCAATCCTGAAACCGGTAAATTTGAGGAATAAACAGGATCCCCAAAGGAGTTTTTCACTGCGGGTGCCGGCGGACTATCCTCTCAATACCAGAATCTCTCATTCAAAACAGTTCGGCGATCTCCATTGGGTGGTGAACTATTCGTTTCGCCCCGTTCGCGGCCAACTCTTCTTCCGGTCGGAATCCCCAGGTAACCCCAATTGAAAAAAGACCCGCGTTTTGAGCCGTCTTCATGTCCGTGCTCGTGTCCCCAACGTAAAGAACTTCTTCCGGACTCATTTTCCAACGTTCCAGAATGATTCTCGCCCCTGCGGGATCCGGTTTCTTCGGAATTACGCCGTCTTTCTGTCCAACCACTTCATCAAACGTCCACGGCGAAAGCAGCCGAGAGACGCAAAGCTCCGTGCAGTTTGCCGGTTTGTTTGAGAAGACCGCTTTCTTCAACCCCTTCCGGTCAATCGCGTCCAGCAGCTCCGGAATTCCCGGATAAGGTGCCGTTTTTTGGGCCCATCCCTCATTTTCACCATACTCACGAGAGTAACGGGCAAGAAGCTCCGCCCGAATCTTCTCATCCCCCCGAACCTCTTCCGGAAGAATCCTCTGAATCAGAAGCGCGACGCCGTCCCCGACAAAATATCGGTATTTCTCCAGAGGCTGTGCTGGAAATCCCATCTGTTCCAGCGCGAGATTGGCGCAATCCGCGATGTCCTCAAGAGAACTGAGCAACGTTCCGTCCAAATCAAAAATAATCCCGCGATAATCTGACATTCCCCTGCTCCTTAAAAACCGAAAAAACACAATTTATTTTACGTAATGCGCCACCCAAATACTTGGCGCGACATAGGTTCCAAGATTCCGCTCAACGTCCGCCGTCATGGGGACCGCCCCTCCCGGAATAACGTAAGGTCCAGAATCAGGAAAAACCAGCCCCGTCCACTCACGCCATTTGTCGAGAGACGCTTCAATCCGAATTGAGTTTTCAGCGGGTCCGATGATTTCCGCTCCCATTCGTTTCTGCACACGGAGCCACGAATCAAACGGCAATCCGTCCGAACGTGTCCATTTCGCGTACTTCTCAATAGGCGTAAGCGGATACTTTTCTTTCTGCGTCGGACGAAGCGGCGCGATGTACCGCGTAAAACCATAGGCCTGAGCGATCCGCTTCATTGAAAGGACAAGAGTTTCCGCCAATCCACGTCCGCGAAAATCAGGATGAACCACCGCGTTAGCCGCACTGAGCGTATGCGTTACCCGGCCCGCTCGAAAATCTTCAAGCGACTGACGCAAAACCCAGTGCCAACCACGGTCGAGCAGTTCTGAATTTTCACCGTTCCACGCCAGCGGCACCGTCATTCCCGCCGCCATGATCCGTCCTGATTCCGGCTCCAGAAACGCGAAGTGAAACGCGGGAAAAGCCGCAAGCAGTTCCGGCCAAAGAGGCCATGAAACCGGATCTTCCAGGAGAAACCGCGTCCAGCCAGCCTGAAACAGTTTCAGGATTTCCGGTCCCAGCGTCGGTTCTTCCAAGGTCGTCCGAATTGAAAAAAGGTCCAACTCATTTGAAAAAAAAAGTTTATTCATGGTCACGTTTTCCTTAAACCCGGCCGGAATTCCTTCAGGCAAAGATTTCACCTCTCAATCATCCGAATTGGCGGCGGCACGGCCCGCGCGGCGGCGATCCACTTCCGTAAGGAGAATCTTACGCAGTCGAATTGATTTTGGCGTGCATTCGACCAGCTCATCCTCCTCAATGAACTCCAAAGACTCTTCCAGCGTCATTTTTCGAGCCGGCTTCAGAATGATGTTTTTGTCGCTTCCCGACGCGCGCATATTCGTGAGTTTCTTTTCTTTGGCGGGATTCACCGTCAGGTCATTGGAACGGCAATGCTCGCCAACGATCATTCCTTCATAAATGACATCATTCGGCTCGACAAACATATCGCCGCGTCCCTGAAGAGCGTCCAGCGCGAAGGCAACCGCGTGACCGTTCGCGTTGGAAATGAGTACGCCGGACTGACGGGTCGGAATGTCACCCGCTTTGGGACGATAGCAGTCAAAGCGATGATTAATGATGGCGGTGCCTTTCGTAGCGTTAAGCATTCGCGTACTGAGTCCGATTAAACCGCGAGCGGGAATCATGAACGAAAGCAGCGTGAAATCGCCCCGGCTTGAAACTTCCTGCAGTTCACCAAAACGCGCGCCGACCAGTTCCATCACCGGTCCCGTCATATTCGCCGGAACTTCCACCAACAGCTGCTCAAACGGCTCATGAACGACACCGTCAATCGTTCGGTAAATAACTTCCGGTTTACCTACGGCAAATTCGTAGTTCTCACGCCGCATCGTCTCAATAAGCACGGAAAGATGAAGAATACCGCGTCCAGAAACGACAAACTGGTCCGATTTGTCAACCGGATCCACTTTGAGTGCCACATTTCTCTCCAGCTCGCGCATGAGCCGGTCGCGCAAATGACGAGTCGTAACGTATTTTCCTTCTTTTCCCGCAAGCGGCGAGGCATTAATCCCAAACGTCATTCGCAGAGTCGGTTCATCCACCTGAATTCGCGGCATCGCGATTGGCGCGGAAGGAGAACAGATCGTGTCTCCAATCTCCACAAACGGTAAACCAACGATCGCGGCAATGTCTCCCGCATCCGCTTCATGAACCTCATTTTTTCCCAAATTGTTGAAAGTATAGAGAATAGCCACTTTTCCCTGGGAAATCTGACCGTCTTTCTGCATCACCGAAACCGTTTGGCCTTTTCGGAGTGTTCCGCACTGAACACGCCCCACGGCAATCCGCCCCACAAATTCTGACCAGTCAATCGTCGTGACGAGCATCTGAAGCGGTTTTTCCATTTCAACTTCCGGCCCCGGAATCTCCTTGAGAATCATATCCAGCAGCGGAACAATCGATGTCGTGCGCACTTCCGGATCATGTGTCGCGTACCCCTCTTTCGTACTCGAAAACAAATACGGAAAATCAGCGATGTCTTCATCCGCCCCAAGATTAATGAAAAGATCAAACATTTCATTGACCACTTCCTGCGGCCGGGCGTCCTTTCGATCGATCTTATTCACCAGCACAATTGGTTTCAAACCGATCTCCAACGCCTTACTCAGCACAAAACGCGTCTGCGGCAAGGGGCCTTCCGCAGAATCGACCAGCACAAGACAGCCGTCCGCCATTCGCAAAACACGTTCCACCTCACCGCCAAAATCCGCGTGCCCCGGCGTATCCATAATGTTGATTTTCACGCCCTGGTAGTTGACCGCGATATTTTTGGCCAAAATCGTAATGCCGCGTTCACGTTCCAAGTCATTGGAATCGAGAATCTGCTCACATTGAAATTCCGAATCACGCATCTGGCTGCATTGCTTCAGCAGACAATCCACCAGCGTCGTCTTTCCGTGGTCCACGTGTGCGATGATCGCGATATTTCTCAAATCATTCCGTCGTTCGGCCATTGCCAACCCCTTTTCCGCTTCGCAGTCACCCTCATTCCGCGGGCACCCGACGTACCCAATTTTCCTCTGTAATACGCGAAAATTTTCTGACTGCTTTTCCGTTTACTATTAACTTAATTTCAGAGTACTCCGCCCAATTCTTCCCATACGCAAATCAGGTCCATTAATAATAGCTGGAAATAAGATTTCATCAAGGGATACCAGATAAACTTTTTAAGAAATTTTCAGAGTTTTTCAATTTTTAAAGTAATTATTCCTTAAATTCACAATTTATTTAAATCTGTCAAATCCGCAAATATTTCCAATAAAATCTCTGCTCCCTTAAATTTCGACCGCCGACATTAACAAACGGATTGACAGACCGTGCCCGACCTGATTTTTCGTTTACTGAAATCAATTCAATTTCAGAATAAACAGGTATTTTTTCAAAACAAGTCATTGTCTGTTAAATTTTCCCCATTTTAACCAACTGGCATTCCAGACACTGAAAGATTGACTTTTTAACGGAAAGATAGGAAATTAACGATTTTCCACTTTGTATCCAGTCGATAGGGTAAAAGTGAGTATAGAGAACAAAATATTTGCGGAGACCATACCATGCGTTCCCAATTTACCAATAAAAAGCATTCTCGGCATTGCCGTGGTGTCCTAACCCTTGAATGGCTGCTCCTTTTTGTGCTTTTGACTATCGGCATTGTCGGCGGCATTGCGGCAATGCGGGATTCCATTTCTCTGAAATTCATATCCGCGAGCGAAGCGCTGGGAGCTTTGGATACGTCCTATGAGGTTCCTGCCTATGAAGGCAAGAACAAGGAAATCAGTGTCCGGAAACAAATCCATGAGCACAAGCAAATCACTTTAACGCCTACTTCCGGTTCAAACTCTCAATCCGGTACCTAAACAATCCGGCACAAATTAAGGAGCAGGTCCCATGAAAAATTTAAAATTTGCTGGAACGGTATTTTCCATCCGACAGCGGATAAACCAGGATGAAAGCGGAGTTTTGGCGTTCGAATGGCTTCTCGTTTTAACTGTTCTGGTCATTGGAATCGTCGCCGGTATTGCTACGATGCGGGATTCAGTCAGTCTGAAGATGCTCGAAGCCGCCCAGGTCGTTCATTCCGTGGACACTTCCTATGAGATTCCGGAATATGAAAGCCGGCTTGCCAAAGATGAAGGAGCGCAAACGGCAACGGTGACCCAAAAAAGTCCCACGCTTTATTCTTCTGCCGGATCAAGTTACGCAGAGCGGAAAGAAAATCCCGTTTCGATGAAGATTGATTCTGCCTCACTGAATCCAGACCGGCCGGCCAAATGATTCTGTTGACTTCGGAAGACTACCGAAACCTGAATCAATTTTAATCGGATTTCGGATTCAATATGAATCCCAGGTAAATCCATCGTAAAGGCCGAGGCAGGAATCAAAAGACCTGTTAAAGGAAGAACGTTTTTCGAAATGCTTTCTTCTTTGCCGAATAAACCATTTTCAGACCCATTGCCTGGGTCGGAAGAAACACAGGATAAGCAAAAATGAACATATCCTCACGAATTCAGCAGTTGCTTCGGGAAGAAAACGGTGTCCTGACCTTTGAATGGCTCCTGCTTGGACTGCTCTTAACTATCGGCATCATCGGCGGATTGGCCGCGATGCGTGATGTTCAGGTACTCCAGTTCGCCAATGTCGCGGACGCGGCGGCAAGCCTGGATCAATCGTGCGGCTGGAATCCCACGGCTCAAACACAGGATGAGGGAGAGAATAATTCCCAGACACGCTGTCTTTACCTGAAAAACTCACACGTTGAAGATGTTTCCCGTCAAGCAGGCAGCGATGAGATCAATATTTCCAAAACTCAAAATTAGGAATTAAAAACTCTCGATTATCAATCGCGTGGTTAATTATTTCCTGATTTACCTTTCCTGGCAACATTTACTCGCAAGGGCAGAAAACTGCTCCGGAATTCTGACATGACTACGATTTTTCCGGTAATTTTCATGGCGGCATTGCTGATTTTCACCATTGGCATGGCTGTCACAGATACTATCTGGCGCAAGGTTCCGAATAAATACACGGTGCCCTTTGCGATTTCCGGTTTGATTTTTTCGCTGGCACTTTGGCTCACGTGCCTTTGCGGCGGAGCGGAACCGCTCGATACCGCCGCAGCGCTCGAAAAATTGCCTGGCGGTAATTTTGAGGTCATGTTTACGTACCTGACTCAAATTACTCCTCTTTGGGCGCTTGGCGGATTTTTAGTCGGTTTTTTCATCCTGTTCGCTCCGGCGGCAATGGGCGGCGTGGGTTTTGGAGATGTGAAGCTCCTCGCCGCGTTGGGAGTTTGGCTTGGAATCAAATGGTTCCTGTTGGTTTTTGTCATGGCAATACTGATCGCGTGCCTGATGTCCGTCTGCGTAATGATTGCTCAGGGACCAGTCCGCATGATGAAAAAAATGCGCACTATGCGTAAAATTGGCGCTCCGACGGAATCTGCTCTAAGGAATTCCAAAGATAAAAAAAGACTTCATCGCAGTCAGCCTAAAGAACTTAAACGGATTATTCCGTTTGCCATACCGGTTGCTTTGGCAACGATTCTCTTTCTGGGAATGTTCTTCACGAACACTTTCCAGTACGTTCCGGTTTTCTATTCATGAATCCGGTTTCAAAAGTTAGGAAACAAAATGGTTTCAGATCAGTAAATCAGATCCGTTTTGCTCCTTCGATATTACGAAGCATAATTTGACAAAATGATTTTGGGAAATTAAATTTATCCCAAAAATGGAGGTTAAAATGAGTTCAACGAGTCCAACGACAGTGATGTCTGGTATCTTCGCGATTTTAGTAGGTCTTGGAGCGGCCTATGGTGTCCGAGTCAACATGACTCCGCCTCCTGTTCAGGAACCGAAGCCGGCTCCAGTTGTTGAGAAAGCCGATTTGCCCAAGGTTAATATGGGCACTATCGTCATGGCCAGCAGAAATATCTCTCCTTACGAGACTTTAACGGCCGAGAATTTGAGAATAATTTCTATCCCAGAAGAAGAACTGAAAAATATTCGTGAAAAAGCTACTTCAAAAGAAGATCTTCCAATTCAAAACATCAACGCGGCTTTAAATCGTGTCGCGAAAACTGAAATTATTGCCGGTAACTGGCTGACGGAAGAATGCCTTTATGAATTCGGAAAGGTTCCGACTCTTGAAGACAAGCTGCAACCGGATGAGTTGGCCATGTCTATTCCTGTTGACCAAATGAATTCCGTCGCGGGTTTCGTTCACCCGAACGCGCTGATCAATATCTCTTGGCTTCCAAAAGAAAAAATCCATCCTGATTTTGCGGAAGATATCGCTATCAGCATCTATAAAAATGTCAGAGTTCTGGCAACCAGCTCCGATATGCATGAATTCAACCCGGGAGAACCGCGTAAAATCGAAAATATTACGATCGCCGTGGATCAGCAGATGGCCAATATCCTGAATGTTCTCCAGAAAAAAGGAACGTTCAGCATCATGCTCGCTTCCGCTTCAAAAGAAGCGTCCCTTGAAAAAGACTGCAAGGAGCACGAGACCATTTTCAAAATTCTCGGACTGGAAGCTCCGGAAGAAACGATAGAGGGCACGGCACAGACCGATGCCTGGGAAGGTACGCACAAAAAAACCAATAAATTCAACTCGAATGAAGTATTGGAATCCATTAACGCGACGCGGGTCGTCAATAATCTTCAGCCCCTGAAAAAATTGCCGAAAAAATCAGCGGACCCCAATACGGTAAACGCCGAGTAAGTCATTCATCCCCGTTTTTCTGAATTGAATTCAGAATACGTGTCCAAATTATGCGAAACCGGAAGAAAACTTCCGGTTTTTTTATTAAGAAAACTTCCAAAAATTCAGCCTCCAAACGACTCTCTTCGATCCGGAGGTTAAGACTGCCGAAAAAAATACTGTCTGAATTTTATCCTTTTTTTACCTCCTGACATGAAAATCGCGCTGTCAACAGATTTTGATTTTTTCAATCCTTCATTTCGGCAGAAAACCAGTCCCGATTTTCAAGATACCAGCGAATTGTTTCAGCAATCCCCGCGCGAAAATCCCAACACGGTTTCCAGCCCAGTTTTTCTCTGGCGTTTGAAATGTCGGCATGAGTTCGCGCCACATCAGCCCGATGCGGAGGATACTGTTTAATCAGAGGTTTTTTTCCAAGAATGTTCGCGACGATTTCAATGAGCTGATTCACGGAGTAAGTATGATCACCACCCAGATTAAACGTCTCATATCCAACCGGCCGAAGTGAGGCAAGTACTCCGGAAGCAATATCACGGCAATACGTAAAATCACGTTCCTGAGTTCCATCTCCATAAAGAGTAATTGGTTTCTCTTCCGCTATCGCGTGGATGAAACGCAAAATACTCATGTCTGGACGCCCCGCCGGGCCATAAACCGTAAAAAAACGCAAAACGGACACGTCAATTCCGTAAAGATGATGATAACTGAAAATAAGCGCCTCCGCTGCCTTTTTGCTCGCGGCATACGGGGAACATGGAAAATCTGTTCTCTGATCTTCATGAAAGATTTCAGCACTGGAATTTCCATAAACACTCGAAGACGAGGCCGCGACAAATTTTTGAGTTCCGGAATGTCGGCAAAGCTCAAGCAGATTAAGCGTTCCCGTTACGTTCGTGTCAAGATAAATCCATGGATTTTCCACCGAATACCGAACACCTGCCCGTGCCGCGAGGTGAATGCAGGCATCGAAATGAGCAAGGCATTCTCGAGTCAGTGCCTCCTGAAAAAAATTTTCAAGAGCGATTCGATCCGTTATATCCACTTCCTGAAAATGGAAATTCTCAAACCTGCTCAACTGTTTCAGCCGCCAATCCTTCAAGAGAACAGAATACGCGTTGTTTCGGTCATCGATTCCATAAACAGAATGACCTGCCTCAAGAAGCATCTCCGCGACATTTGACGCAATGAATCCAGCACATCCGGTCAGAAAATAAACACTCATTTTTATTCATGTTTTCAGGCGAAATCTGCCTGTTGAAATCGTTACGTGAAACCGCCCCCAAATAAGTCGTTAAGCTATCCTCTCATACCTCGATAGATCTATCGGGAACGAAACAGCAAAAGAGGAATTCAAAATCCTTATTCAGTACCTCTGACTCAATTGGGTCAGAAACCAAAAAAATCTTACTAATTATATCATTTTGTTTTCAAAATGCAAGTGGGAGTCAAAAGAACCTCATTTATCCACTCTCGAAGAAAAGAAGAATGTCCAGAAATTGGCTCCCATCCCCTTTTTACCGAATTTTTCCCGAAATGGGATAATTTACCTCTAACTCCTGAGAGCCTTTCCCAAACTGTTTTCCGGCGGGGAAAAAGAGTTTTTAATTTCTGGAAATTAGTTTTGGGAAACGCCCTCAACACACGCATTCTTTATTTTTCATGGAAGCACTGCTCAACAATCTTTCCAGCAATCGTTCCTGGATTCGTTTCCATATGGAGACGCACCACCTTCTTACCTTGCGCCATCGCCTGACGCGCCAGTTCCTCGCAGTGTTTATGACTTGCCCACTTCACAAAAATGATGAATAAAAGCACATTTTTATCCTGAATAAGCGCGCTATATTTACTGTTGGATTCATTATGCGAACTCGTTCTCCAGCTCGCGGAAGCGCCAAAAGCATTCTGCAAACGTTCCTGAAGATGAGGAGTGGGCAGCCCTCCCACAATACAAAACTTTTTTCCCGCGAGAAAACCGCGAACTTTCAGGATATTGGGATCTTCTTCATGTTCCGCTCCATTCGAGCCATTTTCTTCCGCGGTTTTGCCATGCTCAATCCTGAAAAGATCAACAGACTGACGCACTTGATAAAATTCCTCCGGAAGCCAACGTCCCTCTTCTGATGAATTTTCCTCGGGAAACAGGTCAATAATTGGCTCAAAAAGATTTCGAACGAAAGCTGAATTAGTTTTTTCTCCGTGCCCGGAACAAAGCCTGCGCATTTTCAGAAGAACATCATCCAAAAGAACTTGGGATGGAAACTCATTTAAAGCGGCCTCCTTTAATTTCTGGATACTCTTAACCAACTCGCCGCGAGCCTGAATCAGCGCCTGGCGGGCAGAGCACTCAAGATTCAGGTTCTCAACAGCAATTTCCGCCTTAATCAATTTACCTGGAGCGGGAATTGATTCATGTTCTCTCAAAAATTGAACTTTTTCACCAAGAATCTGAAACATATCGTCCAAAAGAAAGTTCCGACAGTCCCAAAGTGTCGTGTGCGGCTGAAAGCTTTTTTCAAAATTTCGAAATATGGCCAGAATCAGTGCCGCGTTTTGCGTGCAGATACGAATGGATTCCCGCTCTTTGTGATTCGGACCCCAAACCAAATGTTTCGCGAACCACAAAAAAGCATTTTTAAGTACCCGAAACGCCTGGAAAGCATTTTCACATTCCTCAAGAGTCAGAGTGTCACGAAGAAACGGAACATGCCAAAATTTCCGCGGCTCTTCGTTCGACGCCAAAAGGTTCTCCCGGCGGCTTTGACACTCATCCAGACACTGTTCCAGCTCGCGTGCCAAATTTTCCGCCTTCTGACGCACAGCCTTTTCCTGATCATCAATCCGACATTTCCGCGTCACTTTTTTCTTCGGAAGTTTAACCGCTGTTCTCCCCTGCCCAAATGTCAGTCTGGCGGCAACTTCCTCCGAACTCATGCGCGTTTTCAACTCAGCAGAATCATTTTCTCCGTTAATCGACTCTAAATCTTCAGACTTTTCAGGCTCGTCTGTTTTTGCAAAACTTTCAGGATCAGGACATTTGGCACTCTCTTCCGCTTCTTTTTTTTCAGACAATTTCCGAGAATCATTCCCAATTTCTGGAATACTCGGGCCGCTCGTTTCCGGAACCGCCGTCTCCATTTCATCGGACGGCTGAATCCCATTCCCGCTGAAAGTTTGAGCATTTTCCTCTTTGCCGCTTTCATTTTCATCACTTTCAAATCTGCTTTCAGGCGTGCTTCCTTCCGAAACACACCAGGGAGCTTTCGTCAGATCAATCCATTCAATTGGAAAACGCGTCATCTCTTCCGGTTTCTCTCCAAGAGCCAGGACGACGAGTCGGCAATGCTGAAGTGACTTCAAAAGCGGAACAAAATCTTCGGATCCGCAAGAAAGAACCAAAGTCTTTGGAGAGTCTTTTTCCTCATTTCGTGTCACCATCGAAACCACTGAATGCCCCGCCATGAGATCAATAGCCCGACGTAAATCTTCATGCTCTGCCGGTACCAAAACAAAACGATGATGAAGCAGCAAAGAAGCCGCCTGCGCGTTTTCCGGCTGATAATACGCGATTCTCTGCGCGTGATAATTCTCTCCATCCAATAAAATTCGGCAGAAATTTTCCCAAAAAGCTTTCAGCAAGACCGCGTCTGGATAAAATTTCTTCACTTCCTGAAGGAATCCCCCAGTAACGGCCAAAATATCCACTGTCCCCAATGTCACCCAATTAGTCATACTTAATTTCCTCATTGAAAAGTTCAGTGCCGATTGAATCACTTTTTCAATCTCCAATTAAATAAACGATTTAGTGTTAGAAAATGCCTAAAAAAAGAAAAAATTATGAAAAAATTTCCAGAATGGAAAAGTTCAATCCGCGATCCCAGACACTATTGGCGGTCAGACCTAATCGGCACAAGAAAATACCAAAAGCCGAATTCCTTCTGAAAATTCGGCTTTCAAAATTTAAGAGACCTTCCCCCAACCACTTTCCCGGAATAAAAACTGAAATGTTTTAAATTTCGCAAGAGACCGGAAGTACCGCATCTTTGAAAATACGCGGAATTTCCAGAAACACAGTCAAAAATCAAAAAGTGATCTTTTCCTGGGATTGAGTTTGGCAAGTTTCCTTAATTCAAACCTTAAGTTCAATCATTTTTTGCGGTTATCCTGAACCCGGTTCATTTTTCCTTCGCTGCGTCCAATAGTATACGGCTGAACAAGCGTCACTTTGACCGTCAAACCGATGATCTGTGAAATGGACTGCTGGATTTTACGCTGGAAAAGTTCAACGGAACGAACCGTATCGTCTACGGCATCCGGAGTCGCTTCAACCCTGACCTCAATTCGGTCAAGTCCGTCAGGCCCATTGTCCAAGACGATCTGGAAATGGGGAGAAGCTCCTTCAACACGCAGAATCCCCGTTTCAATCTGCGACGGAAAAACATTTACGCCGCGAATAATGAGCATATCGTCACTTCGTCTGCGGATCGGACGAATACGCCGAATAGTTCTTCCGCAGGCGCACTGTTCCGTATCGATCGTCGTGATGTCGCGCGTACGGTACCGCAGCATCGGCATCGCATCTTTACTCAGGGTAGAGAGAACGAGTTCTCCTTCCGTCCCATCCGGCAAAGCCTCACCCGTGGCCGGATCAATGATTTCCGGATAAAAATGGTCTTCAAAAATGTGCATTCCATCCTGGAAACAGCATTCAGCCCCAACTCCAGGTCCGCAAATTTCCGAAAGTCCGTAAATATTGAACGCACGAATTCCCGCCTGCTCCTCAATGTAGCGGCGAACTTCTTCCGACCAGGGTTCCGCCCCGAATGCCCCAAATTTGATTGGGAATTCACGCATATCAATCCCCATTTGAAGAGCTTTGTCGATAATATGGACAAAATAGCTCGGAGTGCAGCCAATACACGTAACGTTGAAGTCACGCATAAGCATCAGCTGACGTTCCGTATTTCCGCCGGAAATCGGGACCACCGTGCAGCCAAGTTTCGAAGCACCGCCATGAAGGCCAAGACCACCCGTAAACAAACCGTATCCGTAAGCAACCTGAATGATGTCACTTTCTGTCACGCCGTAACCAACCAGACACCGGGCAACAACCTCATCCCAAACCTCAAGGTCCTCCTTCGTGTACCCGACCACGATTGGTTTTCCGGTCGTACCGCTTGACGCGTGAAGACGAACCACTTCACTCAATGGCGACGCGAACAGACCGTAAGGATACGTGTCGCGAAGGTCCACTTTCATCGTGAACGGAAGTTTCACGATGTCATCAATACTCTTGATATCATCGGGAGTGATTCCCTTTTTATTCATGCGGTTTCGATAGAGTTCCACATTTTCGTAGGCGCGCTTCACCATACGAATCAGACGGCGAGACTGAAGTTCACGCATCTGTTCACGGGGAAGATAGTCGGGGGCACTAACCGGATGGTACGCGGGAATGGTTTTGGCTGCTGTCATTTTCAAACTCACGATCCGTTCCCGATTGGAAAACGGCTTAAATTTTTCTGTTAGGGACCAAAATTATCAACTTTTATTAAGTATATCCGGTTCTTGCGTTCCGTCCACTCCCCCAACCCATTAAAAAAAGGGGATGAACGTTTTTTTATAAAAAAAAAACGCCTTCTCCCCCCTGAATGGGTTGGTCTCGTCATTTCACTCCGCTCTCTGGTCTGAACCCGGCTCTAACGCGCACTGAATACGTCAAAATAAATAATAAAGAAAAAATTTTTGATTTCGTCTTTTTCGATATTCGTCCAAACCAGCCAAAAATAGTCCTCCGGGCTTAACTCAGTTTTTCTTCACCGCGTTCAACCAGCGAGAAAGCGCCATAAGCGGAAAATACTGATGATAGTAATGGTAACGCAAATAAAAGACGGCAGGAAAACCAGTCCCGGTAAATTCATTCTGAGTCCAGCTTCCATCTTCATTCTGATGATCCGCCAGCCACTGAATCCCCGCGCGCACTTCCGGGCGATCGCTCATTCCAAAAGCAATGAGCGGCAAAAGAGCCCAAGCGGTCTGACTCGGCGTAACGGGACCGGTCCCCCGCAGCGAAATATCTTCGTAAGATTCCGGCGACTCTCCCCATCCGCCGCAGGACTGCTGATGCGCCAAAAGCCAGTTAATTCCCGCGCGCACCATTGGTTCATCTTTTGAGATTCCCACTGCCGCCATGCCGGCAAGTACTTCTCCCGTTCCGTAAATATAGTTCGTTCCCCAACGCCCAAACCAGCTTCCATCCGGTCTCTGCGTTTCGCGCAAATGCTGAATACTTCGATCCAGCGTCCGGTCTCCCTGCCCCACTTTGATTCCAAGGGTACCGAAACACTCCAAAATTCTCGCGGTAAGGTCAGGAGTGCTCGGATCCGTCATCGCGTTATGATCCGCGAAAGGTACCTGCGTCAAAAATTCCTTATTGTTGTTCCTGTCGAAAGCTCCCCAGCCGCCGTCTGAATTCTGCATCGCTCTCAACCAGGCAAGAGCGGAATCAATGGCCTCGTCAACTCTCTGGTTTTTTCCCCGTTCAGGTACTAAATTACGCAAAGCCATGATCGCCATCGCCGTATCATCGCAATCCGGATAAAAATCATTTTGATACTCAAAACACCACATTCCGGGTTTTGCCTTGACCGATCTGCTCCAATCTCCAGGAACATGAATCTGGTGTTCCAGTACCCAATTTAGTGCTTTTTCAGCTTTCGGATGATCCACGCGAATTCCTCCGGCAGCCAAAGCGCGAAGAGTGATGATCGTATCCCAAACAGGTGAAAGGCACGGTTCGCAGCGCGCCGTTCCTTCCTCCGGATCTTCAATAACCAGATTCATGAGCTGATTCCAGAAATACTTTGTCTTCTCATGATCATCGCTCAGTCCCATCGCTTTCATCGCGACCAATCCCCACATTATGGGCGGCTGAATAGCTCCCGGACCATCACTGTTTTGGCAATGCTCCCAAAGCCATTGCTCCGAGCGTTTCAGAGCCAGACGGCGAGTCGGTTTCCAAAACAGATTCTGATAGCATTTCAGAATTTTATCGGTCACGCGGAAAAAAGTATCCCAACTGAGAAGCCCGGGATTTTCCGGTTTTCCCGGTGCCCGAAGCGGTCCCCACTCTTCTGGTTTTTTAATAAACAGTTCGCGAATGCCTTTTTCTACCGGTATTTCACGGACAGGACGGAGGGCTGAGACGATGGAAAGAGGCACGACAATAGTTCGCGTCCAGGAACTGATTGAATAAAGATTGACCGGAAACCATTTGGGAAGAAGAATCATCTCCGGAGGAACCGCCGGACAGATTGAGTATGGAATCTGGCCAAGTATCGCGAGATAAAAACGGGTGAAACTATTGACTTTATCCGCCCCGCCCATTCGCATGATGCACTGCCTCGCGCGCTGCATATAGTCAGCCGAAAGCGGATGCCCCGTAAGTTTCAGCGCGAAATAGGCTTTCACCGTGTTGGGAATCGTGCTTTTCCCTCCCGTAAACATCGGCCAGCCGCCATCTTCCGCCTGGGTTTTGAGAAGCTGCCGCGCCAACGCCTTCGCCAACGGAGTATCTTCTTTACCCAGGAAAGCCAAAATTATCACCAATTCCCCCTGAAGCAGCGCGTCCCCTTCAAGTTCCGCGCGCCAATGACCGTCTTCATTCTGCTGCGAAAAAAACCACTCCTGAGAGCGCTGAACTTTTTCCTTAATTTTGCTTTGAAGTACGTCCATCATTAACCTCATGAAATGGAAACAGGGGAATCAGGATTGAATTTATGAAAAATCGGAAATTTTATGAAAATCAAAAGAATCATGGTCTGCGGCAAAAACAAAAGGACGAACCTCTTTTCAAACGGAAAAACAAAATCTCTCGAAACGCGAAAACCATGAATTTCAGGAAAAATTTCCAGTAAAAATTTAATTTTACCTGAAATTTCAAAAGAATCAAGCAGGGGGTCTGATTCATCAAAAATCTCCGATGAGAATCAGGGGATCAACAAAATTTGGCGAACAGAATCCGTGCCTTATCCCTCCTGAAATCTGAACAGAATCAAACGAATCCGGACTACTTAAAAATCATTTAACGAAAGAAATTTTCCCCAAAATCTTCTTTTGAAAAAAATCAGCAATCGGAACCGGATAATTCCGATCGGTGATTGCTGAAAAACTTTTCTTTACCTTACTTTCCGCGAATCGCGTCAATTTTCTCTCGAGTAGCCTGGGCATTGGCTCGAATCCCATCCCAATCCTGCTTTTGGATCATGTCGCGTTTCGCAATCCACGAACCTCCAAGTGCCAAAAGAAGAGGACTCTCAACGTATGGAGCAATGTTTTCCAATGCCAAACCGCCCAGCGGAAGATACTTCAAACCCAGATGGGCATAAGGCGCGGCAATACTCTTAAGATACTTCATTCCGCCGCACGGCTCCGCGGGAAAAAGTTTCAGTTCGCGGCAGCCAAGAGCAACCGCTTTCTCAATCTCGCTGGGCGTCATGATCCCCGGAGCAAAGGGAAGTCCAACCTTCTGTGCCGCCAAAACGACGTTTTCATTCAGCCCGGGAGCGACTCCAAAAGCGGCTTTCGCTTCCGCAACCTGCTGAACCTGTTCCGGAGTGAGAATCGTACCGACGCCCGCCATCATTTCGGGAAGTTCACGTTTAATATTCGCCAATGCCTCGAGAGCCGCCGGAGTACGAAGTGTCAGTTCAATCGCGCTGATGCCACCGTCCAAAAGTGCTTTGGCGGTAGGAACCGCGTTCCGTGCTTCATCAATCACGAGCACGGCAACGGCTCCGCAAGCATGAATCTTTTGGAGAGCTTCTTCTGAAAACTGAGATCGCATAACATTTCCTTTCATGAATAAACTTTTCGTGAATCGAATTTGAAATCAGAATTTCAATTTTACCATATTTTCTAAAAGATGGAACGGTCTGGAAAGAAAAATTTCCCAAATGACACAAGAAAGATAAAAAAAAATGAAAAAATTAACAATCAGAAAAAACTTTTCTTTTCGGCTCTTGCTTTTTGGATGAATTTCGACTATAATTTGTCAAAATAATATTTTTTTAGTTTCGTCAAAATTCTTGTTTTGAGGATTTCTCATGACTATTTTCAAAAAAATTATTGACCGCGAAATTCCGGCGGATATTGTCTTTGAAGACGATCAGTGTCTTGCCTTTCGCGACATTTCCCCTCAGGCTCCCACCCACATTTTGGTGATTCCCAAAAAGGAGATCTCCGCCGTGGACGCCCTCTCTGAAGAAGACGAGGCACTCGTTGGACACATTTTCCTCGTTATCCGGAAAATAGCCAAAGACGAGGGACTCTCGAACGGTTTCCGTGTCGTCACAAATAACGGTTTACTTGCCGGACAAACGGTCCCGCATCTTCATTTTCACCTGCTCGGCGGTCGTCCGTTAAATTGGCCGCCGGGGTGATCCGACAAAATGCCAGCCATAAAATTCAATTCAGCCGAGAGCGGAAACGGTACTAAAAAACTGTTCCGCTCTCGCCGTAAACTTCCTTTCTCAACAGCGTTTACCGCCTCTTCCCAAAACGCCGTTTTTCCGATTCCGCCCTTGCCAAAATTCTCAAAAATTCTCAAAAATCCTCAAATATCTTTTCAATTTTGAAAATACTCTCCTCCGACAAAACAGTGTCACCAGCTTTGACATTCTCCAAAACCTGCTCCTGATTTCGCGCTCCGCAAAGCACGTGAGTTTTCTCATATTTACTGAACGTCCAAGCCAAAATCAGCTGGGCGATACTCAAACCATACTCCTCAGCTAAAGGCAAAAGACGGCGCAGCTTTTCATTCACCCGGGCACGATTCTCCGGAGAAAATCTCTCTTCGTAATTTCTCCGATCCCCCGGATTAAATTTTCTTTCAGGTGACATTTTACCGGTCAAAAGCCCCCGGCACATTGGAGAATACGGAAGAAGAGACATATTTTTTCGCCTCGCGTATTCCAATAGACCATTCGTCTCTATTTTTCTGTCCAGAAGTGAAAAACGTTCCTGAATGACATCGACTTCTCCCTTCTGAAAATATTGGTCCAAATCATCACTTTGAACATTTGAAACCCCTATCGCGCGAATTTTTCCTTCCGCCTTTAACTCAAGCAGCGTTCCCATCGTTTCCTCAATTTTGGAGGTTGAATCCTGCCAGTGAGTCTGAAGCAGATCAATATAGTCCGTTTGAAGGCGTTGGAGACTCATTTCTACCTCTTTCCGAATACTTTCCGGACGCAGATAACGATAAACTCGCCAGTCCGATTCCTCACCCGTGCCGTACCCCTCATCAGTGGAATAAAAATGAAAATCACCTTTTCCTGACGGCCAATCTTTTTTATCCCAGACAAGGCCGCATTTCGTAGCGATAAAAACCTGGTCACGCGATACTTCACGAACAGCCTTTCCAACGATTTCTTCTGATCGCCCAAAACCATAAACCGGAGCCGTGTCGATAAAATTAATTCCATGGTCAAAGGCCGTCCAAATGGCTTCAAGTGCTTTTTTCTCGTCCGTACCGCCCCACATCCAACCGCCAGCAGCCCAACTGCCGAAAGCAAGAACCGAGGCTCTCATTTCCGTATTTCCAATTTTTCGATACCGCATATTTTTCCTTTTCCTGAAATTAAACAAAAAAAATAAATCATTTCGATTTCATTTATTTTACGCTTTTTTCCAAAAAACACAAGAGACTTTCGTCGGAAAGTTTCCAGAAAATTCTCCATCCCCCCTTGGCAAAAACCAAATTACTCTTTAAAATTTAAAGTAACAGCGTTTTTCGACTAGAATCAGTCTCCCTAATCTCATGATTCGGAAAAATGTTTTTCAATTTCAGTCAGACCTCAATCAGTAAACCGAAAAAATTAAAGAATGCGAAAATACGTTAATGAATTAACTGAACAGGAAAATGTGAATGAAATTTTCCGAGCAAGTAATAAGCAGCTTCGTCCTAATCGAAACGGAGCGCTTTACCTTCAGGTAGACCTTTCCGACAAAACGGGAACGATCACGGCCCGACTCTGGAATGCCAACGAAAATATCTATCACCTGTTCGAGAATGGTGACTACCTCCGAGTTGAAGGGAAAGCGCAGATTTTTCAGGGCGCGATGCAGTTAATTGCCAGGCGTTTTGAAAAAATTGACCCCTCTGGAATTGATGAGCTGGAATTCATTCAGACTACAGGAATCTGCCTTGAGCAACTTCTTAACTCTCTGCATTCGCTTCTGGACGGACTAAAACGCCCCGCCCTGAAAGGCTTGGCTCAATGTTACCTTGAGGATTCTCTATTCATGGAACGCTTCACCCTCTTCCCGGCGGGCATCAAGCATCATCACGCGTACCGCGGCGGTCTCCTGGAACACGTCGTTCACATGATGGAGCTTTCTCAAAAAATCGGCGAATCTTACGAATATCTCGATACGGAGCTGCTTCTTTTCGGCGCCTTTCTCCACGACACCGGAAAAACCGTTGAACTGGAATGCGAACCGGAATTCGCCTATTCTGACATTGGGCAACTTTTAGGACACATCAATCTCGGGATTTCCATGCTGGAAGAAAAAATCCGACAATACGAAAATCAAACCGGTGAAACGTTTCCAAACGCTCTCGCCCTCCAACTGAAACATCTCATCGCCAGTCACCACGGCGAGTATGAATACGGAAGTCCAAAACTGCCCATGACTCTTGAGGCAATGGCCCTTCACTGCATTGACCTCATGGACTCCAAACTTGCCGCTTTCCATCAACTGCTTGAAGAAGATCTGAATTCTTCAAGTCCATGGACGACCTTCCACGCTTCACTTCAAAGAAAACTTTTTAAAGGCTTGCCGGAATAAAATTTCAGATTTTCAAAAGCCACACCGTAAAAAAACGCGGCACATCTCTTGACGCCGCGTTTTGCTTTTAGGAAATCCTTGAAAATACTATCGGAAACTCATTCTCCACCGCCTCCAGCACCTATGGAACCTCCTGCACCTGCGGCATCTGCCGTTCCCAAATCTACGCCGACCACAGTATCCGCGTTAACCGAAATCATTTCCGCGTTTTCTGAAATCTGACGTCCTTCTTTGGAAACCATGAAATCATAAATCGTCATCAGCGACGGAGAAAGAAGCATAATCAACGCGGCCGGAGCAAAACAGAACATAAGCGGAAAAACGAGTTTGGTCGGAGTTTTATTCGCCTGCGCCAAAGCGTAATGGCGACGCATTGCCCGAAGGTGATCCGCCTGTTCAATGAGCGTACTGTTTGTCTGGCTTCCAAGCCGAGAACTGCGCATAAGAAGGTAACTGAATTGACGCATTTCCGGAATATTAACACGCTGAATCAGATCCATGCACGCCTGTTCAAGAGAACCAAGCTCAATCTGCCTTCGAAGAATACGAAGTTCCTGCATCAATTCCGGATACTCGCTCATCTGATCCGCGATATGCTCAAGACTTTCATTCATCGTCATCCCGCCGCTGGCGCACATTCCGAACATATCCATCGTGTCCGCGATTCCCGAACGAATTTTTTCAATACGCTTTTTTCGCACTCCGTAAACATAAAGTCGCGGAATAACTGAAAGCGCGGCACCGACGAAAATCCCAACCCCCGCGTACTGAAGCATGAATTCAGGAAAAAGGACACCAAAATAAAGTCCAGTGAAAAGCGGTAAAAGAAAAAGGACCAGTCGCATGGCGTAAATCGAGTTACGCGCGCTGAAACTATAGAAACCGGCCTGACGAAGTAAAAGACGGAAATCCTGATTTTCCTTTTCGCTTTCAGGAAGAACATTGGCCAGGCCTGGGGTCAAACGCCCAAAAATACCGTTTTCCTCCACAAAACGTTCATCTTCATCATCATTGGTCGTACGTCGGGTCAGGAAATAAAAAATCACAAAAAAGACCAAAGCCGTACCAAGACCAACGGCAATCATCATGAAAAGAATTTCCTGGTCTGTTGCGGAAGGGCCGCTCTCCAACTGCGATAAAAGAAACGAAGCTGCGTTCATTTTATTTTCCTGATGTTTAATGGACAGTGAAAGTTCAAATTCACAAAACGTTGAATTTCAATTCGCGAAAGGGCAAAAACGGACTCTCCCTTTCGCGTAATCAATCGAGATTTATCAATAACGAACACGCATAATTCGCCATGCCCAAAATCCGCCAATGACAAAAAGCGTCGCGGAAATACCGACAAGCAGCGGCCCGTAGGGGTTCAAAATAAATTTGTACAGATAGGACGCGTCAAATCCGCAAAGGATCATGAGTGCCAATGCTGTGACAATAACCAACCCGATGATTGACATTCGGCTTCCGGCAGTAATAGCCGTCAAATGTCCGTTAAATTCCGAACGGTCTCGCGCGGATCGGGCCAGACGCTCCGCCAGAAACGCCAGATTACCGCCTGTAGTACGATGAACCAGAACCGCGGTGGAAAAAATACGAAATTCTGTAATTGGGATCCGGCGTGCCATGCGGCTCATTACCATCGTCGGTGCCTGGCCCATTTCAAGCTGGCGATTAGCGTGAACAAATTCCGTTTTTAAAGGATCCTCAATCTGATCTGCCGTCATTTTGACAGCTTCCTCAATCGTCATTCCGCCTCGAATCGCGTCACCAACGGATTCAAGCGTTTCCGGCAAATGCTTTCTCATGCGGCTAATGCGCCAGGTACGGCGAATCGACCAAAAAATCAATGGAAAGATCATGCAGATCAAACCAGTACCGGCTGAAAGCTCGATATTATCCGTAATAATGAAAACGATTCCAGTCGATAAAATCAAAACTCCCAAAATAATCAAAGCCGCGACAAACGGTGAAAGATTGGAGCCGCTTTCTTCCAAAAGAGCCGAAAACCAGCGATCAAAGCCGTTTCTGCGATCCTGGACCGTCAATTTGGTAACGGTTTCCAGTTCTGCCTGCTCGATTGCCATTTTTCGGAGTTCTTCCTCTGACGGCTTTCGGCGCAATCCGTTCCAGATTAACCACAAACCGAAAAAGAGGAAGAGAATAGCCCCAAAAACCATCAAAGCGACTGCCCATGGCGGCATGCTCTGGAAAATGGCATTAATGGCTTGAAGGTAACGATTCATAGTCAACTCCTCACAGTTTAAAATTCACGTGCTTCAAATAAACCGGCAGGCAGACTGATTCCCTGCTCCTCAAGTCTGCTGAGGAACTTCGGCCTATTGCCCGTTGCGGAGAACTTTCCTACCGCGCGTCCAGAAAGATCGGCTCCATGCTGCGTAAAACGAAACAGTTCGTTAATCTGGTACTGCTCGCCCTCGAAACCGGTAATTTCCGAAACATTCATGATTCTGCGCACACCACCGCGAAGTCGGGCCAACTGAACGACCAGCGTAATCGCGGAACTGACGTAACGCCGAATCACTGAAACCGGAATGTCAAGGCCAGTCATGCTCACCATCACCTCAAGACGTGAAAGAGAATCCAGGATGCCATTAGCATGGATCGTAGTGAGTGAACCTTCATGACCGGTATTCATTGCCTGAAGCATATCCAGTGCTTCAGGACCGCGCACTTCACCCAAAATAATACGGTCAGGACGCATTCTCAGGGAGTTGCGGACCAAATCGCGAAGCGTAACGGCTCCTTGTCCCTCACTATTCGGATTTCGTGATTCGAGCGAGACAACGTGCTCCCTCTGGAGTTTCAGCTCGGCAGAGTCCTCAACGGTCACGAGACGTTCACCGGATGGAATGAATTTGGAAATACCGTTTAAAAGTGTCGTTTTTCCAGAACCGGTTCCGCCGCTGATCATAATATTGATTTTCCCCTGGACAGCGGCCTTAAGAAGCTGAACTATCGGCTGTGGGGCTGAACCAAACGCGATCAGATCTTCAATCGCCAGGGGAGTATTTCCAAAACGGCGAATGGAAAGAATGGGACCATTAATAGCCAATGGCTTAATGATGGCATTCACTCGGCTGCCATCCGCGAGTCGGGCATCCACCATCGGCGTCTGTTCATCAACTCGACGGCCAACTTTCGCCACGATTCGCTGAATAATCTGCATCAGGTGATTCACGTCGGCAAATTTGACCGGAGTCGCGTGAAGAACACCTTTTTTCTCGATATAGACTTCTTCTGGACCATTCACCAGAATATCCGTAATTTCCGGATCGGCCATAAATCCTTCCAGCGGGCCAAGACCAAATGATTCCGCGACCAGTTCATTGACCAAACGATCCGAGTCAATATCCTGAAAATCATTCTTCCGCGCCAGGAGTACTTTGTGAGCAATACGCTGAATGTGGGCAATAAGCCGTTCATCATTCATCTCGCCTACCCGGCTCAGATCCATCGCATTGAGAATCTCACGATGAATGGAGGTTTTCGCTTTCTGAAACGCGATCTCGCGCCGGGAAATTTCCTCGTTCACAGTTTCCACGTCTGAATTCAGGAAATTCAAACAGGCACTCGACGGTTCATAAACGTCGGCGACCGGCTGGGTTCCTTTAAAACGACCTTCCGTAACCAAAGTCGACTGATCAATTGGCTTGGATGACTGGTTTTGATTATCGTTGCTCATGTCGAAACCTTTAGGCAGTCCTGCCCGAAATCTTCAGGCAGACCAACTCTCTTGAATTCTGGTATCAAAAAATTAAATCTATTTTCCGGATTGGCTTCACCAATTCTGAAATGCCGCCCCTTAACACTTTTCAGCAACAACGGCTCTTTTCATTGGTCTTACCCAAACCTCCGGCTATTTCAAAACAGGAAATACGAAACTTGATCAAATATTAAATTTATTCGACAGAATAAACTTTTTTAAATGAGGTTCCGTCCGTGGAAATTTCATAGTACTGACTGAAAGTCCCTTCAGCCTCTTTTCGAGTCTTTTCGTCGAAGACGCCCTGAGTAAAGCCAAGTTCACGCGGCTGGGAAAAACCAAGAATCGGTTTTTCCGACGACTTTTCCGACGACATCTTCTCGACAGCTTTCTTTACCTCGATTTTTATCTGACTGGAACTTCGGTTCTGCTGAGCCGCCGTCAAATCAAGCACCTTTTGAAGTGTGGAATTCTTCAAATCCTCATCAGTATACGCGGAAATTTCCTGAAAAGTACTCCCAGAGGTCTTCACCGCTCCTGATTTCTGCAGATACGTTTCCAGAGTCCCATCTTTCACCGCAGCACTTAAAGCAGAGCGTACCGCACATTCCAATTCAAAGTTCTGGATTGTCAAATATTGGTAACTCCACAAAACGGCGGCGACGGTCAGAATGAGAATCAGGCAGAGAATCAATCCCAACGCCATGAATCCCTGCCGACGGCCAGAAACCATCGAACGGCGACACGAGGCTGCCCTTGAAAGGCTTTTTTGAATTATCTGCTGCGAAATCTGGTTCATACTCATTTAAACTCTATTTTCCCGCTCAAAATTCCTATGCGTGTTTTGTTCCACACATTATCCTAAACTTTTTATCGGTATTCCCTCAAAATCTGTTCATGATTTTTTCAATCTTTTTAAGGATTTTCTGCTTTGGTGCGATTTTGAGTTTTTAGACAGTTTTTTTAATTTTACTGGACTGCGGTGCTTAAAGTGCCGAATGTTAAAAATGAGAGAACGTACTTTCACGACACTCAGAAAACTCAGAATGAATTTCAGAATTCAAAAAATCCGATATGGATATTTTTTATTTCCAAAATTCAATCAACATTTAAAAGAATCATTAAAATCAATAATTAATTAGTCATTGACACGAAAAGGACAACTGCTCCTTCTGATCACTAGCGGAGTTTTTCGATGAGCAATCCCCAAACTTTCAGTTCAACAAAACGTTTTTTTCGGAAAAATACTCCGCGGCGCGGGGTTTTCGTACTGGAACTGGTACTGCTCCTTCCTGTTATTCTGCTGGTACTGATGATTCTTTATCAGGTTTCAATCATGATGACCAGTTACCAGGTCATGCGCATGGCGGTTTTCAACGCAAGCCGTGCGGCCGCGGAAGCTTCGAACTCCGGCAAACTTGAAACCGATGTCTCCCAAGCAATCAAAACGAGTGTGGAAAACTATTTCCTGGGAAGAGGACTTTCACTAAATACGTCTGATAAAAATATCATTTACGCTGCCAGTAAAACAGAATGGGAATCCGAAAAAGGAAGGATCAAATACAGAATTCTTGAATTGAATGAGAAAAGTAACTCCTGGAAGTATCTGGCAAAAGATTCCCTTCCTGACGGCATTTTTGCTCTGGAAGTTAAATTTCAAAATCTGGACGATTTCACCAGCTATTGGGTTCTCCCTCTTTTTACCGGCGTTGATGAAAAAAACGCCTCCATGGTCCTTTCTCAGGTCACGAGCCGAGGAAACGCGGTTTCAGGAACGGCGGAACAAACTTCCAGCCAGAATCCGGAACAATCCGCGCCAAACGCAACCCCTGTTCAGATCAGCCTTTAATAAATAAGTAAAAAAATGAACATGAAGCGAAGAAAAACCATTTCACGCCGACGTGGCGCTTTGACGATGGAGCTGATCCTGATTTTTCCTGTCGTGATGCTCCTTTTCATTTTATTCTACCAGGTCTCCGTCATGCTTTTGACGTACCATTCACTCCAAACCGCGGTAAATCACGCGGCGGCGGCAGCTGCTGACGCGAAAGAAATCAGTGACATCTCGGATGTCATGAAAAACGCTGTTCGAAGCTGGTATTACGAACCTGAAAATCTGAGTGAAATCACCCCAATCACCCCCACTACTGAGGCAAACTCATGGGAAAACGCGGAAAACTCATGGAAAAACGCGGAAAAATTTTCTTTTCGAATTCTGGTTGCCCCAGCCCCAGATCCATCAAATGGGCAGGTTCAATGGGCATACGCGAAGAGTGATGACGATTTAACCAAAGCCAAGATCGTCGCAGTGGAAGCAAAACTGCCAAAACTATCCCGCAATTATGGGAATTACTGGCTTCTTCCCCAATTCAAAGGAGTAAACGCCCTTCAGGATAAAAAAGACCGTTTCGTCGTTTCAGCGACAGCCTATCGTTAATTGACACATGAAATAGAGATTTTTCGCACGTTTAAAATTCTTGGCGGAAACTTCACCAGAATGAAGTTCCCGCCTTTTACTTTAACCTCCGTTTCTTACTTCCCGTACGATACGTTTCAAGCTGAAATCAATGAAATTTTCTTTAGACAAAATTCCCGAAAAGACCTAAAACACACTGAAATCTTTCAAACGAATCTTTTTATTTTTCACCTTTTCCGTACCGGTCAATCCCAAAGTTTCAACGTTCATCTCGACAATGAGCGCTTTCAGCCGAAATTTCGCCTCATCATGCAAAAGACATTCTTTCGCTGGACCATTCCAGTTTGCCGCAGCCTGCTGAGGTCCCCACGCGTCAAAAGCCTCCGAGTCACGCGTTGGAAGCGCGATAAAATTCCAGCCGTCAAAATTAATCGACATGAATCCCGGCCAGTCAAACGAATCGCAGCCCCAGCCGCCTACGCCGGTTGAACGAACGATATTTCCATTTTCATCCTCCAGCTCGAACATAATCCTTCCCCAACCGGAATTCCCGTCTACCCAGATTCCCAAACCATGCTTTGGAGCGGAAAATAGCGGTGATTTCTCTCGTGAAATCTCCAGACGAACATAGCGCGTCACTAAATCTGCCGGTCTCGCTAGAGTACCGGGAAGGAGCTTTTCCTCTTTCTTATCATCCGCGGCAAGCGAAATCTCCACGACCAAACCTTTCTCCTGATCATTCACGGCGGTCAGCTCAAAATTTCCTTTCCTGCGTATCGGCCATTCCGCGTTTCGACCGTCAAATTTTGAATCAAGGAAAGCATCTTCCGTAAGCATAAGCGAAATTTCTTCTTTTCCATCCGCGGAAAGATCTGCCAGTGGACAAACGACCTCAGAAAGTTTAAATCTGGAAAAATCCTCCGGAAAAGAACGTTCCGTGATCTTTGCCGCGGCAAACGGAAAATCAGAAATTACGTAGCAAGGAGATTCAGAAAAAGGAATCTCCCAACTTCCGGACACATTTAACTTTTTCTCGCGTCCCATCATATCAATCAGGCGAACGGAACCGCCCCTCTCTGCCTCGAGCCGGAGTTTACCTTCACCTCGCGCGCACCAAAAAACAGTAGCAAACGTTCCCTCTCCCGCTTTTCTGGTAAACCGATTGAATTCCACAGCGTAAACGGTCGCGGCCCCTGTTGAAATTCTGCGTTTAACTCGGACCTGATCCAAAACATTCGTCAAAACCGCGAACGCCTGATATGCCGGTTTTGGGAAACAGTACGGTCCACGCTGAAGCAGTCCCGCGTTTCCCCAAAGCGTATTATGGTAACAGTTTCCCGGATCAATGATTTCACCATTTCCTAGTGTTGAAAAACCGTTTGAAAGACAAACGAGCGCGTCCCGAACATACCATTGGGCCTGACGTTTCCAGCCGAGAGTCCGTTCAGTACGTGACGTAAATTCGTAACAGCATGTTCCGCGATAGTCACGCCCGGTAAAAACTTTTGCCGTTTCACGAGCGGCGTGAATCGAGACAGGAGACAAATCTCCAGGTTTCTCCGGCGGAGCCTGCTGCCCGGTTGCTTCCGTACCAATGAAATCCACAAAACGAGGATCAATTCCCCACCGCGTCACGGCACCAATCGTCTGAATGGAACTTCCGCTATTCCCAACAGCCAGTTTAATTTGCGGATAATTCTTCTTCATGAATTCTCCCGCCTTTTGAGCCATTACGCCGTACTGCCGATGCCGTTCTTCCTGTCCTTCCTGCCAGACCTGTTTTTCTCCCCAAAGTTCATACGGATAATCCGCGCCGGGACCTGATTCATGAAAAACGCAAACCTCCTGAAGATGAGGATACTTCTCAAGATTCATCTCCATCCACTCTTCCAGCTGAGCGTAAAATTCGGGCTTCACGTCCTTCTTATCATCCGTAAGCATTTTGAAATTCCCGACGGACCTAAGCGTAATCTGCCGTTTTCCAATCTGATATTTTGCCCAAGCCTCTTCCGATTCATTCGCGTAATAGGCGTTTCGCGCTCCGCATTTTTTCATCAGAGACCCAACGAAATCAGTGTCACCCGGCACGAAATGAACGAATTTGAACCACCAGAGACCATACGGAGAATCATATCCAGCGCGACGTTCATCTTTCGGAAGAATCGAGAACGAGGAACGAACCGTAAAAAAACTCTTAACTCCGTCAGGGCGCGGCTTTTTCGGAGCACATTCCAAATCCAGCCAGTAAAAACCCGTTGGAAATTCAAGCGGAACCGTCACGGACGGCAGTTCACCGCTGGCCGTTTTCCAGTGCGTTTTGGGAGACACCGACGGGCATGGATATTCCTGAACATGAAGTTTTCTTCCTTCGAAATCTCGCACGGAACAGCGTAAAATCGCCGAAATTTCAGGAAAGGACGAAATATCCGGACGAAAACAAATCTTCACTTCTTTCTTTTCATGAGGTAAAAAAACATTGCCTGGCTGACTCTCCACAATATCCAAGCCAACGGGCGCGGATTCAAGCGTCGCTCCCAAAATCTGAATCGCGCTGACCGAATCCGGATCCGGCTTTGAACGATCATCCGTCTGATGAAAATTTAATTTGGGTTTACCAAAAAATTCCACGTCCAAAAATGTCGGCATCACTTCATCATTCGGTAAATCACGCCATGAACGTCCGACGGCAAGATCCGTAATCTTCCCCAGATCGAGTTCCACCGGCACACGATAAACAGGCAGCTTTCGACCATCACGAAGAACATAAAGTTCCGGCTCTCGAAACTTCTCAACATACTCCGGCGTCAATTCCTTCGTCGTGTCCGCGAGGTATCCGTTTCCAACTCCTGGATCTCCCAAATATTTTGTCAGACGGACGGTAAGAAAACGATCTTTCTTCACTTCCTTCTGACTATCATCAAAAGCCAGCACGACCCAAGCCCGAAAATAGGGTCGGGCAGGAACTCGAAAATGAATCGACGACGGAAAGCCATCCGTCGGCTGCCGCCTCAAATACTCATCCACCTCAAGTGCCCAATTTCCCTGTCCCTCACGACAAATGCCGACATCCGAAGACCGTTCAGCCGGCGCCAGCAAAAAGGGAATCCGGTTTTCACCAAGACATTTGAATGTTCCCCACGCTGTCTCCAAAATGTCATGGCCATTCAGCAGCCGTACGTCCTCGGCGAACGTTCGAACCCGAGGACGAGCCGGAAAATCAAGCGGATAATAAGCGCTATGCTCCACAATTCGCGCGTAATATCTCGCATTTGCCGGGTCCGAAAAATCCCCATTCCGAATCGGAGTATTTCCCGCTGAATGAATTTTCGCGAAAGCTCCCTTCTTCTCAACCGAAACTCGTACGGCCTGCGCCTCCGCTGTCTCTTTGGGAGCTGGAATCGTTTCAATGAAAGAACCATCAAGAAAAAGTTCCGCCGCTCCCGGTGATTTCCGCAACTCAAATTTCAGTGAATGCTCGGAAGCTCCCGGAAGACTGTTCCAGATTTTTAAAAGTTCAAAATACTTGGGAGTCGTTCCCCATCCGCTATGGAAACACCGAATATTGGGACGGACCCAGTACCGAACCTCCTTTCCCGGCCAACTCAGAATCAGGACAGCATCTGCCAGCTGAATCTTTGTCCCCTTCACCTGGCCTTCAAAATCCCCTTTAAGTTCATGCTCAACCGCCGAAGGACGAATACGAATCTCTGTCTTCTCCCCATTGGACCAAAAAATCGTCACGACCACACTCTCTTTTTTCTCCGAAAGAGCTTCACCGGTTTGAATACCAAAACTCACCAGACTTTCAATCTCAAGAACGTTTTCTTCCGAAAACCATTTCCCTGCGGCGTTCTCCGCCGGATACGGAATCCATTCCGGAAAATCTTCCCCCGCGGCCAAAGAAAAATTCCCCAAAAGGACACTCAAAAAACAAAGTCTTAATCCGTTTCTCCAAAAGAAGGATCTGTTCCTTTCTCCAAATAGAAAATCGCAAAGATTTCCAAGTAAACGCATTTCTGAAAACTCCTTTTAGGCAAGAAAACTTTTCCGCGCCAACCTCACCGGGACAAGCAAAAGAAAATTCTCCTTTTCGGCGGGGAAAGCAAAAAACACCTCATAAAAACAGACAACAAGGAAGGAAATATCGCCAGGTCCGACAAAAACCGCCTTAAAATCAGCAAAATTCAAAACTGGAAAAAAACGAAAGGAAGAAAGCCATTTCAAAGGCTGCCTGAAAACAAAACGGACCTGGAGCGAACTTAAATTAATTATATTTCGCCGCTTTTTTCTGTCAAGTCCTTCGCCCGTCAAATATTCTTCAGAAATCAAACTTTCTTTTAAAATCCGTTTTAATCCCATTCATTCTTCCCCTTCCGCGTTCAATCAGACTTCTCATCAGTTCCAATTCACTCAACGATTTCCCCATTACGCAAATATCGTCATTTTTGGAATATTTGCTTTCTTCTGTCTTTTTGTTGCCATTTTTCCACAATTCAAAAAAATTTTCGATAATTCTGAAAAAATTTGGAATATAATTTATTTATATTAGAGATTTGTCATTCTCTTTTTTGATTTACTAAATTTTAACAGACACTGGACAGGGATCAAGATGGCTCAATTTATTCAAAGAACCAATCAGGCTTTACTTCGTTCCACTCTGTTAGCGGCTGCCATTTGGGGAATTTCCGACGTGAACGCCGGAACGTGGACTGGCGGAAAACTCACCCTCGCCGCAAACGCGCCCATGAATATCGCTTACCATGGAAACGCAGCCGTCTTCATCCAAAACGGCGGCACTCTTTCTCCTGACGACGGATCCGTTGGTGAGGACAGATTTTTCATTTCCAATCCCAATCGTATCGGATCAACGACCATCAGCGGAAATTATGTTCTGGAATTCACGGACGATTCGCTTTCCGTTCCAACCATCATGCTCGACCTTGCCGACAATGCCGTTCCCGAAAATACTTCAACTTTTGATACTCTGAATATCTCCGGGGATTTCAATATCGGCAATGACAGTATTCTGGCTCTCCAAGTCGGGAATCTTTATTCCTTTGAAAACACCACGTTCGATTTAATCAGTGCCGATTCCATTACTGGGGAGTTCTCTGAACTTCACATTTTTTCCGATGACAGCAGCATCACCCTCGATTCAATCGAGGAAATAGCAAATTATTTAACTTATTCCGATAACTTCATCTCCCCTTTCTCTTAATTTTAGTGAACCTTCAGCCGGTGTGCCGGAACCTGCAGGATGGATTCTCCTGGTCCTCGGAAGCGCGCTCTTGGCATGGAGAAAAAAGACAAATCAAACCAAATAAAACCAAAAGGAAAACCGGTGAAATCACCCTTTAATAATCCTGAAATTTTTTTCAGATTTATCCTTTTGGCCAAATCAGAAAAAGGACACAGGACACGTTTTTAAGAAAACGTACCCCAATTCGTTCCTCATTTTTCAGTTCCCTTTCCCTAAACCAGGTCTAAATTTCCATGAATGACTTTTTACTCCTTGAAAACAAAAAATTCCTCGTTTTTGGCGTCGCGAACAAAAAAAGCGTTGCCTACCATATTACCAAAAACCTCTTGGACTGCGGTGCTCACTGTGTCCTGGTCGTTTTGAATGACGAAATTCGTCAAAAAGTCGCCAAAATCTTTCCCAAACAGGCGGAGGCTGGAGAAATTTATTGCTGCGATGTCGAAAAAAACGAGGAAATCGAACGCCTCCAATCAGAAATCGCCGCGCGCCACGCGGAACATTCTTTTGACGGTATGGTCCATTCTCTTGCTTTCGCCGACTATTCCGACGGAATGAAACCTTTCCACGAAACTCGCTCTGAACAGTTCCTTCAAGCTGTCAACATTTCATGTTTTTCACTGACCGCGCTGGCCAACGCTTTCAAAAATATGCTCTCTCCCGCCGCCTCGGTCGTCACGATCTCAATTTCGACTACCCGTATGGCAAGCGAAAGCTACGGATACATGGGGCCAATCAAAGCCGCTCTGGACTCCTCGCTGGTTTTTCTGGCGAAATCTTTCAGTACTTTTTCTGAAATCCGATTTAATGCCGTCGCTCCCGGACTATTGAAAACCTCCGCTTCCGCGGGAATTCCAGGATATGTTGACTCTTACCTTTACGCTGAACAGGTCATTCCGCGAGGCCGCGCCGTCGAAACGCAGGAAGCCGCCAATGCCGCGATCTTTCTGCTCAGTCCACGTTCAAGCGGAATCAATGGACAAAAAATCATCGTGGACGCGGGAATGGAAATCAACTATTTCGACAAAGCCATCATAAAAAAATTCTCCGAATAAAATTTCAGGCGGGATGGACTTTATTCCTTCCCGCCTTTTTCCCTTTAAAATTCTAAAATTTCTCTTTTTTTCCCAAATTGCTCTGGACAAAGAAAAAAATTTCCGCTATTCTACTCTCCAAAGATATCCCTTTAAATAATTCCAATTTTATTTGATATGAAACCCATTAACCGATTACTTTTGAGCTTCGTTTTGCCGCTTTTTTGCGTTTTCCTGATTTCAGGATGCGCGCAGAATCAGCAGGCAATCGCCCGTCTGGAGCAGGAAAATGCCCAGCAGCGGGAGCGTATCTGGCAAAGTAACCGGAAAATGGAAGATTTTCGTCAGGAAAACGAAGCTCTGCGTCAGCAATTAGCGGCTCTTCAGGAAAAAAATCGAATCAGCGGTACTTCCGCCGCCAATTTCCACTCCACTCCTTCATCCATTGCCGCCCGACCGGATTCCATCGTTCAGCCAATCCGGCAAAACTCCGCCGCAAACCACTCTTCCGCTTCATTTTCGACGACAAATCCCAAATCAAACGGCAATTCATCGATGAATTCACCTGTGAACATCACGCCGCAGCCGCCGGCCGCTACCTTGGGTACCCCCTCTACGCTGGAAAATCAAACGATTAATCCTCCGTCGGGAGCAAGAATCTCTATGGAAAACCATGGAAAAACTATTCGCGTCAGAAAAACGGATAGCCGAAACGTTCATTCCATCTCGATCCTCCCGCAGAAAGCCCGAAAGATTGATACGCGCGGAATTCATGCCGAATTCCAAATGAAAGATTCCTCTGGAAATATCGTCCTTGCGGCTGCTCCTATTTCCGTCATGATCACCGACCCATCACTCCCGGAAAATCACTCTCGGATCTCCGAGTGGAAATATTCCGCAGAAGATATTGCGGATGTGATTAACAGCGGACAGGCGGCCATCACGATCCCTCTGAACATGGAATGGGCAAATTCATGCCCGCAAAATCCAAATCTTGAACTTCACATTCTCTACTATACCAGTGACAAACGAATCCTCATGCACCGCGCGCGAATCGATTTAACCCCACGGACCAGCCAGGCAACTGTTTCCACGCAATCAAAAGTTCCCTCTGGAGGACTCATCCTGGGTAATTCAAACCCGTCTGTTGGCTCAAACGCCGCGCAAGCATCTCCTGCCGCTTCGCTTTCAAGACCTGAATGGTCCCCTGAACCATGATTTTCATTCCATTTAAACGCAGGGCCTCGTAACATTCTGAATTTTTAAAATCAAAATCCCAATTCTCTTCTTTATCAAATAATTTGGCCCGCAAAGTCCGCATTACCAAAACAACTGTTACCAAAAAACAGCTTCTTGAATGATTTTCAAAAAATTATCAGGAGTAAATTTTCCTGGAACCTCTTAAATGCCGAAAAAAAATATGAAAGAGTAGAGTAAAATATTTTACGCACGTTAAAATTTGCCTTTTTCACAAAGTTTGAGCTTTAGCAAACTGATTTCGGCAAATTCCCGTCGTAAACCATACACGAGTTATTGATTTTTAGGAGTAACCGATATGTATCGGAAAGTAATTCTTGGTTTGTTCACATTGGCAACGGTCATGGCTTCTGCCCTGATTTCCGTCCCATCTTTTGCGCAGACCGGCGACAGCCCGATTATTTACCAGACTTTTGGTCGGGGAATCCACTACTATAATGCGCAGGATTTTGAAAACGCCTTCAACGAACTCACAAAATGCGTAGAAAATGGAACTCAAAATCCAAGTGTCTACTATTTTCGAGGACTCGCGCTCATGAATCTCGGACGTGAGGAAGATGCGGCTATCGATTTCAAAAGCGGCGCTGACCTTGAACTGAAAGCAACCACCAATACCCAAAAACAGATCGGTTATGACCTGCAGTTCGTTCAGGGACCGTTGCGTCAGACTCTGGAAACCTATCGTTCTTCCGCGAAACTCGCCGCGTATCAGAAAATGCAGGCTGTTGCCGCCATGCAGGAAAATATTAATGCCAGCAACATCGACAAATCCGTTGGATATTGGTCCACTGAAGGATATGTTTACGTTGAGGGTGGTGAATATGAAGAATATGAAGACGATACGCCTGCCGTCACAAAAGAAACTCTCATGACTTCCGGCGGTGAACAGGAAGAAGAAACCGAAAGCACCGAGGAAGACGAAGACAGTTTCGATATGGATGAGGAAGAAGAGTAAGAAGAGGAAGAAGAACCTGCGGAGGAAATGGAAGAAGAACCCCTCTCGGCAGATGATATTAACCTCGAAGACGAAGTTGGAGACGTTACGCTCGGTAGCGATGACGACGATGACGACGCCGCGCTCGGGGACGATGACGACGATGACGACGACATGCTCGGAGACGACGACGATGACGATGCCGCGCTCGGGGACGATGACGACGATGACGACGCCGCGCTCGGAGACGACGACGATGACGACGCCGCGCTCGGGGACGATGACGACGATGACGACGCCGCGCTCGGAGACGACGACGACGATGACGACGCCGCACTCGGGGACGACGACGATGACGACGCCGCGCTCGGAGACGACGACGATGACGACGACGCGAATAATGAAGAAGATGACATCGAAGCTCCTGAAGAAGGGGACGAAGATCCTTTTGAATAATGGATTAACCATATGCTAAATTCAAGCATATCCGAAAAAATTGCTGCGATTCACTCTTCTTTGAATCGCGGCATTTTCGTTTTAACTGGCGGAGGAAGCGAGTTCCTTTCCCGCCTTCTTTCCGTTCCGGGAGCTTCCCATACCGTACTTGAAGCCAGTATTCCGTATTCCCCAGAAGCAATGACGGAGTTCCTTCACCAAAAACCGGAACAGTTCTGCAGTGAGTTGACAGCCCGTCGAATCGCGGCGATGGCATGGCATCGAGCAATGAAATATGCTCATTCAGATTCTCTTTCCTCATTTCCAATCAATAAATTTTTTGGCTTTGGTTTAACGGCCGTTCTTTCAACGTCTCGGGAACATCGTGGAGAACATCGTGTTTTCGCGGCATTTCATTCTCTGGAACGAACGGTTTCCTATTCACTCAAATTTGAAAAAGGGAAATGGAGCCGAGCGGAAGAAGAAAAACAGACAGCAGATTGGGCACTTGAACTTTTGGCCTCATACTGCGAAACAGATTCAAACGCTCATGAAATTCCGGCAACCAGAGAGCAAATCGCTCCTGAATCATGGCAAAAAGTCATGACAGGCGAATTACCGTTCATCGAACTCAATCGTGACGGCAGTGTTTCCACGACACTTTCCCCCCAAATTAAAGGCATTTTCCCTGGTTCATTCGCTCCGATTCACGAAGGGCATTGCCAAATGCATACTCTGGCCTGCCGAAAACTACGAGGAGAAACGGCTCTTGAACTTTCAGTCCTCAACGCGGACAAACCGCCCTTGGATTACGTTTCAATTCAGGAACGCATCCAGAGAATTTTTTCAGAGCCGAAATTCACTGGCAACCAAATCCTTTTGAGCGGTCTTCCTTTCTTTGAAATGAAATCACGAATTTTCCCCGGGCAAACATTTCTGGTTGGTCTGGACACGCTGGAACGTGTTTCCTGTGCCAAGTACCATTTTGGAGAAAAGTTCCTTCTGGAAAAATCATTAGCAAACCTTCAAAAACAGAGAATACGTTTTTTGGTTTTTGGACGAATCAAAAATATTCAAGGAAACAAAGTATTCGAGACATTCCAGCCATCGGCGTTTCCTTCCCCGCTTTCCGACTTATGCACAGGAATTAGTGCGGAAGAATTCCGTAATGATCTTTCCTCAACAGAAATACGAGCGCGGGAAAAAGAGCATATTTAAATGGTTTTACGCGTTTTTTGTTCTGAATCTGGTTAAATTTCCCAAAAAATTTTTATTTTATCCAACGAAATACTTGACACCACTTCAGGTTTCCTGTAGAATGAAATAATCTGGTTTGGTTAATCCTTCCATTTATCCGGTTGAAAACCGGAATAAGTTAAAATACCAAGAAAAACCACTCTTTTTTGAAAGGATAAAATTATGTTCGCATTCGTAGGTATCGGAACAACCCAACTGCTTATTTTTGGAGTGATCGCCCTTCTTCTTTTCGGAACCCGTCTCCCCGCCGTCGCCCGTTCATTCGGTCAGAGTGTTCAGGAATTTAAGAAAGGCCTGAAAGAAGTAAATGATGATGTTGAAGCAGAATTACCTTCTGACAATAAAAAAGACGCGGAATGAGCATACTCATGGCTGAAATAAATACCATGATCCTTTTAGGCCTTTTCGACATGGGTTCCCTGTTTGTGCTGGGAATCCTGGCCGTTCTTCTCTTTGGCGGTGACTTACCCAAAATGGGACGCAAATTCGGTAAAATTTACTCCGAGTTTCAGCGAACGGTTGGCGCGGTGAAAAGTGAAGTCAATTCCGTAGTGAAAGATATTACTTCTGACATTAACGCTGACCTTAGTACCTCATCGCGTCCGCGCCGCTCCAGCTCATCCTCTGCGGTTTCCCCTAAGGATGAAGACGAAGTAGAGACGATGGCTCCCAAATTTGAACCGCCTAAAAAGTAAAATTTCACCGGCTTGTCCCGGAAACTAAAATCTTTAAACGGGAAAACCGAGAGTGAAAGAGGAAAAAATGGCAGCTCGTGTCATTCATCTTCAGAAACGTGGATTTGATATTAAATTGGTAAATGAAGCAGTTAGTGCCCTTCGAAACGGCAAACTCGTTGTTTTACCAACGGAAACGGTTTATGGAATTGCCGTCCGCGCGGACGATCAGACCGCGGTCAAACATCTTATGGCAGCCAAAAATCGTCCTGAAAAAAATCCATTCACTCTCGCGTTTTCAAGTATTAAACGTTTTTTGCCATATGTTCCTCAACTATCTGTCATGGCGGAGCGTCTGGCAAGACGGTGTTTTCCGGGACCGGTTACGCTCGTTTTGAACGCGGATATGCCGGAAAGCGAAGTTCATCATCTGCCGAAAAAAGTTTTGAGATTCATCATGCCGGAGGATTCCATTGGAATACGAATTCCCCGGCATGAGTTTACGCTTCAGGTTCTGGAAAACGCTGATTTTCCCATTGCGTTAACCAGTGCCAATCTTTCTGGGCAGGTTGATTCCACATCTGGGCAGGAAGTCATGAATGTCTTGGGTGACAAGGTGGACTGGATATTTGATGATGGTGCTTCTGTTCTGAAGCAGGCTTCAACGGTTATTCAATTTACCGGAAATTCCAATATCTTCCAAATTCTTCGTGAAGGTGCGGTTTCCTCAGCACAACTGAAACGGTTAAGTCAGCCGTTAATTCTTTTTGTCTGTACGGGTAATACGTGCCGAAGTCCAATGGCAGAAGTCATTGCGAGAGATATTCTTGCGCGAAAATATTCGTTTCCCCAGGAAACATTTGAATCCCAAACTGGCATTAGCATTTGTTCCGCTGGAATTTGCGCCAACGATTTTTCACCTGCCAGCGAGTATTCGCGAAGAGCGGTTAAGGCGATGGGATTGGATCTTGATTCCCACATTTCCCAGCCAGTAACACATCGTCTTTTGGAATATGCCGATTTCATCTACGTCATGACGCCTGCTCATCAAAGACAGATTTTAAGTGTCGTACCAGAAATTGCTCATAAGGTATTCACTTTGGCGCGATTTTCCGGAGGTATTCCCGATCCATTTGGCAACGCTCCTGAAGTCTATGAAGCATGCGCTCATCAGATTCGTGATGAACTGGAAAAAGAATTTTCTGCTTCAGAATTCAAAAAAATTCTCTTTACCGGCCAAATATAATTAACCGGAAAGAGATATTAAAGGAAATTTTTTGATTTCTCTTTTCCTGAAACAACTCCATGTTTTAATTAAAAAAGAGAGATCAAAATATGAAAGATCATTTTATTCTGGGAATTCATTCTCCCAATCGGCTAACGCAATCGGCCTCAATCCAGCAACTATTGACTGAATTTGGCTGTTCAATCCGTACTCGAATTGGTCTTCACGAAGTCCAGGATGGAGTTTGCGCCAGGGATGGCGTCATTCTCCTGGAATTGGTTGGTGAACCAGCCCATTGCGAAGAACTCAGTGAAAAACTTTCTAAAATTCGTGGAGTTCAGGTCCAGAAAATGATTTTCACGCACAAGAATTAAAGCCAATGCAGGCATAGACTTTTCCCAAGTGGGTACACCCGATATTGAACCCGGCGTTTTCCTTCATGGAAACGCCGTTTTTTTGATTACGTGCCAATACCAAATTGTCTTTTTTATTTCCCAATCAGGAAAACTTTTCTCAGAATCAACCTTAAACAAAATCGTACGTGCGGTCAAATTTTTGGGTTTCCCGAATCAAAGCCCTCAAAAGAGTTTCGGCTTCTCCCGACGCGAGAATTGAAAAGGCAATTGAAACTCCTTTAGAAATAGAGTCCGCTTTTCCCGCGACATAAAGCGCAATTCCGGCATTAAGAGCCGTAATATCCCGTTTCGCTCCTCTTTCTTTCCCTGAAAGAACCGACCAGGTAATCCGCGCATTTTCTTCTGGACTTCCGACCTGAATTTCATCGAGAGCCGCTCGTTTTAATCCAAAATCTTCAGGCTGAATCATTCCCAAAGTCAAAGTGCCGTCCTCACGGACTTCGCAAATCTTCGTCTGGTCAGTAATCGTCGCTTCATCAAGGCCATCCAGTCCATGAATGACGATTCCGCGTTTGATTCCCAGATTTACGAGTACCTTTGCCAATGGTTCAACCAGTTCTGGCGAATGAACTCCCAAAACAAGCTGCTGCGCGTCAAAGGGATTTGAAAGCGGCCCTAAAAGATTAAAAAGAGTCGGAATCCCAAGAATCCTGCGAACCACATTCACCGCATGACATGCCAAATGATATTTTTGCGCGAAGAGAAAACTGAATTTGAAATGCTTCAAACTTTCCAGAGCAATGTGCGGCGGAATATTCAGGTTCATTCCCAAAGCCTCAAGCAATTCTCCGGAAACGGATTCACTTTGAACCGCGTGGTTTCCATGCTTTGAGACAGGAATCCCAGCCGCGGCAACGACAAAAGACGCCATCGTCGAAATGCACATTTTATTCGGCACCTGGCAACCCGTACCCGCAATGTCCATCACATCAAAATCCGGAGAAATATGCCGTGAATGTTCACGCATAGCTTCGGCACTACCCGTAATTTCCTCTACTGTTTCCCCTTTCATTTGAAGCGTACTCAAAAAAGATGAAATCTGCACTTCATTAGCGTATCCGTTCAGAATATCTTTCATGACAGCATGAATTGTTTCACGATCCAGATCATGGCCGGCAATGATCTCACGAACGGCATTTTGGGTAATGACCGAAGTACTCATAGGAATTTTACCAAACTCGAATTGACACTCAAAAATGATGTCCGTTAAATTTTAACACTGGTCTCAATTTGCCTCAAAACGGAAACAGCAATAAAGAAAACTTCCCCAAACTCAGTTTCCCCAAAAACGAATAAATCTGATTTTGATTGCGTTAGACAATGGCCTGCGTATTTCGAAATACGCGGCCCCAGATGCCATGCCAAAATCAAAACTCTCTCTCGTTTTTTCCATGGAAAACAGTTTTTGAAAGATCCCTGAATAAAATTTGTCATCTTTAACAGAAAACAAATAGATTTCCGAATCTTCAACAAACCAAATCATCTATCAATGATTCGGAAAAAAGCGTTTCATCAAATTACTTTTTTCTCAAAAAAACTCCATAAAAAAATTCCCTTGACATCAACGTCTCGGGAATTTTCCGGGGAAGTTTAATTCATGTTCCCCACTTCAAAATCTCTACTCAAATATTCGAATTATTTCTAATCGTCATTTCCCAAATATCAGTATCCGATTTTGAAACTATTTAGCGATCTCCACACAGCGAGTTTCCCGCGTAACGGTTACTTTGATCTCTCCCGGGTAACTCAACTGTTCCTCAAAAGCGTGGACGATGTCACGGCAAATCTTGGCTGCCTGTTCATCAGTCGTCTCTTTTGAGGAAACGATAACACGCAATTCTCGCCCGGCCTGAATCGCGAAAGCCTGCTCGACGCCCTTGAATTTGCACGCAATCGTTTCAAGCTCTTCCATTCGCCGAATATAGCGTTCGAGAGTTTCGCGCCTTGCGCCGGGACGAGACGCGCTCGCGGCATCGGCTGCCGCAACGATCGAAGTATAGACATTTTCAACACGAAAATCATCATGATGACAAAGCGCGGCCATGACCACATCACGCGATTCCCCAAAGCGCTTTAAAAGATCCGCGCCGATTTTTGGGTGCCCGCCTTCTGCTTCATGATCTGCCGCTTTGCCAATATCATGGAGCAACCCGCATCTTCTGGCAAGCCGTTCGTCCAGCCCAAGCTGTTCCGCAATCATGCCGGAAAGAAACGCCACTTCCACACTATGCCGCAAAACGTTCTGACTATAGCTCGTTCGATAATGAAGGCGACCAAGCAAATTGATGATTCTTTCGTGCATTCCAGGAAAGCCAACCTCCAGTGCAGCAGCTTCCCCAATCTTCTGAATATTTTTTTCCAGCTGATTCTGCGTCTGATAAACGATTTCCTCGATTCTCGAAGGATGAATCCTTCCGTCAAGAATGAGTTTTTGGAGAGAAAGACGCGCCACTTCACGGCGAATCGTGTCAAAAGAACTGACGATAACGACCCCCGGAGTGTCGTCAATGATGACGTCTACCCCCGTAATACTCTCAAAAGTACGAATATTTCGCCCTTCCCGGCCAATAATTCGCCCTTTCATCTCGTCACTCGGAATATCCACCGTACTGGTCGTCGCCTCCGCGGTATGAGCCGCGGAATAACGTTGAAGAGCTGAAAGAAGTATCTCGCGTGAAAGTTCCTCGCATGATTCCTTCATCTTTTTTTCGTGTCTGGCGACAATAGTTCCGGTCTCCTGCTGAAGAGAATCCTCAAGTTCAGACAAAATCCGCCGGGTTGCTTCTTCTTTCGTCAAACCGCTAATTTGGTAAAGCGTCTGGCGCTCTGACTGGATGAGTTTATCCAATTCCGCTGCCCGTTTATTATTTTCCTGAACTTTTTCAGAGAGCTTTCGCTGAGTCGTTTCATTCAATTTTTCCTGTTTCTTAAGTTGATCCTGCTGGATCGCCAATGCGTCATCCCGTTTATTCAGAATTCGTTCACGCTCGTGAAGTTCTTCGCGGAGTTTTCGAAGTTCCTGCTCCGCTTCTTCTTTCGACGCAAGTTCCTTTTTCTTAATTTCCAGTTCCGCATTCTGAATTAATACTTCAGCATGCTCTTCAGCGATATGCCGAATTTCATTTGCTTTCGTCTCAGCATCCGCCAAGCGCAGTCGGTCCATCCATCGCACAAAGAAGAAGGCAAGGAAAAAACCGACAAGAAAAAATCCTAGCAAAAGCATTGCCGTCCCATGAGGAATTTCCGCAACTGGGAGCTGAATGAGCTCCAGCCGCGATATGTTAACAGGCCAAAACATAAAAACCTCTTAAAAAAATAAAAAAAGCAATATGTTGAATCACGCCCCGTCAATCCGAAACGTGAGAACAATAAACCGGAAATTTCCGGTATTTCTGGAGGCCGCAGTATTAAAATTCGGAAAATGAGTTCTGGACCAAAGGAAGGGTTTCTCATTAACCATTACGAAAAATATCCTCAAAAATATCGGATTTTATTTTGGAAAAGAACTTTTCATCATACTTTTTCTCAAAATAAATCGACAAAAGGAAAAAGGCACGAAAAAACGCGCGGATCAATAGTTGACTGCGGCAGGAATAGAGTCTTAAAGAGAATCCATCAAAGATTTTGGAAAAGAAGTGATCCGCGATTCAGCTTGAAGGAAGATCCAGGCAAAACGCCCTCGTCACTCAAGCTTTTTCGAAAAAAGACAGAATGTCTCCGAACGACAAACCGGAACGCACGCCCTGCCTGACGGCAGCACAAAAAACGTATCCGAGCGGCCAAAAGCGCGCCTATTCTCCAATTTTGAACCAACCGCCGCTCTTTTTGGGAAAAATTTTTCTTTTTCCGAAATATCTGGCACCAGGTTCGCATCAAAAAAAAGACACAGCCGCAAATGAAGTCCAGGAAAAACATCATTTCTGCGATTACTTACCTTAACAAAATTTGTCTAATTTCAAAACCGGATTGAAATTTTCTTTATGCACACCATCCTGAAAAATATTGGCAAATAATTTCTCTGAAAGGCATCTTGAAATTCCATCAGGAAATTTGGATTATTTTCTTTAAGAGACCAAGTCCCTAATACTATCTTAACAGACTTTCGCGAAATTTCAACTGGAATCACCCCTCTTTTCTCCAAAAAAAACTAAAAAAGGGATAAAAACTTCCAATTTTTTAGATTTTAAGAAGAATTCACCCATTCTTACTTTTCATCTTCATCGCGATTTCTGACCTTCAGCGCGTAAAACGAATCAGTCCCCTCAACTCTCTGCCTGAAAGCCAGAAATTAAACTTCGCAAATATTTCCCGCGAAAAAACATTCAATCGTGGGAATCCCCACAAAAGGACCTTTTCCAATCTGGGCAATCTCCCTGACGTCTTTTCTTTGGAAAAGGAATCCCTCCCCCAAAAACTCCCAACGGCCCCCAAAGAAGCAAGCCGCCCCAGGCAGTAAAGAATGTGCGGCGAGAATCCTTCCGAATTTTGGTAATGAGTATTCCCTCTGTTCCTGTTGGAATCTCTTTCTGGACATACCCGTCACTGTCGATTGATGCGGAAATTCCGTAATTTGCCGCGATAAGTAGCGGTTTCCGGTTTTCAATTGATCTCAAAACACAGCAGGCAAGATAAAGAATTCCTTCATGGGAACGACCAAACCACCCGTTATTCGTAAGGCTGATGAGAAAATCAGCTTCTGTTCCGTTTTGACGCGAAAACACGAGCTGACGCCGGATCAAACGTGGAAGAAGCGATTCAAAACAGATACTCAATGAACCGTGAAGCCTTTCTCCGCCTTCAACTTCAACTGAAATTACCAAAGGTTCTTTCCCGGCATCCTGCGACATAATCGGCAACAGCGACTCTATCCACGGAAACCAGCGGCGAAGTGTTCTGACCATCGGAACATATTCGCCAAATGGAACGAGAATCATTTTGTGATACGCGCTTTCCGGATCAATCTTTTCGGTTTCGGGAGTAATAAAAATTGCCGAATTATGACTCTCAATGCCCTTCTTACGGTAATAAAAAGTTGAACATCCGGCAAGAAAAGGAGCCTGAACAACATATCGGGTAAAATTCAGTATTTCTTCCTGGGTCTGTTCCGCAACCTCCTCAAGCCGTACTTGAAAATCTTCCGGAGCAATCGGCAATCCATCCTGATCAACGAGATCTTTTGGCTGAAACGCGTCTTTTTCCGAAAAAACGATTGGTTCACGGTAAATAGATTCCGGATAAACGACGAGACTGATTTTCTCTTCAGACTCCTGGAAAGTATTAACGTCCTGACCGTTTCGAACGTCCTCAAGAAGTCTCAGATAAACAGTCTCTGTTTTTTGAATAAGTTCCGGCGTCGTCTCCAATTCAGCCGGAACACATCCCTGAAGCAAAACAAATTTTCCAGCCGGTAAATTGGGATTTTCCTGCCCCAAACGCCAAAAACCATAGCCGAGCAAAAAGGTCCAGCCGGCAATTAAAGCAGTTATTCCCGCTAACCAGGAAAATTTCAATTGAAACTTTCGCGAACAGTTTTCGTCTCTGTCTTCTGAAGAAAAACGTTGAGACCGGAAATACCAGCCTTCAGGACAAATTCCAAGGCAAGCTAACATTCCGGCGACACTCAAAAACACGAAAAAAGATGAAACTCCCCACTGGCCCCAAATATCCGCGGTTTGAAGCATAATCGGTTCTCGAAAAAAGACATCTGCTGCCGAAGCCATCGTCATTCCGGAAAAAACCCACCCGCGCAGAATATCACAGGCGGCCCATATGATTGGCAATACGGCCAAAATCACTAAACTGTGAAAAAAAGACGAATGGATCCTATTCCCCAAAATCCTGAAACTCAATTTTGGAATTCTCTGAAAAATCAGTTTACGGGAAACTGCCGCGAAGATCGGAAGATAGCAGCCCAAATATCCCGCCAGAAGACACCATAGTCCGTAGTTTATCCAGTGCGGGTAACGCACGAAATGCACGACATAAAGCCAAAAAATAGTTCCCGCTCCCCATAGTGCCAGGTACGGACGGCGTCCAGGAAGTTTTTCGGGAAGAACTGCCAGCGAAATCGCGCCCAGCGAAAAGAAAAGCAGCGGCGTCACTCCGAATGGCGGAAGAGCAAGAATAAATCCAAAAACATGAATCCCCAGAAGAAACATCCAAAAACTCGAACTGAAAGTAAGACCACTCGAGAATTTATCGATTCCTGAACCAGATGCCGCGGAAGAATCAATCGAACTGTTTGCCGACAATGACTCCTCCCCCAAAAACGCGCTCTCATGCTCTTTAAAACTCGAATCCACGGGAAACTCCTGAAAAAATCTGCTGATAGAAAAATTTCCTCACGTGACCGCGGCGAGAAAGAGTTTCCACAAAAAAAACTCTTTAGAGACCTTTAGTAAGTATTGGCAAAGTCCCTTTATTCAATGAAAAGAAACTCCGTTCAATTCTCTAAGTCTTACGCCAACGTGATTTCCATATTCTACCGGAAATCCTTTTCCCGCGCAAGCGCCATTTACGCAAACTTCAACAGTTTCCTCCTGTTTTTGCCCCAAATTCAGAATAGTTCCGATTTTCCACCCCAATATTTGGGAAATTGGCAATCTGGAACGCCCCAAAAGAATCGAAAATGGAACTGAAATATTCAAGAACCGATTTCCGTCTGTTAATAAATACTTCTGACCAAATGCCACGCCCGAATTCTCAGAAAAATCTTCCTCAAACGGCGACTTTTTCGTTTCTTCCGAAAAAATTGAACTCCCTAAAACTTCCGTATCTTTTTCAATGAGATTTTCCGCGGTAAAACACGTCTCCTCTTTCAAACTCTTTTCCGGCAAAATCTCAGAAGTATCCAGGTTTTCAACTATACTCAATTTCTCATCGGAAACTTTCCTGTCATTCAGTAAATCGACAGTCCGAACGGAAACCGGTGAATACTCAACCCAATCCTGAGGCTGCGGACTTTCTACTGAGACATACGTTTCCCGCAAACAGCAAGCCTTCTGAATAGCTGAATCTGTTCCACTCCCCAAATCCATATCCGACAGACTCATGACCTGAACAGATTCAAATGTTTCCTCCAGACTGATCCATGGGAAAGAAGTCTCGACAAACAAAAATTCAGACGAAAGTGAAGAGAGTAAATCACGTTCTCCTGATGACTGCTCTTCAAATCGTTTTCTCTCTTGAAAACCTGTCATCTTATCCAAACGCATCGCTTCCGGAAACAAAAATGCACTTTGAAGCTGAGCCTCAATTCGTTCCATAACACGAAATGAGTGCTCGCGCCAATACTGAGTATTCACCGGATGAGCATAACGAATTTGAGAAAGAATCCGGGCGCGACGTAACTGAAAACTTTTCGGAGAATGAATCCGGGTTCGGAAATGAATCCGAAGAACAAAACGCCGAAACCCCAAAACCGCGGGACTTTCCTGACAATCTGTTTCCTTTGACTCTGCGAGATCTCCATTCGGCTCCTCTGCTTCGGAGTATTCTTCCACTCCAAACAGACCCTTTTCTGAAACCTCCGAAAAATCCATGGGCAATTCATCTGAAGATTCACTGGAATTCAAAGCAGGCAACTCCTCCAATGATTCCTCCAATGATTCCTCAAAACTGGAAACTTTTTCTTCTGATAAAGGTTGAATTTCTTCAACCTCCCCGCCAGCCATATTCTCTGCCGCTTCCCCGCACGCGTCATCTTCCAAAATCTGTTTTTCTGTGAAAATACCGGAATCACGGCCCTCATCAGATAAAACCAGCGGAGAATTCCCGGACCATGCCGGAACAGAGTCAATCGTGACGGACTCCAGGGAACGGACAGGTTTCAAACCATTTGAAAATTCCGGTCGTTCCGATACCTCTGAAACACGATTGGCATAAAGCGGCTTCGAGGTTTCCAATGGCCCCAAAAACCATGCGGACCCCTCTCTCCCGTCAAACTTTCGAATGGCAAAGGAACGAAATGACGTCAGTTTTTCAAGCGGCAGCATCCCAAACAGCTTTTCAAGTGACTCAATCTTTCCATGAAAAAAATCTTCCGAAGAATAAAAATCCGCGTTTTTAGCTGATTGTCCTTCGTAAAAATTCTCGGAAAGTTCTCGGTGCGAAAACAGATTCGAGTCATCTGAATTGCTCTCTTGGCTGTTCTTCCTGTCATCTTTCTCGAAAACTTCGTGAATGTTTTTACCCGAAATACTTTCCGATTCATCTTCAGTTTCCGCGGCAAAAAGTATTTCAAATTCACGTGCCAAAAGATGAATCCGTGAAATTCCGGCTATTCCGGGATTCGCAAACCATGACGGAAGAATATCGCCATCCTTTGCCGCCAAAAAAACTCCTATTCCGTTCTCAAATGGAAAACTTACCGCGAAACCAATCCCTTGAAATGTCTTCGGACGCTTTAATGAAAACGCGGTTTCTTCCCCGCGTTTTTGGGGAGAAAATTCAAAAGGTTCTCCAAAAATATCCAAAAATCGCTCCAGTGCCGAAGCGAGACTTACTAAAAATGGCGATGTTTGAACTGACTCAAGCCGTATCTCATTAAAATCTCGTCTTGCCCCTGGAACTTTTACCGGGAACCTCTTCTCTCCCAAAATCCTTTCTGGAATTTCACTATCCAAATCAAATGATTCTTTTTTCTGAAAAAAATCCTTATCGATTTCTGCCGTTTCAGAACCAATTAATGGTCGACAGGAAGAGGAAACCAGATCCTCAGACGAAGGAATGGAAGGGGGCGTTGAAGTCGCGGAAACTAAATCCGAGGAGAACGAAACTTCCGAACTTGAAGAGGAAACGTCAAATTCTTCAAGCACTGATTCTTCCAAAAGCTCACTTACCGCCGCGAAAGACTCACGCGAACCCCCCTCTGGTTCCAGAGTATTCTCTGTACCAAGTGTTTTCAACAGCATATCTTCCGGCGGTAAACGATCCATAAAAAAATCTCTCTCGTTCCCTCGAGTCCCCTTTCAAGTCCCCTTGGGAATTGAAAATTTTAGGTCCGAAACAAAATCAACACATTCATCATTATCGACAGAACCGCCAAAAGGCTTAAATCTCTTTTCTTCCCATCCGTTAAAATCCTAACAGCCTGTCGATACTTGGGAAAGATAATCGGAAATTTCAGGAAATTCAATTCAAATATTAAGCACTAACCGCAAAAATTTCCGAATTAAAAGATTAAGGGAAAGTTTTTGGATTTAACCAAAATTCCCCTTTTTGTTTAAAATGGAGATGAGAAAAATTTTTCATCCCCTGACCGAAATTCCGAAACGGCAAGCCTCACCTCCTGTGGCTACCGTGAATCCTCAAAAAGATGAAGGTTCTTTTGGAGAGCGAAAAACCGTGAGTAAACAGTCGCAAGCAGCCAATAAGGCGTGGGGTGGCGTTTTTGAAGAGGCCGCCGATCCAAGAATGGAAAAATTTAGCGAGAGCATCAGCTTTGACCGTCGTCTTTACCGTCAAGACATTCGCGGCTCCCAGGCTCATGCCAAAATGCTGGCAAAAGTTGGTGTCCTGACGGCTGATGAAGCAAAAGCCATCTGTGATGGCCTAGATGGAATCCTTGCCGACATTGAAGCTGGAAATTTTGAGTATTCCATTAAACTGGAAGACATCCATATGCATGTCGAAAAGGAACTCATCAACCGCATTGGCGACACTGGAAGAAAACTTCATACCGGACGAAGCAGAAATGACCAGGTCTCAACAGATTTTCGCCTTTGGGTCCGTGACGCGATTGACAAAATGGACTCGCTCCTCAAAAATCTCCAGAAAGCTTTTATCGGCCGATGCGACGAAGATTTCGACTGCATTTTGCCTGGTTTCACCCACACGCAGCGTGCCCAGCCGGTACTGGCTCCTCACTACTGGCTCTGCTACGTTGAAAAATTCGCCCGTGACCGGGAACGTCTCGCGGACTGCCGAAAACGAACGAATACGCTGTCACTCGGCGCGGCGGCCCTGGCTGGAACCTCCATTCCGATCGACCGTTTTGAAACAGCTCGCCTGCTGGAATTTGAACGTGTCGCGGCAAACTCCCTTGATGTCTCAAGCGACCGTGATTTCGCCCTGGAATTCACTTTCTGCCTGGCCGTGATTGCCGAACATCTCAGCACCTGGGCCGAAGAGTGGATTCTCTGGTCAACGTGCGAATTCAATTTCATCAAACTACCCCAGAAATTCTGCACTGGCTCAAGCATCATGCCGCAGAAAGTCAATCCGGACCTTCTCGAACTAATCCGAGGAAAAACCGCTCGAGTCATTGGCGATTTGCAGACCCTGATGGTCCTCGTCAAAGGGCTTCTTCTCGCGTATAATCGAGATCTGCAGGAAGACAAAACACCTGTTTTTGACGCTTTCGATACGGTTTCCGCCTCACTTGACCTCGCGGCGGATATGGTCCGAGACGCAAAACTAAATCGCGAGGCCATTAACGAACGTCTTGAAAAAGGGTACCTTGACGCAACCACTTTCATGGAATTTCTTATTAAACGGGGAATACCCCAGAGAACCGCTCATGGCATGGTGGGACGACTCGTTCGCTCCGCAATGAACCGCGGTATCCCGCTCGCAGAACTTCCTCTTCAGGAATTTCAGGCTGAAGATCCTTCAATTGATGACTCCGTCTACGAAATTCTGGGAGTTCGAAAAGCCATTGACGCTTTCCAAAGTTACGGTTCCACAGCTGCCAACCAGGTCCGATACCAAATCGACACATGGAAAAAGAATATCGAATTTTGATTTGGTTCGAATTCGCGGCATTAACTTTTCCGCGATTTCCAGGTTGCTTCTCAAAATTCGTATTTCCTTTTTCACTTCATTTCACGTTGTGTTCGTCCAGTAAGCCCAAATAAATTTTTACGAGAGAAGAAAATGACTGTCCTGCTGAAATTTGCCCAATTCACGAAAGAAAATTTCCTTTTTCTGTCGCTCCTTTGTGGATTTACGCTCATTCAGGGCGGTTTCATGCCGAAAATCGCTCCGTGCCTGCTGCCGGAAATTTCAGCTCTCTCTGCCCAGGAAATAGACGATGATTTCGGCGATGAGGACGATTTCAACGACGAAAAAGAGTTCGACGACAAGGATGGTTCCGACGAAGAAGAGTTCGACGACGAGGATGGTTCCGATGAAGAAGAGTTCGACGACGAGGATGGTTCCGATGAAGAAGAGTTCGACGACGAGGATGGATCCGACGAAGAAGAGTTCGACGACGAGGATGGATCCGACGAAGAAGAGTTTGACGACGAGGAAGGCTCCGACGATGAAGAGGAGGAGAATGCCGACGAGAACATCAGAACCAATACTCCCAATTCCAAAGATGAAAAAGATTTGCTTGAACAGTACCAAAGCGATACTCTTTACTCCATAAAAAAATATCAGTACGGAGATGCCTCGATTCGTGAAATTTTGGCCTCTGATCCGCAAACTGTTCCGGAACTCGTCGCGGCGGCAAAAGATTTTTCAGCCCTGCTTCGTTTCGATTTGGCCAATCTTTTCTACCAAAAAGCACTCGATGCTTCACCTGATGAAGAAGACGTAACTCAATTGATTACCGATTATGGACGAGCGTTTTTCGTATCCCTCGCCGAAAATCGTCAATTGGCTCCTTCAGGCAATGCCTTCGCGAAATACGTTTTAGCTCAACTGGAAAACCGCTTCAGTTCTGACCCGGAGTTCATCCAGGAAATGATTGAGCAGCTATTTAGTGACGACGAAAATGAGCGGCGAGTCGCTACGACAGAATTAATGACCTACCGTTCAGTCGCTCTTCCCGCATTACTCTTTGCCTATTCGGAAAGAGAAGATGAAAACGAACTGAAAGTTCTGGCAAAAGTTCTCCTGATGTTTGGAGACGGCTTGACTAGTGGCGCTTCCGCGTGTCTGGAATCCGGAAATGAGGCACTTCAACTGGCCTGCGTTGAGCTTTTGAAAATTCAGACTTCCAAAATGAACCCGGATTCCCTCACGATGCTTTTTTACGCAGCGGCTATCGACTGCAAGAATCAGGAAAAAGTTCATAAAGCGGCTCTGAACGCTCTCGCCTCACTTTCTCAAAAGGATACGCTCACGAAACCTGTGCTGGGAAAAATTCTTGAAGGCAGAATCGAAAAACTGCAAAAAGAAAAAGAGATTATTGAGCACGCGGGAAATGATGACTCCATTGAGGTGATTTGGCAGTGGAACTCTGAAAAGGAAACGATCGTCCCAATGACGGGAAATCGCTTAATGAAGTACCGCCTGAATTCATTCAGACTTTCCAAGGCCTTTTGGAATCTTTACCCGGAATATCCGAAGGCAAGAAAATTCCTCTTCCTGAATACCTCCGAATACGTCACGACTTTCGTAACGCATTTTAATGAAACAGAGCTGAAAACCGACCAGATCATTCAAACAGAAGAATTTAAGAGACTGAATACGGAATTCTCCCTTAATGAAATGGAAGAATATCTTACGGAATGTCTCAAAACCAAATTTTATGACGCGGCAATCCTCGCGCTATTGGCACTTGGAGAAAAAGGGGATGCTTCACTTCTCCAGCCCATTTCAGCACGTAACGGTCAAGTACTCGATCCAACGCTTTGCGTTTCCAGTACTGAAAGCTACTCGCCCATCATCGTGGCGCTTCACGCCCCCCACCGCCTCCTGCGCTTTTCGGCTCTCCAGACAATCATGAAATTAAATCCTCAAAAACCGTTTCCTGGATCATCCAGAGTAACGGACACGATTGCCTGGTTCCTTCGAACGGACGGACACTCAAAAGTTTTGATTGCCGACGAAACGAACGCGGAAGCAACGATTCTCGGTGGACGTTTTCGCCAGTTCGGATACGCCTTCCAAACGGCGACCACAACACGGGAAGTACTTGAAAAAGCTCTTCTTTACTGTGATTATTCCATGATTTTGATGAACGTAAGAGTGCTTGCCGCCAACGCGGACCTCCTTCTTCAGCAACTTGCGCTGGACCCCAGAACAGCCGATGTCCCGATCGTTCTCCTGGCTCACCCGGAGGATTTCAAAAAGGCGGAACTCCTGGCTCAAAATATTGCCAAATGCATTTGGTTTCCATGCCCTTCTCGCGATGAGGATCTTAAACTTCTCCTCTCACTGGCGGGAAGAATTCAGACGTCTGTCAATCTGAAGGATGAACAGCGGATTACCGAAACTCGGGCGGTTCTCCTCTGGACAAGAGACATCATGCGTTCTCATCAGGGAGGATGGGTCCAAAAGATGCGTTTCGATTCGAATACGCAAAACGCGATTGCCAAGGATCCGTCCATTCTGGAAGACGCCGCGAATATCGCGACTATTCAGAAAAATGAAATAAAAACTGAAAATCCGCAAAATATGGAGTCTGACGAAACGGAAGACAACGCGGCAGAAAATAAACCCTTGGAAAATGGAACGGGGGATGACGAACTCGATTCACTCCTGGCCGCGGGCGAAAATCTGCCGGAAGTAAAAGAGGTAAAGGAAGCCTCCCAAACGAATGAGCCCCAACCCAATCCAACGGCAGAGTGGGACCATGAGCCGCTTCAGCTCTACGACGTAAGCAAACTGATTCCACCTGTTCTCCAAATCTACCACTACTCAGACTTCCTTAAGGAATCCCTGGAGGTACTGCGATGGATCGGAACGCCGGAAGCTCAGAATACTTTAACTTTCATCAGCACTACCGGTACGTTTAGTTACTCCGCCAGCAAGCGTGCCGCGAAAATTCTGCGTGAAAATACGTTACGTTACGGAGTTCTCATGACGACGCAGCAAATCGGCGATCTTTACGATTTATTCAATAGCACGCCGGAAAAGAAAAGTAAACTTCTGGAAGTCCGAGGGTTGGTTCTGGACGCGTTGGAAGCTCCACTCGATAAAAATTCCGTTCCAGACCTAACTCTTGACGAGGACTCTTCAGAAACTCTTCCAGAAGAAGAGACGGTGGATGAGGAGGAAATGGAAGAAGAACTCGACGAAGACGCCGATGAGGAGGAAATGGAAGAAGAACTCGACGAAGACGCCGATGAGGAGGAAATGGAAGAAGAACTCGACGAAGACGCCGATGAGGAGGAAATGGA
>JAFQUP010000088.1 GCA_017408405.1 Thermoguttaceae bacterium
GTCAGCGGAATGAGTGGGAAGAAGGTCGCGATCTTGGCCACGTACTTGATCCCCTTCAAACCGACGAACGCCGCCACAACGGCCCAGCCGATTGAGATGCCGAAGAACATCGCGGGATAATTCTTGACGACCTGTTCCGCGGTCGCTTCACAGCCCATAATCGGCGCGGTGAGAAGGATACCGGCCCACCAGCTGTTCACCGCAAGCCACCCGAACTGAAGAACGCCCATGAGGAAGCCAGGCATAAGGAAACCGCCGTTCACGCCGTACGTGCTCGTGCCCACGATATAGAGCGGATGACCAGTCTGCATTCCAAGTTTACCCGGAATAAGATAAAAAAGAATATGGCAGAGAAAAGCCGCGAGGACCAGTGCGGCAATTGCGGTACCAAGTCCGCAGGAAAGAAGACCGGACGCGTTACCGGCCCCTGACATTGGGATCGCGTTCCAGAAACCGACCCAGAGCATTACGCCTGCCAGAGTCTGAGCGGTATTCGTCCACCAGGGAGCGCGATTTTCAAGTGCGTTCGGTTTCGCCATCGCGACATAATCGGGAAGATTGGCCATGATTTATTCCTCAATATTAAAATGTGTGAAAAATTGAATTTGATTAAGGGACTTTCCAAAAATTCCTTTCCAGGATGAAAAAAGTATGTGCCTTGAAATTTTGAATAACTCCAGGAGTTCACTCTTCATCAATACGTTGGACTCTTGGAAACGCAGACCAAAATCAAGATAACTCGATTTTCGGAAATTAAGTCCAGGGGAGTTCCCTTAAATTAAAGCTAACGAAGCGGATAAAAGAAGAAAGCCTGAAAAACTGTTCAGCTCCTTCCGATTTGTTCGGTGTTCAGCCATCCAGCGTCCAATCGGTTAAAAAACTCGCTTGCGTGTTTCAAACCGCTCCCTTCTTCTCCTTTTAACCAATTATAGTCGAAAAAAACGTTTTGGCAAGTCACCAGCTCTGAATTTTTTCGATTTTTCCAAAATTCAGCGGGAAATCTATTCCGAATAATTTCCAACACGGTCACTCATCCAGAGAATTCATCTGTCGGCAATTTCATTCAGCAATTGAATTTAATCTCCGCCCACTCCAGGCAAAAGCCATACTTTTTGGGGGCAAAATTCCACGAAAAAACTTCCCGAACCCCCTTGGAGAAGTTTTTCGCCGCGCTGCTTAAGAAACGCGGAGAAAGGCCCAGGGAAACTTCCTTCTGATTTCAACGCTGATTATTTTCTTGCGTCAGTTTGAGGAAAAGCTCGATCTCTTTCGGATCGTACGGCGTGTGGTCCTCATGATAGAGGTCGTGATGCCAGACTTTCGGTTCCCCTTTACTCTCATTCCAGCCCCACGGATAGTGCGTCTGGAGTTTGCCGGGGATCAGCCCCCAGTTAATGGCACCGACGCCGTACTTTTTGAAAAGCGGAAGAATGTCAAAAACCGTGCATTTTCTTCCGCGCGCAAGCCATTCTTTGCAGATGATCGGACGGCGGTATTCGCGCATGATCTTGAGCCGTTCCTCGATAACTTCCTTTGATTCGTAACTGTGAAAACTCACGATGTCGGAATTTTCAAGCAGGAAGGAGGCGATCGGAGTATACTCGATACGCTGAACCGCGGACGTGAGCGGCGCGGCCGGATTCACTTTTCTGGCCCAGGTCCAGAGAAGACGCAAAAATCCCAGCGTGTGCCAACGGTCTCCGCTGTTGAACGGTTCATTGAAGAGGTCCCAGACCAGAACGCGCGGATCGTTGCGGAATTCGGTCATCATGTCGGTGACGTAATCTTCCATCTGGTGCCAATTTTCCGGTTTGTGCATAATTTCCGTCTTTCCGGGAGTCTGTCGCCACTCACTATTATGCGTGAACGGTTTCGGTGCCGGCTGCGGGCCAAGGACGCTCGGTTCTTTTCCGCCGTTGGTGAAAAACGTCCAGATCACGCGGAGCGAGTGCTTTTCGCAAAGGTCAAGAAACGTTCGGACGTTCGCGATGAAAACGTCTCTCTGTTCGCGCCAGAGCAAATGGTGCATGAAAACGCGGACGGTATTCATCCCCGTCTTCGCGGCAAGAGCGAGTTCCGCGTCGATGATCTTTGCGTTGAACGTTTCTCGCTGCCACATTTCAAGCTGGTTGACCGCGTAAGTCGGAACGTAATTGCATCCGACGATCCACGGCTGCGCGACTCCCCACGCTCGGGCTCTTTCCGCCGTCCAGCGGCCGTTGGGTTCGAAATTGTCGGTCGTGACTCCCTTCGGAGTTTCCGCGAAAACATGATTTGGAAGGGTGGCTGAAACCGCGAAACCGGCTGTGCCAAGAGCCGTCGTTTGAAAAAATGTACGTCGATTCATTTTTTTCTCCTAAGAAAGGCAGGAATTTTTACCAGAATAATTTTTTTGTTTAACATCGATTTTAAAGGATTTTTATTCTTTTGTCAAGGGGCGGAAAAATTTTGACTTTTCGCGCGAAAAAACCATTAAAAAAATGATAACTTTCGTTTTTCATCTTTCTCCTGACTTTTTCCTGCTTTTCTCACGACATGTGACTTTCTTCATGAAAGTCTTTGGAAATTTTTCGTCCTTTTCGAAAATAATATTTTACCTATTTTCCAGAAATCAAAAATTTCAACTTTCGTAAACGAAATCTGCCCCAATTTTTGATTTTTTTTCCACGATTAACATTTTTTTATTGACAAAATGAATTTTCGGGGTAAAATTTTAAAAAATAATGATAATTTTCCTTGGAGTGAGTGAGTGGCGACAGTAGCCTTAATTGAGGTTCTTATGAAGCGTAACAATTCCATAAAACTTTTTGCCGTTTTGTGTTCTCTCGCGTGGAGCGGCAGCATCGCATTTACCCAGACTCAATACGAAACGGCTCCTGCCTGGTCCGGTACACAGAGTATCGGAGCGGACAAAACCGTCACGTTCAAAAACTGTCTCTTCGGACAGACCGCCGACCTGACCGTAGACGTTGACGGCACGATGGTGCTGGACCTCTCCACCGGTTCCGATCAGCATCTTTCGACCGACGCGGCACAGCGGCTGACTTTGACCGGCGGCGGGACTATCCAGAAAACGGGGACCGACACACTCTATTCCGCCAATGGAAACTACGAGATAACCATCTCAATGGACGCCGGCGGTTTGCTGGACATTCAGAACGGGACCTGGGTCAACGGCCACTACCAGAAGCAGATCTGGACCGCGAATAAAGGGGACATCAACCTTGGCGAGAACGGCTCGCTCAACCTCTGGGACGGCGGAACCATCATGTGCGACAAACTCACCGGAACGGGCACCGTCATGACGCGGAGCGATCAGAATTGGTCCAAGAATCCGCTCACCGTCGGCGTGAATAACGGCTCCTCCACCTTCGACGGAAAGCTCATCAATTACGCTTCCCTCAAAAAAGTCGGCACGGGCACGCTGACGCTCACCGGCACGAGTACCCATACCGGAACGAGTGCCTCTCCCGCCTTCCACGCGGCTGCCGGAACCCTCGCGCTCACCGGCAACGGGACCCTCGGAAGCAACGGAACGGTCCGCGTGGACCAAGACGCGACTCTCTCCTTCACGAAATCCGAAGACTACTATTTCGCGGGAAAACTTACGGGAAACGGGACCGTCGAAATCAACAATTACGCCGTTGGTTTCCACACGGCAACCGATTTCACCGGGACCTTCATCCTGAATGACGGTATCCTGCGCAACAATTCGAACAATACGGTCTTCAACGGTGAACTCGTCCTCAACGGAAACAGCGGTCTGAAATCCGGCTGGGAGTATAAAACGCTGACGTTCAACGGAAAGATCTCCAACGGCACGAGCGACACGCTTCGGATCTTCAAGGACTCCAACGTGGGAAGCAAAGCCTCCTGGGTCGTCTTGACAAATCCGGAAAACACGCAGACGAACACGATCGTGGACCACTACCTCCGGATCACCAACGCCGGCGCTCTGGGAACGGGGACCGTCACGATCCTGACGACCGACAATATTCAGAAAGTCCTCGACCTGAACGGCTGCGACTTCGACGACGACCGCTTGGCCGGGAACGGAATCGTGACCAACCTGAACGCAAACAAAATGTCGACCGTCACGTTCTCCGCCGTCCCGACGAACACATTCCAGGGAAATCTCCAGCTCGTTTTTGACGGCGCGTCCAACGTTGACCTGACGCTGACGGTCGCAAACGCGCATACCGGCGGAACGGTGGTGAACGAAGCCATGATCCGCACAGGAAACGCCTCGGTCTTCGGCACGGGAACCGTTACGCTCAACGGCGGGACGATCTTCAATAACAACAACAGTCCGAACATCCCAAACGACGTCATCCTCGCGCAAAACGGCGGCGGTCTGCGCGTTGGCTGGAATGCTTCGGGGTGCGTTCTGACCCTTTCCGGCGACATTTCCGGAGCTGGAAAAATGTTCTTCAACAGCGGAGAAAGCAATCCCTCGATCATCGTCCTTTCCGGGAACAATTCCTGGACCGGCGGCACCACTTTCGACAACGGCGGCGGGACGAACCTCTTAACGCTGAAATCTTCCAATGCTCTCGGAACCGGGACCGTCGACACGAACGGAAAGAACGTGGCCCTCACCTTCGACACGGCCAACACAGACATCACGCTGGCCAACCCGTGGAAGATCTCCGCGGCCGGAGTCACCATGAAAAACACGGCAAACGGCGACGTGACGCTCTCCGGAAACGTCACCGGCACGCAGACCTTCGCGATCACGGAAAACAAAGGCCGATTCCTCTTTAACGGCGCGCCCGCGTCTGCCGAGGACACGTTCAGCGTCAGCGTTGGACAGGGGACTTTCGCCGGAAGCGGAACGATTGGAAAAGACCTGACGCTCGCAGCCGGGACCACCTTCCAGATCGACGAAGCAGCCGGACTTGACAGTATGACCGTCGGCGGAGCTTTCAATGCCGCGGATACTGTTTTCGACATCACGCTGACCGGCGAAACGGAAGATTTCTTCGGCGTCTCCGCGGAAACGGCGGACCTGACTAACGCGGTCTTCAACATTACGTATGCTGGCGCGGTGGACCCGTCCGATCTCTTCTTCGTCGATCTCATCCAGACGAAAGACACGGCCGCCGCGTGGGACGGAGTCTCTTTCGATCTTATCGCGGCAGACTCGGATGCCGTCCTCGGTCTCCAATTCCTTGACGGAAACTACCAGCTGGTCGTCGGCGGCACTGCCAGCCTGCCGGAACCTGGAACGTGGGCTCTTTTGCTCCTTGGGACATTTGGCATTGGGGCATTGAATCGCGGCAGGAAACGGCAAATCTGAAGAAAAGCAGCATATTAACGAGAAAATCCCGTACGAATTCGTGCGGGATTTTTTTGGCAGTCCAGCCAAAGACTTAACTTGAAGTAAAAGTAGCCGAGCATTAAGAATAGGGGTGAATCTTCCTGCCACCTCTTCCGAAAGCAAAAGCACCCAAGCGTTAAAACGTTTTCGTTCTCCTTTCCCTTCAAAATCTCAGCCGGAATTAATGCGTTACGGCCCGACTTACTGACCGAGGCGTTTCTTAACGGCCTGGCGCATGGTCTCAAAAGGCGGCACGGAGTTCGTGAAACGCTCAAACTGAAGCGCGGCCTGACGCACAAACATTTGGAGGCCATTAACCACTGCCGCCCCTTTTTCACGAGCGGTACGGATAAAGAGCGTTTCCTCCGGATTATAGACGGCATCAAAACAGACGTGGGACGGAGTGAGCGCACTCAAATCATACGGCGAGTTTTCCGTATTGGGCGACATTCCGATCGGCGTGCAGTTGACAAGAAGTTCCGCGGAAAAGTCATGACGGGTACTCCACTGGACCGCGTCAGCGGAAAAACCGTCCCCGGTGAGACGATCCGCCAAAGCCTTGGCACGTGGAAAGTCAATGTCGGTGAGAATCAGTTTTGCTCCTCGGCGGGCCAAACCGATCGCGAGGGCTTTTCCGACACCGCCGGCTCCCATGATCAGTGCCGTTTTTCCAGAGAGCGGTTTAGCGAGGATCGCACCAGTTTCCGGATCATCAAGAGGTTCCGTCCAGCCGTCAATATGCTGCGGTCCCGGGGCGGAGAGGATGTCCGCGAAACTGCTCATTGCCGCTTGATAGTCGGTATTTGTGCCGGAAGATCTCCCGCTTTCATCCCAAAGTACCGTATTGCACGCGCCAATCAACTTTACCGAAGTCTCAATGGAATCCAAAAGCGGAATAACCGCCTCTTTGTGCGGAATGGTAACGCTCAACCCTTTCAGGTTCATGCTTTTCGGAGCTTTTTTCATAAATTCCTCCAAATCTTTCGGAGGAACCAGAAGCGGAACGTAAACCCGATCCTCAAGCTGATTTTTGATGAACGCTGAATTATGGATGAGCGGACTCATGGAATGCCCGACCGGGTCAGCAATGACACCGAAAACATCCGTTTTTGGAGAAAGCTGATCCGCACGGTAAAGGTCACGCATTTCATCCCAGGCGATCATCCCAGGAGCGACGACCTCTTTCGCGGAAAAAGCGCAGTATGCGAATGGAGAGCCAAAAGCCTGACAGAGAATTCGTGAGAATTTGCCCATTTCCCCCATGCAAAAACCAACGACAGGTACGCGCGCTTCCCTCTTTGAGGCGACCAGTTCAAGCATCCTCAATGAATCGACCGGAGTTTTCGCCATGCAGACGATTTTGACAATATCCGCGTCCTGCGCCGCCATTTTCTGATAGAGAGCCTCAAGGTCCGCTGGTGTCTCAAGGTAATTATGGCTGCTGACGATTCGTTTGGCCGTTCCCTGACGCGGAATTTCACCGGCAACACCATCCTCAAGGTCAACATAATCCGCTCCAACCTTCATCGCGGCAGTGAGCAGAGCGCGGCGTTTTTCTTCTGTACCGCAAAAAACGCCGCCGTCTTCAGCCTTACGGAAGGTCACAATAACTGGCGTGGGACGATTAGCCAAGAGAGTCTGAAAATCAGGTTCCGCCTGAAGATGGTCGAGACGAAGTTCAACAAGCGGAACACCCTGTTCCGCCAAAAACTGATGGTCCGAAAGCATTTGGCGATGCGATGGACGCGCGATAGTTACGCAGATCATGGAAATTGTTTCTGGTTAAGGATTTTTGAGATCAAAAGGAAAATTTCATACTTAAATCACGCGTATTTTACTCCTAAAATCGTGACTTGTCAAGAGGGAAGGAAAGAAAAGGGGGAAAAACTCTTTTTCTGAGAAAATGAAAAGGATAGGGGGAGGAAGCAAGAAAGAACGTGCCCCGATGAAACCGGGGCACGCGGAATACGAAGGTTAGTAGCGTATCGTCAGTTCAACGTTTTTGGTAACTTCAGAGGCGAGTTTGACCGCGAGAACTTTGCCGTCCGATTCGATGGAGGTCTCAACCTTAACGTTCGGTGCGTTGACTGAGGCATTTTTGACGTTTGCTCCTTCCGGAATAGTAAACCTGAAGGTGGTCGGGAAATTTCCAATGAGTTCCATCGTTCCGGATAGTATGGCAGATTCCGCGTTCCATTTCATCGTTTTCACGTCAACCGCTCCCTGCGCGACGTGACGGTCGGAGGAGAGGAACTGAGGATAATCGGCAGCGCGATGGACAGCGTAAAGTCGAACGGCGTGCGGGGGAATCTTCGCGGAGTAGCTTCCGTTGACTTTTCCAACGAACTGATTGGTCCAAAATTCGTAGAGAACGTAATCAGCATTTTCGTCCAGACCAATTTCCGAAAAAGTAAAGCCAACTTCCGAGCTTTCATCATTCCAGTTGAAGAGCGCCACTACGTCGTACGCTTCCCATTGGCGTTTAACTTTCAGGTCCCAGACGGGGAGAAGATGGAAAATGGGGTAAAGATTCATCGGATGAATGTCCGGCATGGGAGGAAGAGCCTGCTGAAGGAGACGCATCCTTTCCATGGGGAGTTCCGCGAGTTTACCGCCCGCGAACATCATCTGTCCGGGAAGAGCCACGACGACTGTTGAGAGGCGCGCTTCCTCCATCGTGAGAGCTTCGTTGACCAGGAGTGTGTCCGGATCGGCATAGAAAACGATATTATGCGCGAAAATCTGATTGTGGGTACGTCCAGCCTGATTCATCAGGTTTGCCCAGCCGACGGGCTGATTTGGGTGAACGATGTCCGCGCCAATTCTTCCACAGTCTGCGTACCTTGGTTCCGGTCCGCAGAAATGCCCCTGACAGGCGTTGAAGACACGGTCTTCCCCTATTCCGTCCCTGAACGCTTTCGCGCAGCGCTCGAAAGGATTTGGACAATCAGGGTTTTTCATCGCGGCTTTGACTTCCGGACGTTCAAAGAAATGAGCGCAGTATCCAGGTCCGGCCCCTGACATTCCGTCGATTTTGAAGTATTCGTAGCCCCATTCATGCGCGGCAATATCGTGAATTTTGCGAAGATGCTCGATCACTTCGTCATTGGATGGGTCAATGGTGAATTTCCCGTTCCATGTGCGCATCGGCTTTCCGTCTTTATCGTGAAGGAACCAGTCTTTATGCTGCTGATAAAATTCGTCACTTCCGGTACCGAAAGGAGCAGTCCAGAGTCCGGGACGGAATCCCAAAGCACGAATGTCGTCAGCAAGCTGTTTCATTCCTTTTGGAAACTGCTTTTCATTGACTTCCAAATTTAAATTGTGGAAATTCGAGACGGGAAGCTGATCGGAATTTCCCTGCCACGATTCAATGTGCCAAAATTCCATGCCAAAAGGCTGAAGGTACTTTTTCCCAATTCTTGCCTCCGCCAGATTGTCTTCCGCAGTCGCTTTGTCAAAGTAAAGATTCCAGGACATCCAGCCGGTAGGAGCTTTGGGAGCACGCTTTCTGTTGATCGGAGAATAATACGGAATATATCGTGTCTGAAGGTAATTTTTCTCCAAATTAAAGACGAACGCGGCCTCAGCGGTTTCCTCAATTCTTCCAGCCATTTGAACGGCGTATTCTCCCGCATTTTTCGGATCCGCGGCAATATTCAGATTCGCGCTTCTCAACTGAAGGGCCAAGTCCTCTTCCGGAGCGAAGAGAGTATCGTTCTTCAACGAATCACCAGCCCCCGCGCCAAGGAAAAGGACGCGCTCCGAGGTTGAAGCCTGGGTTTTGCAGGCGAAAGACGTGCCTCGGAATTTAACTTTCCCATCGAATTTCAGAATCCCGGAGTAAAATTGCCGAGTTCGGTGCGAAACGAGCATTTCAAGACGATTTCCATTCTGCTGGAAGGTAAGGTATCCCTGAATGTCGTTACTTTTATTGGCGATTCCAAGCCGGTTTGGGACGGCGTCACGCGGATTGACGACTTTCCACTGCTGATCACCACTGGTGAAGGAAAGAGTTCCTTCGACGACGATACTTTGTTCCTGATTTTCAAGTTTCAGGACAGCATTTTCTTCATTAAATGAAATATTCCACGGACCTAGCATCAGTAAAAAGAGCTGGGCGAGCATCATTCCGGTCTGAGTCATGCTAAAAACTCCTTGGGTTGGACAGAGAAAACGGAGTACGGCAGGTACTGATTTCTCCGCGAATGGTCATTTGAATCTCCTCAAAATATCAAAGAAAAAAACTGGGCATTTTGAGCACTTTACTTAGGCGGCTTTCCAAAACTCATTTTCTCCCCGAAAAGCAGTTTTTGAAAGTCCCTTCCGTTTACTTTCCGTATTTTACTCTGTTTTCCAGAAAATTTCAAGGGAAACGCAAAGAAAAAAGAGAAAAAAAGCCCCCGAAAGAGCCTCATTTGGGATTTTGCCTCTTTCGGGTTGAACGTTACTTTCTCAAAATGACTTCACTTCCCTGAATACCTTCCGAAACGGCTTTCAGGCGAATCTCTTTTCCATTACCGTCAGTACTTCGGAGAACGATCATCGCTTTTCCGTAAAAAAGCTGATGAACGCCATCAGTAAGCGGATCGTACCCCATTGGATTTCCATTTCCAATTCCGACGAGTTCGGCCGGCCCTTCGACGGAGACAGAGAAAGAACGCATTTCGTTGGGAGAGAGTACTCCATCCTCATCAACCGCTTCCGCCAGAATGAAGATGAGATCGTCGTTTCCGCCAAAAGAAGTTTTTTCAGGTGTCAGGCGAATCGCGGCGGTTTCACCGGCAGTTCGCAGCGTACGGCGTCCAATTTCCTTTCCGTCACGAAACGCAACCGCTTCGAGGATTCCTGGTTCGTACGGAACGTCCTCCCAGCGAAGGCGGTACTTGTCGATGACCGCGTAGTAGGGAGGGAGAGTATTCGATTCGGAGAGTTCGTCCGTGAATCGCCATTCGCGGACAGAAGCCCAGGTTCCCGGGACAGTCTCATCAAAAATCAAACGGAAGGAACGCGCGGGTTTTGTCCATGCGGAAGCCGGAATCTGAATAGTGTTTCCTAAGGCCGAATTGCGCTCATGAGTGAAGACAGTCTCCCACGTTTGACCGTCGGCGGAAATTTCCAGGCGTAAACGATATTTTTCGGCATGCTGCTCAAGAGTAATGATCTGGCCCAATGGCTGAATCTCTTTTTCAAAATCGAGGCGCAGCCATTCACCGTTTCTTTCGGATGAAGCGCACCATCGGGTATCAGAATCGGCATCAAACGCCTTTTCCGGCGTATTACTTTTTCCATCGCGCGTTTCAGAAGAACTTGCGGAAATCGCGGGAGGCGTTTTCGTGAATGTCAGCGTTTCGTTTTTCAAGGGAAGTAATTCTTTGAGTTTGGCTTTTTTTCCCAATGATTTTCCGTTAAGAAAAAGTTCAGCCGAATCACCGCTTGAGTAAAGATAAACCGGCAATTTATCTCCGACTTTCCAGTTCCAATGTGGTAGAATGTGGAGGGTCTCGTCATTCTGATTCCAGTAACTTCGATAGAGAAAGTAGCGGTCCTTGGGTATTCCGCAGAGGTCGACGATACCAAAATAGCTTGATCGGGCGTCTTCGTTGAACGGCGAGGGTTCTCCAAGGTAGTCGAATCCTGTCCAGACGAATTCACCCGCGACATATCGATCTTTTTCCATTCGGTCAAATTCAACGTCCGGAATATCTCCCCATGGGACAGAGCACCAATCGTATCCGTCGATTTGATGGGTTTCAGCGTTGAACTGATCTTTTTTTCCGGGGTGCGGCAGTTCATAGTATCCGCGGGTAGAAACGGCCGAGGCACTTTCAGAATAAACCATGGTCTTTTCAGGATATCGGATTCTGGCTTTTCGATACTGCGCGCCGTAATTCCATCCAATGACGTCAACGGCATCACGCGTGTGGTCGTCCGGCGTGCAGGTTCCCGAAACGCAGCATCCGAAAGCCGTTTTTCTGGTGGGATCAAATTTTCGGAAACAGTCCGCGATATGGCGGACACGGCGTGGACCATCAAGGAATGGATTTGAAGAACCTTTTCGCCCGTGTTCCACATCGAAAACTTCGTTTCCGATGGACCAAACGCAGACGGAAGGCCGATTTCTGTCGCGATAAACGAGTTGCCGAGCCTGGCGCTCGGTAAATTCATCGAATCTGGTCTGGTCAAAAAGATCAACCGTGGCATCCCATTTATCGAAAAGTTCGTTCCAGACGATGAATCCCATTTGGTCGCAAAGGTCCATAAAGGCGGCTGAATTCGGATTGTGGCTCGTGCGAATCGCATTGACTCCCATTTCCTTCATGATTCGAAGCTGACGTTCAATGGCGGCTGGATGGGAGGCGGCACCGCAGATTCCCTGGTCATGATGAAGGTTGACTCCTTTAAGTTGAAGACGTTTTCCGTTGAGGTGAAATCCGTCATCAGCAGTCCATTCAATGGAGCGAATACCGAAGGGAATTTCGATCTCATCGAAGATCATCTCGCGGTTCGTTTCGTTTTGCGGCTGAAAACCTGAACACCGAGCACAGGCACGGAGAGTGACCTTGAGTGAGTAAAGTTTTGGCGAATCCGGAGACCAAAGTTTCGGCGCGATAACCGAAAGTGTCGTTTTCGCGGCAGTTCCTCCGTTTTCCTGAAGCGGAAGTGCGAACGTTTCTGCGGCGGTTTTTCCGTTGGAATCAAAGATTCTCACGTCAGCGTAAACGGGGCTTTCCAATTCGGGATCAACGTCCGCGTTGATTGAGACCGCGACATCAGCCTTCCCATTGGAAATTTCAGGAGTGGAGACGAAAACGCTTCCCATCGGCAGCCGGGCTTTTGATGAACACTGAATCCATTTTACGTTTCGGTAAATTCCCGCTCCTGGATACCAGCGGGAGGCGTGCTTCCGAACGTCGCAACGAACCGCGACAGTATTTTTTTCACCGAATTTAAGGTATTTGGTAATGTCAATCTGAAAAGGAACGTATCCGTAGTCCCAGCCGCCGGCAAAGATTCCGTTCACGTAAACTTCTGGGAACGCCATGCATCCGTCAAAATCAAGAATGACCGCGCGGTCCGTATCCGTTTTAGGTAATTCAAATGTTTTAAAATACCAGCCGACACCACGCCAAGGGAGTTTTCCCTGCCCGCCATTTCTTGATTTCTCGTCAAAAGGGCCGGCAATCGCCCAATCGTGGGGGAGTCGGACAGGCACTGGTTCTTCCATCTTTTCGGAAATTATGGCATCTCCGGGTTTCATCGCGCCGACATCCTGCGTTCTCTCGTTTCCCGGCAAAACCCGGGCAAAAGTCCATCCGTAATTCCAGTTAAGGGTCGTTCGTCCTTCACCGGCAGCCGCTGTCGCGCAAAACACCAGCAGAACGAGGGAGAAAATCAGTTTTTTCAGTAAAGTCATCTTTAATCCTTTGATTCGATAATTTCATTTGGAAAATCCACGCGAAAAAGGGATTTTCCGATATGATATTTTCCATTCTTCCGCAGAAAACGCGTTTGGGATTCCGTTCATTATTCGTGAGATATTTCTATCCGATTTTTTACGAACTGAAACGCCTCACGCACTTCATACTCACCACCGAAAACTCTTTTTCTGGATTCCGGGTCAAGAAGCCTCCATTTTGCGGTGGCTCTGCTTTTCTGGACACGCCATCCTTTAAATTCTTCCACGTCAATCCACCATGCGGCACTTCCTGCGGAAGAAAAATTTACGAGGGGTTTTGAGTTTGAGAAGACCCAATTATCAGTAGGGGGCTGAAATTTTTCCTGCTCTGTCAGCTGCTGCCTCACGCGCGCAAACGCAAGCTTTACTTCCGGTCCCCTTCCTCCGACGGTTAAATTTTCTTCGTGATCCAGGATTCGACATAGTCCCGTGGCGGAATGTTTCTGGAGTTTCCACCCCAGGAATTCGTCCAATGTCGTCCACCTGCCTCCAAATTTTGGGAAATAAATCGGCGGGATAACCTGCGGGACGATCACTTCCGGATTGGAAAAATCGTCATTCTGAATGCACTCAAAAAGGCGGCGGAGATATTCATATCCGAAATGCGTGTTCGTGTCGACGAGCGCGATTTCGTAAAATTCATTCTCATCCATGGGAAACAGGCAGCCGGTTCCCAGTCCGGTTCGGTGATCCGCGATTCGGTAGGCGTTCATCATGACATCGCGGGGATTGATCAGACTGCAAACCGGAAGACTCGAAGCGAAAACGGCCTCAGTCAAATCCGGATCATTGAAGTCCATCGCGGCGCCAGCTAAAACGCATTGCCTGATCTGAAGATGGTTCCGCCTGAAAAAGGAAGCCAAGGCACGCACGGCAATTCGCCCGCCAAGTGAATGGCCGACCAGGACAAGCCGTTCACGATCCCGTTCGGAAAGACTTTCGATTTCGAGAGCGAGTTTTTTCGCGAATTTCTCGGCCTCAACGACTGATCTGTCCCAGTGCATTTCAAGAGAAAGATCCGGGCCGCGCGGGGCTGCCCACCGTTTCATCGTCACGGCGGAAGCATTGGGAAAAATTTTCCAGAGGTACTCCATCTCAAGATTGAATTCGTCACGGACCATGATCATTCCATGGACGAACCAGACCAGCGGAGGGAATTCCTCAATCTGTTTATTAAAATTCGGTTGAGAAGCCTGGTGTGCCTCCAAATCAGAATGGTGCCGCCGCCAGCCTGAACGCACTTCACCTGCCGGAAGCGAAGCGGGAAAAAGCGGAAGTAACTGGAAAATGATCGTGAGAACGAGAATAAGAGAAAAGGAAAACACTGAACGCGGAAACGCGGGAAAATTTGTCAGGTACGTTTGAAAGAGAGCGTTAAACTGTTTCCGCTTAACGACAAAAACAGCATAAAGAAACGGCAGGGAAAGGAAATAACGCATTCGTGATCTCATCGAAAAAAACGCGGGGAGGAATGGTTCCGCTAAAATTTTAAGGGAAGGAAATCCGAAAGATAAAAACGACTTTTACTTTCAATCATAGCTTATTTTTCCAAAAAAGTCAAGACATTTCCCCAGGCTTGGTCTTTTTTTTCAAAAAAAACAATTACGGACTTTTCCGGATAGAGAACCGGAAAATCTTTTATTTTATTTTATTTTATTTCCCGAAAGCTGTTTTAAAAAGCCCAAAACGGCATCCGCGGGTAAACGCGGACACCGTTTCCAGTGTTCCGGATGACGTGAGTACCGGTTCGGTTCATTTCGCGAACGATTCCGGTTTCACCCGTTTGAGTTTCAGGACTGTTCAAATTCTGAAAAGTCCCATTCTGGAGCGAATCGAATCAGAAATTGATCTGGAAACCGCCGTTGACGTAGGTGGAGGTGGATTCGCTGTTGAAAAATCCGTTATAGTCGGCAAAGACGGAGAAATTATGCGTGAACATATACGCGGCGGAGACCCCGATGTTAAAGTAGTCGTCTCCAACGAATTTTCCGGTAAACTGCTCAGCTTTTGAGTCTCCGACAAATCGGGCGGTGGTTTTCGTGGCCCCCTGGTCATCCAGCTGCATGGCGTAGAAAGCCTTCGCGCGGAGAGTGAGCTGATCGGTGACAGAATAGTCGATTTTTGCCCCGGATCTCGCGTAGGTCCACGAATCATCCGTTTTGTCGTAGTACATTGCGTAAGCCCCTGACTCCATGGCCTCTTCCTGCCAGATGATTTCGCTGTCGATGGCGAACAGAGGCCGGACAACGAAGTTTCCGAAGTAGAAGGGTTTGGCGATTTCAGCACTGACGGTGAGTCCAGACCCATAGAAGCTGGAGGTCGCGAAACCTGCCTCTCCCATGACGCGCGTCATATCATATTTTGACAGCGTGTAGGCGAGAGTTCCGCGGATTTCCAAATCAGCGAACGTTTTGTATCCGGCATAAACGCCGAAGGAGTAGTTGTTCGCGTCAGCGGTTTCGTAATCTTCTTCCATTTCAGGGCTGCTAAAACTGAAGAAGGCACCGGCGGCAAAGTATTCCTCAAAGGCACAATCCGCGCCGAGAGTGAGAGCAAACGCGTTAATATCGTATCCGTTATTTCCCTTGACATCGAGTCCATGGTACCCGGATTTCATCCAGAAAGCAGACCGTTCCTCGTAGTTCCAGTTTGGCGATTTGTAGCCGCAGTACGCGCGCCCATCGGCATTCCAGTTAATTCGGTCATCAACGGTATTCCAAAGGGACTGTCTCGCGAGCTGGAGAGTATTCGCGCGTCCGTTGAAGTATTCCTGCTTCAAGGTGGTGGTGAGGGTCAGTTTTTTACCGTCTTCGGAAAGCGACTGGTCAAAAGTATAGACTTCCATCGGAGAGTTGATTTCCCACTCGCCGTAGATTTTGTCGTTTTCATCATCGGATTCCACTTGAGCGATATTCCATTCGGTTCCGGAAATGTTTCCGTAGCCGGTGAAGTAAACTTCAAGTTTACTGTTCTCAATGGAGAGACTTCCGTCGTTGACTTTGATCGTATTCGCGGAACCATCCGTCCCAATTCCCAGGTAGTAGGTGGAATCTTTGAAGGAGACGTCGCCGTTCGCGTTCAGCGAACCATTATAGTCGTAAACTCGCGCGCCGCTGAAACGGATTCCGCCGTTTGAGGCGAGAGTCGTATCCGAATTCAGATAGACATCGGAATCGTTGAAGCTGATTCCGCCGTGCGCGATGAGCTGGGAACCTTTTTCAAAGTAAACGCATGAGGACATATCTTCACTTTTGAGTCCATCAAGGTTGACGGAACCGTATCCGACGGTCTCTTTCGCACCCTCCGCGGGAGCAAGCAGGTGAAAGAGGGATTTGTTTCCGGAAAGTGAAAATTCCGCATCCGTGTCTTCCGCGGCTCCAACGATCAGGCCGGTCGTTTCAACCGTACCGTTTCGAAGTGAGACGGAAGAGCCGTTATCCTCCGACTGTCCAACAGTGATTTGTCCACCGGCGATGAGACTTCCCTCTCCATCGACGATCGCGGTTCCTTTGTCACCGATGATCATGTCGCCGACGCTATTGAGCGTTCCGCCGTCTGCCAGATTCACGTTGGCGATAGCGTCTTCTTCTTTGGCAATGGTCATTGAAGTTCCGGCATTGATGGCGGAGGAATTATCGACCGTCATGTTTACCGTACCGTGTTCGGCAATCGTAAGATTTCCAATGGTTGAATCGGAGTGGTCATTGGGATTTCCGACGTAAACGTAGGACCCCTTACCCGCGATGGTGAAATCGACATATCCGCCTTCCGTGTCGCCAATGGTCATGTTCTGGCAACTTCCGACGACAGAATTATCCCCGACGTTGAAGATGACAGATCCGGCACCGCCGATGAAAGTACCGTCCTCAGAGCTTAACAGAGTCGGATTTGAGGCATCCTCGCCACTGGCGACGACAGTGAGCTCCGCTCCTGCCGCGGCTTTGAATTCAGTGATGCCAACCGAATAGATCTGGGAGGTTTTGGTTACGCTGATGAAGGCATCGCCAACGGTATTGATGGAGAGATTTTCCCCGGACTGGACATTCGTGTACCCGCCTTCGGAAATTCCCCCGACGTAAATCTGGGCTTTGTCGTCAAGCGAAATTGAATCACCATCCTGAAGGGTAATGTTCATGGCCTGATTTGCCATGAGAATACTTCCTTCGGCAAGGTCAATACTGACATTTCCGCCGTTTTCGGCACCGAGCGTCATTTCGCCTTTCCAGGCGTCGTTATTCTCATCCGCGAACGCTCCCAGCTGGGCCCCTCCGCTAAGCATGACACTCAGCGAGGCTCCATTATTGAGAGCGGCCTGAATGACGCCAGCCTGCGCTGACTGACCGTCCTTGACGGCAAAATCCACGGAGGAATCGGCATTAGGAGCCAGAATCAGTTTGTCGGCATAAAGCTGACTGACGTTTGAGTCAGTACCGGTTCCGACGGAGAAGTCTTTATCGACAGAAAGTGTTCCCCCGACCGACAGCACGGAAGCCGCTTTCGCGTTGAGGTCTTTGGTAATCTGAACGTCGTTTTCCTCATCGAGGGTCAGATCGCCATTTTCCAGATAAAGTGAACCGCCATTCTGGAGTTTGAAGTTAAGTTTTCCGGAACTTTCGAGGGACTTCAGGACAAGAGTAGAGTTCATCGACTGGCTTGACTCATTTCCGTCGTCCGCCTGGGCCGTGAAAGTTTGCGAACCATCGATGATGAAATCCGCGGTTTTTCCCGATTCAACAGTCAGTGAAAGGTCAGCCAGAGAAGCGTAAGCTCCGTTGAGGACGCTGAAAGTAAAGTCATCCTTAACGGCCAGACTGGTTTTGGTACCGACAACAAATGCCGACTGCTCAGAAGTGGAAGCGGCACCGGCCGCGTCAACGGTAACCGTATCGCCGGTTTTGGTGACAACAGTAAGAATTCCGGTGGCGGAGGGATCGTCCGCTTCGGTATCCTGTGCCGCGCTAAAGTAGGATGCGCCTTTAACGGAAAGGGTAAATCCGTTCTCGGCATTCACGGTCGTTCCCTGAAGCTGGGAAGCTCCGTCCAGTTCAAAGTGCGCTCCATTCAGAGTGTCCGCGGCCATTGAAGAGGCGGCGTTGAGCTTAAGGAGGCTGGAGCCGCTGTTCATGGTTCCGACGACAGTGATGACAGAGGCATCATCAAGGGTGAGATTCTGCCCGGCCAAGGTAAGCCCATTAGCGAAAGTCTGAGACAGACCGTTGAATTTCACGGTACCGGCAGCGGAACCAGAGGCACCAAAGGAGGTGAAATCGAGCTGACTGCCAGATTCGCCCTGATTGGAGTCTTTAATGGTAAGTGTCTGCCCCGCGGAAGAGAAGACGAAACCATTGCCGTTTTGAGTAAGCTGATTACCTTTGAGATCAATCGTGTGTGAAGCGCCAACGGAAGGATTACCGCTGGCGAGATCAATATTACCCGCGAGAGAAAGCTCCGAGGAAGTCGTTTGACTCAGAGCGGTATTTAGCGATGTCCAATCCGCTACCTCTACCACATCCGCGAAAACGCTCGACGCGAAAGAAGTCGCGAGTACGGCAGAAAGAAACGCCGCCAGCTGCTTCCTTGCTCTTCTTCGCTGTTTTTTTTGTTTGGATTCCATCCCAAACCTCCTTATGTGAAAATCTTTTTCGTGTGTGCTGTTCGCATTTCCACTATTGTTGAGACTATCGGAAATTTCCGGGAAGGAATAAATGAAAAACAGTAAAAAAAGAGAAAAATCAAAAAAATCGCTAAATTTTGACTATTAGTGACCA
>JAFQUP010000089.1 GCA_017408405.1 Thermoguttaceae bacterium
AAACTTTGCAGGATCAGGATCTTCAGCATCATCACGCAGTCATACGGCGGCCTTCCTCCTTTTGGAGAATTTTTGTACAGACATTCCAGCTTTTTCCGAAAAATCTCCCACGGGATCAGCGTTTGCAAAATAGTCAGCCTGCACCCGAGTTTTTCCAGCCGATCGTCCCTTTTATCCACGAAGAAAAACCGCGTTTGCGACATTTTGTACACCTCTTTTTTATCTCAAAACACGAAACTATTTCTCCATGATAACAAATATTGACAAAAAATCAAATGGACTTGATTTCAAATTGGCATTTTTTGGAAAAAATTTTCTCTCTCGCTCAAACTCCTTGACAACGCATTTGTTCCATGCTATAATGGAGTTTCAGTTGCGGCGCTTCTGTCTGAAAATGGTGTTTTAGAGGTTGCTGCTTGTTTTTTTGAAGTATCCTGCCTTTCATTCTGTATGGAGACCGACTATGTGTGAACATTGCTGTGCTCAAGATAAAGTATCCGACGTATCCCGCCGTGATTTTCTCAAGACGGGAACCGCTGCGGCTGTCGCGACTGCCGCCGTGATGTCTCAAACCTCTTTTGCCGCCGAGTTCAAGGACGTAAGCGAGGAATTCAAACCGCTTCCGAAGTCACCGGCAAAGGTCACGGTCGCGTTTATGTATCCGCCGCGCGAAGTCGTTGAGGCGGGGGAGTTTGAGGATTCCTGGGCGGTGAATAAATGGTCGACCTATCCGGGGCCGTATTACGAGCCGGCACAGCGGGAAAAGCAGTTTCGGGCGAAGATCGAGGAAGTCAACGCGCGGCTGGGAATGGAGATCGATTTCTATCCGACGTTTTACACGAAATCGGCGGCCGCACAGTTTGTTGAGCAGATGAGACAGCAGAAGCCGGATGCGGTGTTCATCTTCTGTTTTTGGAACACGATGCAGAACTGGGTTGCCGAGATGTGCGGCAAAATGGAACTGCCGGCAGTCGTCTACGTTCCGGTCGGAGCCAGTCATCAGCTCCCCAACGCGGCATTGGCGAACAGTCCGGATCTGCTTTTCATCCACTCTTTTGAAAATTGGTCTGCGATCGAGGGAGCACTTCGGGCGGTCAATGCACATAAAAAACTGTCGCAAAGCCGAATGATCCGCGTTGGGAGTTACCCGGAAGAAAAAATCACCGTTCCTTCCTGTTCCAACGTAGACCGGCTCAATGTCGAAATCGCCGCGGTACCGGCACAGATCTACAATGACCTGTTCGATTCGGTTGCCGACTCTCCGGAGCTTCTCGATATGGCGAAGGTGTTCAAGGCCAAGGCTCAAAAAGTGATCGACGTGGACGACGTGTACATTCAGCACGGGATCCGTTCCTGGTATACGCTCCAGCTTCTGAAAAAACGCTATCACGCGGATGCCGTGACCATCAAGTGTCTGATGTTCAAGGAACGCAAACCGTGCATCGGCTTTTCGCTTCTCAACAGCGTCCTGTCGCCGTGCGCGTGTGAAGACCAGGCAGATTCCCTCCTCACGATGATGCTGGGAAATCATTTGCTCGACCGGGCGGGATTCCTCCATAATCCGGATTTTGATACCGAACGGAATGAGTACTACGGCTCGCACTGTACGACGGGGCTTCAGATGTATCCCGCCTATCAGAACAGACCGGAGCTTCCGTTTTTTATCCGTCCGTTTGCGCATATGCTTCCCAAAACCGCCGCGATCGATGCCCGATTCCCCGAAAACGCTCAGGGGCTGATCGCCAAGTTTACCTTTGACGGAATGCTGTCCGCGTATACCGGCCGGATCATCAGTTCTCCCGAGTTCACTTCTGCCGGCGGCTGCACGACTCGTTTCCGGATGGATATGGATAAACTTGAGAACGTCTGCGATATGTACCGCGGTCCGCATCCGATCCTTTTCCTGACCGACGGCGCGGAGCAGGCACGGTGGTTCAAAATGTACGCGAAACTGTACGGATACGATTGGAAAGGGAACTTCTGAAGACGAGTTTGGGGCACTGATAAGTTTCTTGCCTGAAGACGGCGCGTATTCTGGAAGCTCTCTGGCAAAACGGGCTGGAGAGCTTCAATGTAATGTGTTCGTATTGAATAAGTTGGGTTTAGTATTCGATTTGTACAAAATTTCCGTTGTAGTATCCGCCATCGCTTTTGTTTGACAAACAGAAATGAACTTCAAATTCGATTGAGTATGAGATTTTCTGAACACTCGCGTCAGCAAAAGACATATTGCAGGCTCCGGCATGAGCGCTTCCAAACGCGAAGTGACGCTGGACACCGGCGCGGTCCTGATAGACCAGTGAAGTAGATTGATAGTTTGAAAAAGCACCTCGGCAGGTTTCATTTCCGTGTCCCGCGTATCCGCACTCATTATCCGAACCGTCTTTTCCATCTTCGTAGCAGCTTGCGTTCAGGCTTTTCTCACCGTAAAGGTAGGTGTTGGACATTCCGTCACGGACCTCACCGTCCGCGATGTTGCTGTATCCGTAAGTAATTCCGGTAAGATTTTTAGAGGCTTCCGCATTCTTGTCACGAATTGTTTTGTCGGCAAGTTCACGAACTTTCGTGGCTCCGAATCCGCCGTAATCGTTATTCCCGTTGGGAGTGTATGTGCCGGAGCAGGCGGCATAATCAGTTTTGAGGGATTCAGAAACACTTACTCCGCCCCCATCCCGTGTGTAGCACGTGGAATTTCCAGTATAGGGGTAAAGTTTGGCGACACGTCTTGATGGACAGTGCGTAAAATTCAGCGGGGTCGTGATCCTTGTTCGGGTTCCTTCGTCAGGATTGTCCGTTCCGAGTTGAAAGAGAGCGTTTTGTTCCATAAATGGGAGGAGACTGTAGAGAAAACCTCCCGGTTGTTTCATTCCAAATCCCATTTCAGGCACTCCGACCCATCGATAATGCCAACCGCCTGTTGGAAAACATTTTGCGGTAGAAAGGTGATTGTGCGCAGCCAGTCCCATTTGTTTCAGATTATTGCTGCACTGCATATTTCTCGCTGCTTCTCGTGCCTGTTGAACCGCTGGGAGCAGAAGACCGACCAGCATTCCAATGATGGCGATAACGACCAGGAGTTCTACGAGAGTGAATCCATTCTGACGTTTCATGATTTTCCTCTGACTGATTGGAAGTAAAGTTTAACCAAATGATTAAGGAACTTCTCAAAACGCTCTCATTTTTTCATCGGAAAGCAGGTTTGGGAAGGGATACTAACTATTTTACGCGAAAAATTTGAAATTTCAAGTCTCAATTTATGATTTCTGATAAAAAACATGAAAAAATATAAAAAATCATGAAAAGGTAAATCACTATGGAAAACGCGCGTAAAATATCCAGTATTGCTTCTGAACTGGTTAAGTTTGATCGTGCTTTCGTTACCGAAGAACATTTCGAATAAACTCCGCGTTTATGGAGCGTTTTGCCGTCGAGGTACTCCCGAAAGAAGCGCGAGCGTGCAGTCGTCCGTGGTCCGTGGCAGGAAAACCTCCTCGAGTGCCGTTTGGAGCGCGTCGGTGACTTCCCGCGGTTCCGCATCTTCAAGCCAGGTAAGAATATCGCGCATCGCGGGAGCTACGAGAGATTCGGCCGGCTGGATCAGCAGGTTTTCCAGACCGTCCGAAAACAGAGCAAACGCGCGTATGGGGGTGGTATTGCGGATGATTCGGACATTCTGCGCGGCATCGCGGTCCGTGATGAAATACGTGACGTTGGCAAACTCTCCTTTTTGCGGGGCGGAGAGGATGAAAGGTCCGTTTTCGTCAAGTGCGGTGATCCCGCCGTCGCCGATGTGCGCGGTGATCCAGCGTCCGTCCCAGTTCAGGACTGCGGCCGCAAGCGTACAGGAAAAAGGCCTCAGGGAGCTGAAAAAACCTCGATTTCCGGCAAACTTTGAGATCGTTCGCTGGACGCAGCCGGTGAGTTTTCGTGCGGCCGTTTGCGGCGAAATTCTGTTTTCGGAAAGCAGATTGAAGTTTTCTGCGAGCCATCGTGCAACCATTCGGGACGCGATCTGTGCTCCAAGCCATCCGAGCGGGCAGCTTCCGGCACCGTCGCACACGACAACGGAACGCCGAATGAGTCTGCCTGAGGGAGTACGGAGAGCCTTGTCGGCGCAGGCGTCTTCACAGCGTCCATTGCGGCGGCGGTGAGAACGCCCGGTCATGCTGGCGCAGGCGGTTTTCAGGATCAGATCTGACGCCATTTTTTCATGCCTCCAAAATCGCGAGAAAAAGAAGTACCCGGACGGGACTGGGAAACCTGGACCACCGACGCGGAGAGCCACTGGAAGAACTCAGAGAAGCAGAGTCCTTTCAGACGCAGGACTTCACCGGTCGTGAACGTCTGGAGAGCTTCCAGGTCCGCAACTTCGCCGATAGCGATGGGGTAAACGGTGAGTTTGCCGTCTCTTTCCATCTCACGACACCGGGCCGCAGCCGATTCCGTCACAGCACGGCTCTCGCCATAGGGATGACCGTCCGTCATGAGAACGAGCCACGGCTGATAGTAATCCACGCCTGTTTTCTGGAAACACTGTTTCTGGTATTCCAGTTGATCCAATGCCAGGGTAACGCCGGTCCCCATCGCGGTACAGCCGCTGGCCTCAGGGATCTGTGGAATGGTCGAATACGAACCGACAGTCTGAAAATCCTGGATCAATCTTGCTTCGCTGGAGAATGTAATGATCGCGGTCTCGGCACTCGCGGCGGCCGTTCGGTCAGCCCGGACTGATTCAAAGAACGTGGTGATCCCGCGATTCAGTTCCCGAAGTTTATCCCGGCTCATGGAACCGGAAACATCGAGACAGCACGCGATCGGAACACAGGGAGCCGGATTGTCGAGGAGATCCTGGAGTTTAACACGAAGGTTTTTCATGAGAGTTTCCTTTCGAAATGGGTCAAATTTGAAAAATTGAAAACATTCTGGTGCCGTGTCTTTCAAAAAAACCTGTGGCAGCAATTCTGGACGTACTGCGCGGCATCGCTGAAAATATTCCCGCGCGATGTCGGCTGCGGAATGCGCAGATCTTCGGGTTTCGGCGTGACCGGAGGCACGGGTTTCAGCGTGACCGGAGGCACGGGTTTCGGCGTGACCGGAGGTACGGGTTTCAGCGTGACCGGAGGCGCAGGAGGTTCGGGAACCGGAGAGGTCTGGAACGACGTGAACAGCACGAACATTTCGTTTTCCAGCTTTTCCATCTGTGCCTGAAGGTCCGTTTTACCGTCTGTGCGGAATCGGTTGGATGGGTGCGCTTCACCACTGACGCGCCGTCGATTACGCGGGAAGATCATCAGCTCGAAACCGTACTGCATTCGCGGCCCGGTAAAGGTCATCTCCGGATTTTTCAGGACCTTTCGGTAAAATCGGAAGTCGTTGAGCCATTCGTCGATCGTGGTCCTTGGATCCAGGAATCCCGATTCATGGAACGTCATGAAAAAACGTTCTTTCAGCGGACGGTTGATGTGCGACCAGCAGAAACGCCATTTCCCGTCCGGGACGCCGTTGGCGTTCAGTTCACCGAGCGGGTAGGGAAAGCGTCCTTTCCGGATATTTTCTGCCGGATCTCCGCCTCCGTGGTGTGCGTAGGGATGTTTCCCGGGCAGCATGACCATGAAGAGGAGGATCGCGGCGGAAAACAGTTCCTGTTCCATCGTACGAAGCTGACTGCGGAAATCCGTTCCACTTTTTTCTGCAGGGCGGACGTAAGTTTTTCCGGATGGTAGATCTTACAGACGATCTCCGGATAATTCGTTTTGTAGACCGTCCCTTCACCGCCGGAGCTGATCACCTCGCCGAGGAGGATCTCTTTGCGTTCCGGATCCCGTGTGTAGACCGTGCTGCCGGTTTCGAGCGCGTCGGAGGGCGAGAGCCGGGACGGTGCCAGGACTTCCGGATCAGGCGTTCGGCTGGACTTGAACGGCTCCGCGGGACGGCGGGAGGACGGTTTCTGAGTGTGCTTTCTGAACGGAATCCCATGCTGTTGGGTCAAGACCCGGCGGATCAGATCCGATTTCTCATTCAGCATACCGTTATGGAGATCAAAAATCCGGAGCGAATGTTTGTGCGAGATCGAAGTCAGCTGGCTGAGCTGGTACACATCATCGCTAAGATTATGGTCTTGCACGAAAAAGTTAATATCGCGTTCTCCATGATATTCCTGCACGATACGCAGGAACCCCCGGTCGCAATGCCTCTGGTGTGTTCGTTCTTCCGCAATCTCGACAACGCCCTCTCTCGCCAGCCGGTCGATAAGTTCCAGACACCGGGCGGCCCGTATCGCTTTGGCCGATTTATCTTTCCGTTGATTCCGTAGCTCATAAAGTACCGTATCCAGAATGATCAGCGGATTCTTTTTGAATGTATCCGAAAACCCCTCCATAAAAATCTCAAAACCATCTTCCATCACGAAGCTGGTATCCACGATATTCATCGCGCCGCGAAAACACCGAACAAAATCATTTTTCATAAGGTTTCCTTTCTGTTAAGTTTCATGTCTTGCTATAGGAATAAACACGCAGGTGTCCGGGAATGACAGAAATTTTTTCAAATTTTTTTTATTTTTTTCCTGTTCTTATCCTCTTCTCTGTCTATAGAAACATCCAGTTGTCGAAAAATAACAAAAAAAGTGAAAAAAATTTTTCGATTTTTCTCGCGGGGAGACTCTTGACAAACCGCTTGCCTGATGATAAAATAAAATTCATCACCTGGAGGGAGTATCGAGTGCCTGGATTTTACAGGGTTACAGCAGTCCCAGTCCGCCCTGGACGAAAACTTTCTGGTGTACCGAGTGCCTGGATTTTACAGGGTTACAGCGCAAGCATTCCCGAGTTGAACTGCATCATCTGGGTGTACCGAGTGCCTGGATTTTACAGGATTACAGCACAAGCCGGACGTCGTAGCCAGCATGGTATCCGGTGTACCGAGTGCCTGGATTTTACAGGGTTACAGCATCTCACGGATAACGGTTTTTGTTGCTCTGAGGTGTACCGAGTGCCTGGATTTTACAGGGTTACAGCGTGAGAAAGTCTCCGGAGCAGGCGGGCCGAGCGGTGTACCGAGTGCCTGGATTTTACAGGGTTACAGCCTATATTTAGGCTGTCTCGGTAAACCGCGGGTGAAAAGGGCTTTTTAGTCCAAAAAAACGCGGTTTTTCTGTCTCGCGAGAGGTGGGAAAACCGCGTTTTTTTTAATCCAGAAACCTTCCTTTTTTCTGTCACGTCATTTGAATTCATAGTTGGAGTGAAGCGGCAGATAAAGAATTTTCCTCTTCGGAAACATCAGAATAGCGGGAATTTACGAAATTTCTATAAATTTCGCGTGGGAAGCCTAGAAATTTTGGAGAAATATAGGTATACTAAAAAGAGGCAGGAGGCGGTGGTGCTTTCATCGCAGGAGTGAGACAGAAAAAAGTTTACACAAATATAACACGGCAGCGTTCTATGGAATGAAGGCTCAAGGCCGGTAAGAACCGGGATTTTTCAGGAGAGAGGGTTATGTATCTGGTTTATGATGTTCGCGGTATTCAGAAATACATTTTCGCGGTACCGAAGTTGAAAGGCATCATCGGCGGCAGTCTGATCGTGGAAGAATTTGACCATCAGGAAGCTCCGCAGGCAGCGAAGAAATACGGGTGGGAATGTATCTTTACCGGCGGGGGACGCGGACTGTTTTCCAAAAATGACGGCGGCAATATCGCGGATCTTCGTAAAGAACTGACCGAGACGGCACATAGTCACGGGCTGGACATCCGATTCGGGGAATGCGAAGAGATGAACTCGATCCCGGAAGCGGTGGATCTTTACCCTTTTGTTCCGCCGATGGAACCCGGCAAGATCTATCCGTGCGCCCTTTCCGGACTCTGGCCGGTACGTGAAAAAGGGGCGGTCCACGAGTTGATCAAAGAACGTATGGAAAAAGCACGCCGTCAGGATCTCAACCAGAAATCGGCGACGCCGATCAAGAAAGTGCTAGAGGAGCTGAATGAAGAATTTGAAGAACTGCTGAAAGAAACGTGCGGCTCCAACATGAAGATGGACTTTTTCCGAAACGTGAGTCCGGAGGAAGAACAGGATCAACAGGAGCGCGAAGAAGCCATAGCGGCAGCCCGTGCGCTTGGAAACCGCAACCGCTGGGCGGTCGTCTGCATGGATGGAAACGACATGGGGCGTCAGATCGCGCACATGGTCAAGGAATTCGCCGGGGAGGGAGAGGAACTCCAAGAAAGCCGTGAAAAGTGGTTTAAGGCTTTCAGCAGTTCGCTTGCAGAATGCACGAACGGTGCATTTACCGCAGCTCTGAAAGAAACGGTCCGCCTCTGGATGGAAGAAAACCGCGAGGAGCTGGAATCCTCTTACGCAGCGAACGGCTGTCTGATCCTGCCTTTCCGCCCTCTTATTCTCGGCGGTGACGATGTGACGCTTCTGTGTCATTCCGGCTGGGCGATGGAATTCGTGAAGCAGATGAGCACAGCCTTTACGCAGTATTCGGAAAAGTTGGCGAATGAAAAGAAATCGGTACTCGGCGACTATGAACTCTGGCCCGCGACGGGAAACCGATTGACGATCTCCGCGGGTGTGCTTTTCTGCAAAACAACGTATCCGCTCGCCAGCGCGATCGAGTATACGGAAAGTCTTCTTGCCAGCGCGAAGAGCGGATTTCGCGCGGATCCTTCGCGGAAGAAACCATCTCAGCCCGGAGTAGACTGGGAAACAGTCACGGAAACCCTCGTCGACTCTCCTGCCGAGCGGCGGCAGCGTGAAATGTGGTTCCGGGATGGAGAGCTTGGCAATCAGGAGATCCGTCTGACGGATAAACCGTATTCGCTTGAGGAGCTTGTGGAGCTGGACGGAATGATGAAGGCACTTGAGGCACTTCCGGGAACCATTCGTGCTGGACTTTTGCCGGGTTTACGTCAGCCGTGGAGTTTAAGGACGGCGTTTTTGGCGTCTTTGGGAAAACGTCATCCGGAATTGTGGCGGAATTTGGGCAAGGAAGGCGGGAGATGGTGGCTTCGCGATGAGGAAAATGAGGCCGTCCTGAAAACGCGGGTGATCGATGCCGTGACGCTTCTTGAAGAGGCTCGGCGCATGGAACAGGAAACCGTCCGTTGAGGTCCGGAAGGCAGAGAAAGGAAAAATCGATGAACGTCTGGAAATTTTCAATGACTCTTCATTCCGACGCGCAGATCGGGACCGGGTTGGGGAGCGAGAGCGTAAACGACCACGTGCCGCGCGATATGAACGGAAGTCCGTTCTGTCCTGGAGCGCATATCAAGGGACTCATGCGGGAGTCGCTGTTCGATATTTTTGAGAATCGGGGTCTTGATCCGGCGATCATCCGGTATGTGCTTGGCCGATCGTTCGATGTTGGAAAGCTGGAGGCAGAGTCCTCGATCCGGCTGATGGACGCGGTTTCAGAAGAAAACTCGGCGAAAACGCTGCTCGTTACGCGGACCGCCCTGGATGAATACGGAACCGCAAAAGAAACCTCTCTGCGCACGGATGAAGCCGTTCGGACAGGCACGGTTTTCCGCGGCAAGGTCCTCTCGGATCTTCCGAAATACTCACTTGAGGAATGTGTCTGGCAGCTTGGCCTGCTTTCCATTTTCGCGATTGGGGGTAACCGGAATCGCGGCTGCGGTCAATGTTCCGTGAAGATCAGCGGCCTGAACGCTTCTCCGAGCGAACTGCTTGCCCGTCTGGTACAGGAAGTTCCGAACTGGAAAACGCCGACCCCGAAAAGTACCGCGCAGGCACCGGAATTCAGCGAAAAGTGGGTTCCTGTGCGTCTGACGTTTCGGGCGGATTCCCCGGTTTGCGTTCCCGCGACGGCTGCCGCAGTGAAGACGAACCTCCAGACGACAGACTTTTCGATTCCCGCCTCCGCGGTTCGCGGGATGATCATCCGGAGATTTGAGAAATACGGTGCGGAATTCATGGATCAGCTTTTTGGATCACCGCGATTTTTGGCGTGGCCGCTTCAGCCGGTGAGTGTCGTCGGTGAAGGCGATGAGAAATTCAAGCCGAATTCTCCGGTCTCCATTCGGGTCAGTCTGACGCACCGAGCCGCAAAATTTACGATTGGAGACGCGCTTGAGCCTGAATTTCAGGATAAGGCGTGGGATGAGGATCTTCCGCAAAACGCGGCTTCCAAAGCTCCAATGAAAGCCTCGGACGGCGTTTTGCTCGTAAGAGATGATGAGTCGTGCCCCCAGCTCTGGAAAGCCCGTTCTATGCCGCACGATATCCGTTCCCATGGTGTCCACCGAAATGAAGCGGGAAATCCGGAACGCGGTCTGTACACAGTGGATTCGATGGCGCCGATGGTGTGGCGCGGTCTGGTCCTGCTTCCGAAAAATTTAGCGAATGAGCTGATCGAAGGTTTCAAAACGGTTTCGGAATGCGCATTCGGCACACGCCGTTCCGTTCAGGGGATGGGGCGCGTGACGGCGGAGATCGTTGAAACGCCGGCAGAGTGGACGCTTCCGGAAAAAGCGGAACGAACCGTCTTTATCGTGCAGTCGCCCGTTTCGATCCCGTTTGAACTGCATGAAAAAAACGCGGACGGACAGCTGCGTGAAATGGCGAAGGGCTGGCTCGAAAAATGCGGCGTTTCCGCCTCGGAATTAAATGTCTGGGCCAATACCGGAGTCCTTTTCGGATGGAACGTGAAACGGAAAGGTCAGCAGCCGCCCCGTCAGGTGATTTTACCTGGCTCCGTGATCCAGCTTAATGAAAAACTTCCAGCTGAAAAAATCCAGGAACTCATCGAAAATGGTTTCTTCCTTGATGAAACGGACCCTCAGCGCGGTTTCGGGGCCGTCAGCGTCCATCCGGGAAAAGCTGTCCGTCTTTTTGAACGCAAGCCGAAACGCCTTTCGCTGGATAAAAATGAAAATGAAGAACGGCGTAAAATTACCCAGGATGTTCTGGAAATGACCGATTCCGGAAACCATCTTCCCAGTGCGTCGCAGGTCCGGGCACTGCGCAGGATCTGCGTGGTCAAGTCTTTGAAGGAGGTGAAGGCATATTTTGGTGACCAAATCTCAAAAGATACGACCTGGCAGGCTTGGGGGATGATTAAAGGTACGATCGATAACTGGCTGGATAACCAGACTAAAGAGATCATTCTCTTTGGTCTGGAACTGCTCGCGGACCTGATCTTGACGAAAAATAACGGGAAAGAATGACCATAGCCGGAAAAGGAGTGAATTTTATGTCGAAGATCATGTACGGCCTTTATCTTCCGCTGGTTTTTCCGGAAGGTCTTGCTCCCGGAAGCGGGAGTGATTTCAACACGCTGCTTCTTGCCCGCGACGGCAAGGGGAAACCCGTTTTGCGCGGTACGGCATTGGCAGGCGCACTGCGTCATGCGTGCGGAGAAGAAGGGGAAACTTTCTTTGGTTCTTCGTGCGGTAAGGACCTGGATGAAGGAGTTCCCTCACCGCTGAAAGTCCCGGATATTTCCCTGGAGTTTGACCCGGCTCAAAGTCCGGAAGATACCCGTACGCACCATATGCGGAATCGGCACACCAATACCGTACTCGACGGCGCGCTTTTCTCGCTGGAATCGTGTCCTCCCGGTACGCTTGCGGAAGTTTTGCTCTGGTTGGAAGGTTCAAGCGAAAACAAGAAACGGGACAAAGCGTTTCTGGCTCATCTCGCCGGTTTTTTCATTCCTGAAAGAGGAGGTTTTCTCGTTGGCGGAAATGCAGCCCGAGGTATTGGCCGAGCGGTCTTTCGGCAGGGGAAAATGGCGGTTTTTCAGGCTTTTGACTTCACGGACGCAGGTGCCCTCGGCAAGTATTTGGATTTCCGGCAGAATATTCCTTCCGCGGATGCTGTCAAAGACTGGAAGCCGGTTTCATTCCCGGAAAATGGTGAGTCCTCTGATCGTTTGACCGTCCAGTTTGAACTGAAAATTCCGCGCGGTCAGGACATTCTCATCGCGGACGGCGACATGGCTCCGCAGCGGGTCCGAAACCGGGAAGGAAAACTTTGCTGGCGCATTCCCGGCTCGACACTTCGCGGTCTGTTCAGGTCGTGGATCACACGTCTTGCAGCCCGAGAAGGAAAAGATGTCATGGATACGCACGCAAAATACCGCGAATTCATTCAGTCCGGAACACCGTATGATGGGGATTCACTGGCCTGGCTTTTCGTCCGAAAACTGGAACGCAAAAACAAAAAAGAGGAACTTCGCAGGGACATGCCTGCCAAGTACCCGGTCCAGTACCTTTTCGGGACGGGTTTCCAGCGCGGAAGGATCCATTTTTCGGATGCGCTGGTTCCGATTTCCAGTGAGCCGGAACCTGGAAATTTCTCGAAGGAAGAAAACTACCGCTCGCATGTCCGCATCGATCCGATCACCGGCGGTGCAGTCCCCGGAGCGCTTTTTTCTAATACGGTGCTGACCTCGCAGCTTGCCCGATCATTTTCCGTGACGTTTTTCGTTGAGAATCCGCAGGAACACGAAGCGAAATGGCTCGCCCAAACCCTCCAGGCTCTTGATTTTGGTCTCCTGCGCCTCGGATCCAGCAAAGCCTCCGGACGTATCCAGCTGGCAGGCGCGCCTGCTGCCAGCGGCGTATTTTCCGAACTTTTCACGAACATTCAGCCCTTTGAAACCGAGGAGTAGATCATGGCAGACATCGAAATTACTGCGGAATACCGGCTTGTTATCGAGAATGGAAAGTACTTTACTAACATTCCGAATAAGAAGGGTGAGATGATTAAACGTGCGATCCAGGAATCCATGATCAAATTTGACAAAAAATTAGCAGTTGATAGTTCTCCAATTCAAGTGACTTTAAAAAACGGTGTTATTAAAGCCGTAAAACTTAAAGGTACTCCATCTCTTCTACATTCGGCTATTGGTTCCGAATTCCACAATCCGTACACTTTCATTCCATTTTTGGGAACGCCTGGACGTTTTGAACCGACATTGCGTACGGCAGATGAAACGGAGCGGGAACGTCTTTCCGGAGTGCTAGATCTTGAGATCAAAACACTTCGCCCTTTACTGACTTCTCAGGCAGAACCGAGACGTAAAGGTGAAGATCCGCCCAAAAATAGTACTGCCTTAAAAATCGGGCAGGATGTTATCGTTCCGGCAACTGCGGTACGCGGTATGCTGCGGAATCTCATGACGATCCTCACTTCAGGTTCGCTTGCCAACACAAACCCGAATTCCTGGTTTTGCCGCGGTCGTGACGTGAATCTTGGAAACGGGATGGGAAATGGTTCCAAAACTTTTAAGTCATTCAAAACTCCCCAAACTCCTGAGAAACTCTTTCTTGCGAAGGTCATTCGTAATGGAGACTCGTTCCATAGCGGAGAGATCCGTATCGGAAAATGCCAGCTCGTATCCCTGGGTGATCTTCCAAATGGGATCCATCAGGCAAAAGGGCCACTGTATTTTACGTATCAAGAAGGGGAGAAACCGGTTCGCTGGAACAGCGAAAGCGATAAAGGGAAAATAAAGTGGGAACTGAAACTTTCTGGAAAAAGTCCGAATTCCAGAAATAAGAAGGAAGCTTTATATGCTGAGGATCCGGAGCAGCAACCGATTACGGTTCCGGCTGAACTTTGGGCGGACTACATCGCCCGTAACATAAACGGTACGCACCCTGAATTGTGTACAGGGGATCTTGTGTGGATCGAGCCAATGTCTAAAACTGAAACCAGTATCGTTTCTGCTAACCAGATCGCGAGTTTTCAGTGGGCGCGATGGGGAAAGCGTGGAAATAAATTGGACGAGCTGCTTCCAGAAAAATCCTACCTCCCGAATTTCCGCCAGAAAGATGGTAAAGTGGATTTTGTCACGAACCTTTTTGGACAAGTGTCGGAGACCGGAGACAAGACCATTCCCTGTTTTTCTGGACGCATACGCCCGGAAAATCTCGTTTTTCGCGATGCGGTCTCCAAACTTTGTAAAAAGATCCCGCTGGCGGTCATGGCGAGTCCGCATCCTGGTTGTTTTTCTTTCTATCTAAAAGCAGACGAACTGAAATTGCGCGGATTTAAGGTCTATCGTAACCCACAGAAAGATGATTTCCCATGGGAATATAAAACACAGCCGATTTTTGATAATCATGGAAATACGGCAGATTGGAACGATTCCAGACTGACACATTCGGCCGATCTGCTTCCGTCGGAGCAGACGGGGCGTTTGCGGATCGCGTTTCAGGCATTAACGCCGTGTGAACTGGCACTTTTATGCCGTACCTGTTCGCTTAAGTACTGGAGATTGGGCGGAGGAAAGCCGATTGGTTTGGGGCTTTGTCAGCCGATCCTTAAGTCCGTAACAATACTGGAAGATGACGGTTCGTTTCGTAAGGCGAAGCCGGAGGAGTTTCAGCTGGATAAAAATCTTTGCGAGAAAGTTGAGAAACAGGCAAAAATCTGGGAAGCGACTCAGGAACCCGTCAAAAAAATGCGTTATCCGCGGGCTGCTAAAAAGAATAAAGATTCCATTCAGCGGGGTGGACACAGCTGGTTTGGGACCTTTTCATCCCCAAAGAAGAGTGGTGAGGAAAATGAGGTCCAGCCTGTCCATGTCACAGAAGAATTTAAAATTTTAATGAATCTATCTTCGCAGAAGCTGGAAGGGCAGCATCTGCCCGAGTTTGACCAGAATGATCCGGAGGCGGATGTGCTTTATGGGTACGACGTAAAACTCGATCCGGAAAAGAAAGACAAAAACATTCTTTATCATCGGGACTTTGAACCATTTAGAGAACATCATCAGCTGCCGGAAAACACGAAGCACCTGCACCCCAACGAATCCCAGAATCGGGAATCGCGAATGGCGAACAAGGAAAAGCGAAAGGGATTATAGAGAGGAGAACGAAGCAAAATGCGTACTTTGATTTGTCTTTTATCCGATCAGCTGGTGCCGAATCTGCTTTCCTGCAAGATCTTGAATCCGGAACGGATCCTGTTGGTTGAGACGGAGCAGATGAAAAAGAAGGAAGCCTCAAGAAACTTTTTGAGGGCTTTAGGGGGCATGGGAATCTCTATTGCCCGCGAAATCGTGGAGGTGCCGGAGGGGAAGGATAATGATTTTCCGTCGCTCAAGACGTTTTTCAGGGAAAAGCTCCTTGTGCCGAATATCGGGGATACGTTTTTCCTGAATATCACCGGCGGTACGAAACCAATGAGCATCGCGCTGTACGAAACTTTTCGGGATGTTTCCAAGGCGGATTTCTTCTATTTCGATGTAAATCGGCCGAATGAGATCATTGATTTCCTCACGAATCGGCGGATACCGGTGGGGCATGGCATCTCGATGGAAGCGTTTCTGGCGGGGTATGGTTTCGAGTTTGCCAAGGATATGCAGAAGGTCTGCTGTGCTGAATCTTTTGCGGCGAAGCGGAAAAAGACGACCCGGATCATCGCGCGGCACTGCGATCATCCTGATTTCCGTATCTGGGATTCCGGCAACAAGAAAGCACTGGCCTGGAGGCAGAAGATGATGAATTTTTGCAAAAAAGAGATCGAGATCCCGCCGGAGTACCTTAAGCCGACGATACCTGAGGTTCGCGAGGAGATCGCGAAACAGTTTCGGCTTCAGGATGGTCCAAACGAATGTTTGGTTGGAACGCTTTCCAGTTGGGACATTCGGTATCTGGACGGCGGCTGGCTGGAAGAGTTCATATGGGGCACGCTCAAAAAATACAGCGAAAAATACGGTCTGAACGATCTGCATTTGGGGATCGAGGTCAAGCCGTTTGACAACAACACCCGCAATGAGCTGGACGTTTCGTTTATGCGGAACAATATGCTTTACGTGATGGAGTGCAAAACGGGATTTCAGGAGAAAATGCAGGAAAACGCCTACAAGATCTTCGCCGTCACGCAGCAGCTGAAAGCTCTCCGAACGAAAGCGTACCTGATCGCCAACTCTGCGAATCTGGAAAAGGTCCGTGAGCGGGCGGCTCTGCACCAGACGACGCTGATCGATGCTGACCAGATCGCCCAAATGGCCAAGGATCCTGAAGCGGTTCTGAATAAGCTTTTTCAGGTATCTCAAAAATAAAAAGACGCGGGACGGCCGTTAAAAACCGTCCCGTTTTTCATTTTATTTCCAACAGGCATCGACACCGGCTTCGGCTGCCGTTTCCCCGCCGAAGTACCCGCCGATCGCGCCGCAGACTCCGCCGACAAACCCTCCGATCGCGGTTCCCGGACCGGGGATGACCGAGCCGATCGTTGCGCCGACCGCCGCGCCTCCGTAAGCACCCGCAGCCGCACCTCCCATACCTCCGGCCATGCCTGCGCCGTTTTTCACGTGGGCTTTTGCGCGCTGGTTCCCGTTGATCTCACCGCGGTGGTACTTCTGTTCCACTTCGATCGCTTCATGGCACCGCAAGCCGACATCGACCGACACACCGGCCGCGGCTGCGCCTTTCGCGATGGTTTTGAGAGCCTTTCCGCCATGTTTCGCGGCTCCTTTGGCGATTGGGACTTTCTGAGACTCCGTTTTCGCGGCAGCGGTCTGTGCGTTTCCGGCTCCCCGCAGGATATTCCCGGCAAGCTGTTTTGCTTCCGGGGTACACGATTTCATGCTTTCCCATTTCGGCATTTTCGGTTTTCCGAGAACGTGTTCCGTACGCACGACATGCACGCTCATCTTTCCTTCCTCCGCGGCCTTCAATACCATTCGGGCTGCCTGTTTTTCCGCTTCACCGGCCTTACCGGACCGCAGAGTATCTTCAGCCGCCCTGACCGCCCACTCCGGTGTCCCCTGACGGAATCCGTATCCTGTACCGAGCGGACTCGTTCCGCCTTTCGCTTCGATGACGTGAACGTGTCCGTCCGCACTTTTCCAGACCTGATCGAATCCCTGTCGATGGCTCGGCGTTTTGTGTTCCTTGCCGAGAACTTTCGTCCACCCTCTTTCTTTCGCAAGACGTTCCGCGCCCTCCTCGCCGATCTCCTCGACAAGCGGATTGCGTCCTTGATCCCCGGCCTCCATCCAGCGGCGGTGCAGCTCCTGAGTCTCCGCCTCTGTGAAGTAAGAGGTTCCTGCGCCGGCGACTGCCGTTTCCTGACCGCAAACTGTTTGAAAATCCGCGCGGCAGGCTGAAACCAGAACGAAAAGAACTGCGAAAACGAACGATCTCATCATAAAATTTCTCCTTTTGTTTGATGTTTTTTGACTGACTCTAAGAGAAGAAACAGTCTGGTGTCTTAAAATGACAGAAAATTTTCAAAATTTCAGGAATTTTTTCTGATCGACCCCGGCTGTCAGACCGCCGCCCTATCACAATGAACCGCCAAATCTTAGAAAATGACAGAAATATCCTGATTTTTTCCAAAAAATTCCTTCTCCCCATTGACACGCGCCCCCGCGTGTGATAAAATGTAATTTACTTGGGTGTACCGAGTGCCTGGATTTTACAGGGTTACAGCCTATGTTGCAGGCTGACTCGGTAAACCACGGGTGAAAAGGGCTTTTTAGTCCAAAAAAACGCGGTTTTTCTGTCTCGCGAGAGGTGGGAAAACCGCGTTTTTTGTGTTCGACTTTATCTTATTTTTGAAGATTTCAGCAAGAAATTTCAGAATAGAATGAAGGTTTCCGGAGGTTCTTCGGGAGAAACGGGTTCCTGATCTTCAAAGACTTTCATTTATGAAAACGTTTGTTCCGGCAGAAGCAGGAAACGGACTTTTCCTTCCGGCGGAAGGTGTTCCTGAAGTTGCGCGGCGAGCGATTCCGCGAAGGCCCGGGATCGGCAGTAACGCTGATAGACCGAAAACTGCATGGCAGTCAGTCCTTTGGCGAGGAGTTTTTTTCGGAAACGGTCATAATTCCGTTTTTGGCGAGAGTTTCCGACCGGCAGATCAAAAAAAACAATAAGTCTCATTCCGCCTCCATTCTTTCCGGAGGAAGTGTTTGTCCAGGAACGGCTTCCGGGATGAAGAGCGTGCGTGTCGTTTTGTGATAGCATTGCCGAAGGGAGATTGCGGTTTTGACTAGGGCAGTGAAGATGTCCATTTTCTTCTTTTTTATTAGAAACGGAACATTCAGGACCGCCTGGGCCAGGTAACGGCGGGTCTCACGGGTCAAATGATGATCCAGCGTCTCGCGGTACCAGACGATCACCGCCTCATCTGCGGCAGTGCGAAACGGCTCCATCAGATCGGAGGCGAGGCAGTAGGGATTGTATTCGTTGTGATGATGAAGTCCCAGTGAAGGATGCAGTCCCGCGGCACAAATCGCCCTTGCTGCCAGAGCAAAGAGAATGGTGTAGGCGTAATTCAGGAGCCGGTTGGCGTCCTCTGCCTTACGGTCGCGAACGGGTATGATCCCAAGGCTGGACCAGTAGATTCGAGCCGCGGTTCCTTCATGGTTTCGCGCGTCACCGCTGGTTACTCTAGAGATCATTGCTTTCAGCGGTGTTTCGTCGATGCCGCGGGAACGGAGCAGAGCGGCCTGACTTCGTATTTTAGCCTGGATGATCTGTTTCCATAGATGTTTTTTCAGCGGTGCCGCCGTGCGAGCTTGTTCCAGAAAGTAACGTGACTGACGCGAATGTTCGCAAAGCGGCAGGAGGATCCCCGAAGGAAGGTAACGCTCGTCGCAGCAAATGAGCGGGATCCCAAGCTCGGCAAGACGAAAAAGAACCGCCCCGCTGACCGAGACGCCGGAATGTGTGAGAAGAAGTGCACCTGTTTCATTAATTGGCACGGAAAACGCCTCTTTTTCCGGAGAATCAAGAATCAGAAGTTCATTTTCAAATCGGATCTTCGTCCCCGGCTGCGTGATTTCAAGAATATGGTCCATCGTAAAGTTCCCCCAAATAATAACAAGACAAAAAGCTCTTTTCTTTTTTGATTTTCGAAAAAAACACCGATCCCTTAAGACTTTCACCGGTTTGCGGTAAAGTAAACCCTGTGGAATAAAGACGCGCCGCGTTCCTGGATTCTTAGGGGTATCGCGGAGGTCTTTCTTTGAAAAAATGTAGAGTATATTCTTGACGTTTTCGCGAAGAATGCTACAATAGAGATGAAATGGGAGGAAATATCTTCGGGAAATTCCCGGCAGTGAGGGCTTTATGGAAAGAATGAATGAGATTCAGGAAAGAGAGTGGGGCAGCGCGTTTTTGGCCTGGGTGAAGCCGATTCAGGTTCATACACGGGTTCTGGTATTTGATTTTGGAGACGAGAGGAACGTGCCGCGAGAGTGGTCAATACCGCTTTTGCGCGGTGTGTGGGGGAACGCGCTGCATGAGCAGGATCGGAGAATATATGAGTCGGTTTTTGAAGGTCCCGGAGGAAAAACGAATCGGCTGCCGCTTTATCTGATTCGTAATGATCTGGATTCCGCGGGCAGGCCACGGCGGTTTGTGCCGGGAAAACGTTCGGTTCAATGGACCGTATTCTGTCAGGAATCCGCGGTTGACGAAATCTTTTTTCGCGCGTGGGAGGCCGTTTGCCGGAATGGTCTCGGAGAATGGCGGAATACGTGCGGTATCGCTCATGTCGAGACATACTCAAAATCCATTCCCGATCCGTCGTTTATCGAAGCCGAATCCCCTTGCCGAATCGTTTTTACGGACCCGCTCCGTCTGATCCGAAAAGGGGTTTTGAATCAGAAACCGACTTTACGCGACATAATTCAAGCGGCGTTGAATCGTCTTGCGTATCTTCGGGCCGCGGCCGTATGCGGGAATCGCGGCGAGTTAATCCTTCCGGCTGTTCCCGGTACGCTTCTTCCGGATTTCGCGCAGTCGATTCTTGAGTTCACGCACACGATTCCGTCAGAGCCATGGTACGGCCTGAAACATGATCTCCGCCGATATTCCGGCAGGCAGAAGTCCGAGATTCGTTTGAACGGCACTGCCGGATGGCTTACGTTTCCATTGGGACTTGGGCAGCTAAGCCCCATATTGGGTGCCGCGTCGGTCACACACGTTGGAAAGGGAAGCGTTTATGGCATGGGACGCCCCTTTCTGCTTACGCTTGATGAATGACAGGAAAGTCAGAAAACGGATACTGTCTGAGGTTTTCGCGTGACACTTCCATTTTATTCTCGTTTATGACCGGCGGATTCTCAAGCGGTTCGGGGAAAAATTCGATCGGTGAGTTTTCCACGATCTTCACCCCTTTGACCGCCGCGCGTCCTTCCGGTGTCACACGGAGTGTTACTTCTACACTGCGGGAAGGCTGATTACTCCCGAAAAAAGCGGGCCTTGACGCATTCTCGATATCTTTCCCGGTCCCTTCCTCAATAAAGAATTTCTCGATCCCGTACCGGATCTGGATCCCAGGCATACCATTTCCGCGAATGGCGACCTGTTTCGCACCCGGCCGGTTCCGTTCTGGAAGAGTATCGCTCCATCCGGCAAGTTTCCAGAGGTGCGAGCCGTCTTCCTGTTCGAGGATAGCGTACACCGTGCCCGATTTGTCGGATTCCGGTCCCCGGCTGAATTCGTAGTTCAGGATCACGTAATCGCCCCGGAAATAGTCTCTCGGATCGATCGGCTCGGTCCGCACGACGATCTCGACCGCATCTGGACCGAACGGAAGAAGCGCGTACCAGAGCAGACCCGCTAAAAACGCGGCCTGCGCGAGAAAAACGGCACACAGATAAATTCGGCGTTTCATCAACGGCCTCCTTTCTGAATTTCTGAAACCTGAGCATTCTGCGCCAGCTTTTTTCTCGCGAATCTCC
>JAFQUP010000090.1 GCA_017408405.1 Thermoguttaceae bacterium
AACGCCCCAAACCGCACCGATCGACGTTTCAGAGGGAATTTGCAGAAAGACCGGCGTTCTGAACAGAGACTGATTTTCGGATGCCGTGTCCTGGGCGCGCAGAGATGAGGTCAGAATGACCGCGATGAACAGAATGGATAATATGGATAATATGTGTTTCATGGTAATTGTGAGTATTAAACGTCTGGCAAATGATCTGCCAAAACAATACCGAATCAAATAAAACAAACGCGGGAAAATATCCGGCAGGAGCTGATCTTTCCAGCACAGGCCGTTCAGAAAAGAGAGCGGCGTTTTTCACCTGATGTTTCAGAACGAACTGTGCGTCCGGACAGGGTATCCTACCGCGTCAGAATGTGTGGCCAAAACGCTTCAGGCAACGTCTAAAAAACTCCATTTTAGACAAATTTATCACCCGCAAATGCAATTATAGCATGGAATGAGCGCATTGTCAAGGCGTGGATCCAAGGCCTTTCTCTTTCTGTAAAAAAACAAAAAACGGAGCAGAAACGAAACGCCCCTGCTCCACGCTATCTCAAACACACGGCCAACTCAAGCCGGTTTTTCGTCAGTTTTTCCGCGTCCCCGCATCATCTCACAAAACATGGCGTGGATCCTCAGATCCGGGTCGAGTTCCGGATGAAATGCCGTCACGAGCTGGTTTCCCTGCCGGGCAGCCGCGATCTTTCCGTCGACCCGCGCGAGAACTTCAACTTTCGGACCGACGGACTCAATGAACGGCGCACGAATGAACGTCATGGGGACTTTACCGAGCGTTCCGAACGGTTCCTCCGCGTGAAAACTCCCAAGCTGCCGTCCGTACGCGTTCCGTCGGGCCGTCAGGTCCATCGTCGCGAAACACGGCACAAAACTCTCCGCGTTTTCCACATTCCGCGCAAGAAGCAGAAGCCCCGCGCACGTTCCGAAGACGGGCATCCCCGACTTGATCCGCTCGAGAAGCGTCTCGAAAAGATCCAGTTCATGAAGCAGTTTCCGCATGACCGTACTTTCGCCGCCGGGAAGGATCAGGCCGTCAAAAGGCTGGTCCAGATCCCGTTTCTGCCGGATCTCAAAGCATTCCGCTCCCAATTCCCGCATTCGCCGTTCATGCTCGATGAACGCTCCCTGGACTGCCAGAACTGCCGTCCGCATCTCATTTGCCCCTTTCCGCCATCAGGAGCGTGATCTCCTGTTCGTTGATCCCGACCATCGCTTCACCGAGGTCCTCGGAAAGCTCCGCGAGCAGTTTGGAGTCCGTGAAATTGGTGACGGCCTTGACGATCGCCGCCGCACGCTTTGCAGGGTCGCCGGACTTGAAGATGCCGCTTCCGACGAAAACGCCTTCCGCTCCCAGCTGCATCATGAGTGCCGCGTCTGCCGGAGTCGCCACGCCGCCCGCCGCGAAATTCACGACCGGGAGTTTCCCGTTTTCCGCGACATACTGCACCAGTTCGTAGGGGACCTGGAGCGTCTTGGCGGCATCGAAAAGTTCATCTTTGCTCATGGAGGTCAGACGGCGGATCTCCTGCTGCATCATGCGCATGTGCCGCACAGCCTGCACGATGTCGCCGGTCCCCGGTTCACCTTTGGTCCGGATCATCGAGGCGCCTTCATTCACCCGGCGAAGCGCCTCGCCAAGATCGCGCGCGCCGCAGACGAACGGTACTTTAAACTGCGTTTTATCGATGTGGTAGCGGTCATCCGCCGGAGAAAGGACTTCACTCTCGTCGATGTAGTCGATCTCGATCGCTTCCAGGATCTGCGCCTCGACGAAATGCCCGATCCGGCACTTTGCCATGACGGGAATGGAAACCGCTTCCTGAATGCCGCGGATCATTTTCGGGTCACTCATTCGTGAGACTCCGCCAGCCGCGCGAATGTCAGCCGGGATCCGTTCCAGAGCCATGACGGCACACGCACCGGCTTCCTGAGCGATACGAGCCTGTTCGGGAGTCGTGACGTCCATGATGACGCCGCCTTTAAGCATTTGCGCAAGCTGCTTGTTGAGAGAATATCGTTCATTTTCCATTTTAGGACTTCCTTTGGAAAAAATTTGGAAAACAAAAAAGGGAACAGAAAAAACGTCTTAAATTATATTCATTCAGAAGTAAATGTCAAGTGAGAGAGTCCCGAAAAAAAGAAAAAAGAAAAAAACTCCGATCCATTCTTTCGAAAAACGGCTTGCGAAACGAGTCAGGGATGGTCGGCAACTTTGCGTCCCCGCGCGAAAATGAATTCACGCGGGTTTCAGCATGAATGCGGCTCTTTTCTCACGCCAAGCCGCGGCGGTTTCGCAAAGGCGCGGAAAGAGGAACCGGGGGACGGTACGTTTTTATTTATGTGCCGGTTTGAGCAGGTCGGCTACATATTCCTTCGTGTACATATCCAGTCCCCAGGCCGGAGCGCACATGGCGATATTTTCGACGATCCTGTCGAACGAATCGAGCGGCAGTTCCGCCTGCGTGAACGTGATCGGCGCGCCGATGCTTTCGTACCAGGCTTCCAGACGCGCGATACCCTGTTCGATCGCTTCGTCTTCGTTTTTGCAGGTGACGCCCATGACATTTCGGGCAAACTGGACCAGACGGCGTCCGTAGAGGTCTTTCACCTTCCGCATCCAGCACGGCATCGCGACCGAGAGGGAGGCGCCGTGGGCCGTATCGTACAGGCAGGACATTGAGTGGCCGATCAGGTGCGCGGGATACGCAGCGTTCTGGACTCCCGCGAGAAGCTGTCCGTTCCACGCCATGGTGGAGGCCCACATCATGTTAGCGCGCGCGTCGTAGTCCGAACCGTCGGCGATGCAGCGGGAAGTGTACTCCATGACCGTCCGCATGAGGCCTTCCGCGTAAGCGTCCTGGATCGGCGTTTCCGGGTCGGAATTAGTAACGTACCCTTCCACGATATGCGCGAAAATGTCCACTCCGGCAAACGCGGTATACTTCGCGCCCAGCGAGAAGGTGGCGGTCGGGTCAAGGATGGAGACTTTCGGCATCAGGCAGTTGACGATGAGACCGAATTTCTGCTGCGTCTCTTCGTTGGTGATGACCGTTCCGCCGTTCATTTCCGTGCCGGTGGCCGCGACGGTCAGGAGGTCGCAGATCGGGAGAGCTTTTTCAGCGGGCGTTTTGCCGGCGTAAAAGTCCCACAGACTCCCATCGTAGAGCGCGCCCAGCGCGATCGCTTTGGATTCGTCGATGACGCTCCCGCCGCCCAGAGCGACGATGAGGTCCACGTTTTCCTTTTTCGCAAGATCGGCCCCCGCTTGAGCGTGGGAGAGGCGCGGATTCGGGCTGACGCCGGAATATTCCACGATCTCCAGTCCCGCAGCTTTGAGAGACTCGACGACGATGTCGTACAGACCGTTCTTTTTCACGGAACCGTGTCCGTAGACCAAAAGAACCTTTTTACCGAACGCGGCCGCCTCGGTTCCGATCTGCTTGACGGTATCGCGGCCAAAGACGATCTTAACGGTGTTTTGATACGTAAAATTCTGCATGGCAATTTCATGAAAAACAGGGTTAAAGAAACGGAAACTACACTCTGCCATTCTACACCAGATCCGCCTCTCCCGCAAGGCCCCCCTTGAATTTTTCGGAAGACGGGGTAGAATGAGGTTTGGGGTTGGGTGTTTGCCGTTTCGCGGAAATGGAATAAATTCGAGAGAGGCGCGGCTTTCGGCATGGGCGGCTGCCGTCTTCAAGAAAAAACGTTTAAAGAAAATAAAAGGCCGTTTATCTTCGCGTAAAACGGCCTTTTGAGTTTTTCAGGTGAGAACGCGGAAACGTAAGAGCGGCAGGAAAGGGGCTGGTTATTTTGAGGCGATCATCCCGGCCAGGTATCCGCCCTTAAATCCCGCGTCGATATTCACGACAGCCACATTCGACGCGCAGCTGTTGAGCATTCCCAGCAGCGCGGAAAGGCCTCCAAAGTTCGCGCCGTATCCGACGCTCGTGGGCACGGCAATTACCGGAAAATCGACATATCCGCCGACGACACTCGGTAAAGCGCCTTCCATTCCCGCGATAACGACAGCCGCGGCGCAGCCTTCAAAATCCGCCAAACGTTCCTGGAGGCGATGCGGTCCAGCCACTCCAACATCATGAATGGCAACGACCTCAACCCCCATCCAGAGAAGCGTCTCAACCGCTTCCTCGGCAACAGGCAAATCACTGGTTCCCGCGGTGACGACGGCAACTTTTCCCTTTGGAGGCTGAGGTTCACGAGGGAAAAATCGGAACGTTCTCGCCGTCCGGTTGAGAATCCCTTCAGGAAAGCGTTCCTTGAGCGGGGCCATCTGTTCCGGGCGTAGCCGAGTCGCGTATGGGGTGATTCCGTGCGCGATCTGTTTCTCAAAAATGGCCATGACCGCTTCCGCGGTTTTTCCTTCCGCATAAACTACTTCGGGAAACCCGCAGCGTTTGGCGCGTGCCAGATCGACACTGGCGAAACCAAGCCTCGCAGTAGAAACCGATTTTTGATTTTCTGAACACATTTTCTTTTACCTTCTTCCGTGTGAATCCAAGTCAAAACTGGTTTCAGGAAACATTCAGCCGCGTTTTCCTTAAACCGGCCGGTGAAAAGTGATTGTCTCCCGGCGTATTCTTCGCGTTTTCTTCTTAAAAAGAAGGTCTTTCTCCGCCGACAAACCCTGTCATGGTGGATTCATCCCCTTTTTCGCGCTTAATAACACGGCTTTTTGAGGGATTCTCCGTTTTTCGGCTTCCCCCTAACGATTTGCATCCGACGAAACCGGCACACAAAAAAGTTCCCGCGAGCAGAAACACAATTCCCAAATGGAGTTTATTCATGAATATTCTCCGTAAATTCTGATTTTAAGGCAAATATTTTGAGGGTTGACACACCGCGTAATCATTTATACTCAAAAAATCCAAACGGCGCAAGATCAATCAAAGAAATTTTCTTTGAGCATGGCAATTAACTCACGCTTGAGAATTTTCCCCGTCGGTCCTTTCGGCATTTCATTCAAAATGATGATTCTTTGCGGGCATTTGTACGCGGCCAAACGGCTTCGGCAGTATTTATGAAGCGCGTTAATTTCTTCTTCAGCCTCAAGAGCCTGAATTGGTTTTTCTTTTGGCTTCAAAAGTTCAAAATTAACGCTATTTTCATCTTGAGTATGAACAAAAGGCTTTTTCTGTTTCGCGAATTCAGAATTGGAACCAGTCTCCGTCGTTTTGAGGGTCAGGAAAGCGATGACGTCTTCACCATGAACAGGATGAGGGATTCCGACAACCGCCGCCATCGCGGCCTGGGGATAGGCGTAGAGCACTTCCTCAACCTCACGCGGATAAATGTTCATGCCGGCGCGAATGATAATGTCCTTCTTTCGATCCACGAGATAGAAAAACCCTTCTTCGTCGCAGTATCCCAAGTCACCGCTGAGGAACCATGAATCGACGAACGCGCTTTCAGTCGCGAGCTGGTTTTTATGGTAGCCTTTCATGACATTGTGGCCGCGAATGACGATTTCACCAATTTCACGCGGATTCGCGAAAGAGTGATCCGCGCGCATGATTCGGACCTGTGTTCCGGCAATTTCTTTTCCAATCGACCCGGGTCTCGGCGGCATGGCCGGCGTAGTCGCGGTTGAGATCGGGCTGGTTTCGGAAAGTCCGTATCCTTCCAGCAGAAGCGTGGCAGGAAACTGACGCCGTACCTCTTCCCTCGGTCCCATGGAAAGAGTAGCCCCCCCAGAGATGAACTGTTCAAGGCACGACATATCCAGATTGAGTTTTTGCTGCATTCGGGCAAGATGAATGAGCATCGTTGGGACCGCCGCGACCACGTTGACTTTTTGCTCGGCAATCGTCTGGAGAACCCGCCTTGGCTCAAAGCGCGGGACCATTACGATCGTCGCTCCGGAAAAAAGCGCGGCGTTCTGGACGCTCGTCTGCCCAAAGGAATGGTAAAACGGGAGAATCGCGAGAGTTTTTTTCCCGGGCCGGTACCCTGTCATGAATTCACGAATATACTGCGCGTTGGAGTAAAGATTGAAATGAGTGAGCTGCGCCCCTTTCGGAAAACCGGTTGTTCCCGAAGTGTAGAGAATCACGGCCGTGTCGTCAGGATTTGAGGCGACCGGGGCAGGACTCCAGCTCGTCTGGGTGTTCCCGCCAGGAGAAGGAATGGATTCCCAAACGGACCCGGACTCCGCGAAATGAGGATTTTGAGCGGCAAACTTCTGAAGAGGCGTTACTTCAGCGGCTGCTCCTGTTTCATCTTCAGCGGAACTCCCAAGCGGAGTCAGGATGGACGAGGAGGTTTCCGGAGTGCCGAGCAAAACGCCCGTAATGTACTCCTGCGAACGCGCGCCAATTGGAATCGTGGAGGAAATTGGCGGGCAGAGCATGTCCTCGGGCGAAGTCCCCGTTGGCCATGGGGCCTGATCCAAGTCGTCATACGGCTCGGAATGATATTCCGGAACGTTTTCATGCCGGGCAACGACCGTGACGGTTTCAGTCGAGAACGGAAACGCTTCCTGAAGTCTTGAAAGCTCATCATCAACCCAGTAGATTTTGTCCTTCCGGTACTCTTCAGGAAGGTGCTTCAGACCGTCTTCTTTCGAGCCGTTCACGATAACTCCCGCGCAAGCCTCCACTTCACGCGCAGCCTGGACACACTGAAGCAGGCAATTCTGATGCGCCAGAACGTACCGTGAATCTGAATGTGAGATCTGATACGCCAATTCGTGACTGGTCAGCAGCGTATTGCACGGCACGACAACGGCTCCAAGATGAAGTATCGCGAAATAGGCAATCGTGAACTCCGGCACATTCGGCATCACCATGCAGACGTTATCCCCGCGCGAAACCCCCATGCGCGAAAGAAGTATCGTCCAATACCGAACGGAATTAGCGAGTTCGCCATACGTAATTTCCAATCCATTATAGATAATCGCGGGAAGATCGCAATATTTTTCAGCCGCAATGTGAAAATCAAGAGCCAGGTTCAAACTCATTTTTCGCTTCCGTTCGGGTTCAACTTCAAGCACAAAATAAATTGTGCCGTTTGTGCTGGAAAATCCTTTTTCGTTTACCAATTATAGAAAATATTTCCGTTCTGTAAAGGGCAAAAAGCACGATTTTGGGAATAATTTTTTAAAATTTTAAAATTTTTACTTTTCATTAACAGAATTTTGAAAAAGTAGGAAACCCCGGTATTTAAGGGAATTTTCCATTCCGGACTCTTTCGTCATTTCAACTTCTCAAGAGTGAAGCAAGAAGAGCGAAATAAAAAAGATCAGGAATTCAGGAGCCAGATTCGTTTCCGTGAGTCTCTTTAATCCAGACAGCATGAAACAACCGATTCCTGGTAAATTCCCGATCTTTTTGTTAATTCTCAAAAAGTTAAATAGAGAAAAACGTTTTTCAAAAACCCTTTACTTTTTTAATTTAAGACCATTTCCTTCCCAACGATTCCAGCAGTCTGCTTCACGTCGGCGGAATCGGCCTGGGTAAAATCGGCTTTTACTTTGAAATCATCGCGCAACGGCTCGACCGCGGAAGCCAGCTCAATGGAATCGTCATCGACGAACTCGTTTCTCTGGTAAAAAGTCGGCGGCTCGTAGGTTATCCCTCGTTCCAGCCGTTTTTCCTCACGCCAGATGGTCCAGCGGAGAAATTTCGCTCCGAGGTAGGAGAAGAGACGCATTTTCAGAGTACCAAATTCCTTAAGAAGATCCCGCAGAAGGTCATCCGCCAAACGATAAACCATTTCGTTTCTTCCCTTAAAGTAACTGCGCATGGCAGCCACCATCGGAATGTACGCGTTACGGACAGGAGCCATTTCCCAGTCCCATCGCGCGCGAACACGGGGGTCAGGATGATTTTTGTTTTTGAGCCATCCGTTCAAAAGAGTTCTGGTCAGCCTCATGAGTGAAGGTCCATTCACGTCATAGTCGGTCTGGAAAGCGCGCCGCAGAAGTTCGGTTTCCAAGCCGTTCTTAATGTACGGGTGACGGTAATTGAAAGCGTATTGCCCATGCGTGTCCGCGAGGTCGTACTCGGAAGGATCTTTCATGAATCCTTTTTCAGACAATTCCTTGAAAAGAGGAGTTCCGGGATTCGGCGTATAGAGCATGAACTGATGAAAGTCGGTATGGAAAGAAGCCGCGTAATCAATCGCGGACTGGATATTCTCCGGCGTGTGATCCGGCAGCCCGATGATGCTCGACCCGAGCAGACGAATACCGTTTTCCTGAAGCGTCGCCAGCAGTTCCCTGGCGTTGACTCCGTTCAATTTATTATATTCGCTCTCTTCTCCCTCAAGACCAATCCAGACCCATGAAATACCGAGCTGATTCAACTCCTCAATCGAGTACTTGATCAACGCGTTCACGGAACTGAAAACATAAAGCGCCCATGATTTATTGTGTTCCCGCATCAAATGAAGCAGACGCATGGCGCGCGGTTTATGGAGGAGGAAATTTTCATCCATCATGAAGAAAGAACAGACGTTCATTTCTTTTGAGATTTCGTTCATGACGTGGAAAAGCTCGTCTCCCGTTTCGTAAAAGTTGACGAATCGTCCCTTTCCCCCAAACATGGCGCTGGTAGCGCAAAAATTGCATCCCATTGGGCAGCCCACGGAGGGAATGATCGTCGCGGCCGCGTCACCCGGAGAACTGATTCCGACTGCCCGAGTACCAAACCCGCTGTTGATGACGGGGTGGCGCAAAGGCTGATTCGGATCCTGGTCGAGGTACTCGCGGAACCAGCGAACCCCGTCACCGCGCACGATAAAATCGCAGTCCACGCGCATTTCCAGACCGCCGACATTACTGATGTGCCCGCCGACGACGATAACCGCTTCCGGCTGATATTTCCGAATCAGGCGGCACATTTCGCGGACTTTCCCAATGTTGGGAATGATGCTTCCGATGCCGATCACATCGTATTTTTTTGTTTTCAGCTCTTCAATAAAGCGCTCACGCGTCGGGAAATCAAGGTTTGTGCACGGAGAAACCAGATTGGCCTGAATGAGCATTTGCCCCCAGGTTCGGTGGAACATCCGAAGCGAGAAAGGGCCCTGCTCCCGCGTTACCTGATTGTGGTAAAGCTCCATCGGGTTGATTTTTCTTGAGCCAAATTCGTCATCCTGCGCGTAAGGACCAAAAACGCTCGTCAAAAGAAGCGTCGCCTTTTTTCCTTTGGGATGAACCGTCGGCAAGTCATGAACGTTTTTCATCTGAACGGTCGGACTGGACGTTGGGACCAAATCATCGGCCGCAAAGACTCTCAATGAAATATTATTCGTCATTTTCTGTTCTCCGCCGGATTACGGCTTCTCTTTCTTTCAAAAACCTTTTCAAGTATTCCGGGAACTTCCCCAAAAACAGAACGCTCACTTTTTCTCACAGAATACGTTCTTTGTCTGGTTCATCATTAAGACATCATTTAAGGAAATTCCATATCCACGAATTATACCCGATTTTTGAGAAAAAAACAGAGCCAGGAGGTAAAAGTCTCGTCTACGCCGCGTAATCTTTGCGTAAACATTCGGGGCAAATGTAAACCTAATGTAAATATTTCGCTTTCAGAAAAATTTCAACCTGTTACTCGCGCTTAAAAGCAGCGATTCCCGCGTTTTTTCAAATTAAATGAGAGAATCTCAAAAGAATGAAAAGATTTTGCTGTTGAAAGAGAGTTTCCCGGCAAAGGAGATTTCCTGACGATGAAGGTTTTCGTGAATCCCCGCCTCCCCCAAACCTGCCGAATCGGAAAAACCGCGTACGCGATCATTCACGTCACGCGGTTTCGCGAAAGTTAAAAATCATCCGTTTTTCCGGGATTAAAGTTTTGGGAAGTTAACGCGCGCCAAAGAGAGAATCGATGAAATTTAAATCGTCCGCGGCCAGCCGCACACTTCCCGCCAAAGCGTTTTCCGCGGCATGTTTCGCCGTTCTCGCTCCGCAAAGCACATTCGTTTTCGGCCCAGTACTGAAAGTCCAGGCAATAACCAGCTGCGCCATCGAAAGTCCATATTTTACGGTCAACGAATGCATTTGTTCCAGTTTTTCATTCACCCTCTGAATGGCGTCCGGCGCGAAACGCGGATCCATTGAACGGAAGTCACCCTCCGGAAACGTCTCATCCGGAGAAAGATTCCCCGTCAAAAGCCCATGAGCCAGCGGCGCGTACGAAAGGAGATTCATCTCATTTTCCTGGACGGTTTTGGCCATTCCAGAAGTCTGAACTTCCCGATCCACCAGACTGAAACGTTCCTGAAGGACATCCACGTATCCCGTTTTCTGGTATTCCGCGAGCTGTTCCGGAGTCACGTTTGAAACCCCAATGGCCCTGATTTTTCCTTCTTCCTTCAGCTTCAACAGAGTCTCCATCGTTTCGGCAATTGATGAAGTCACGTCCTGGCAGTGGACCTGGTAAAGATCAACGTAATCCGTCTGAAGCAGTTTCAGACTCCTCTCCAGCTCCGCGCGGATCGAGTCCGGACGGAGATAACGGTAAAGAATCCATTCGTAATTCTCGGCCGTTCCAAGAGATTTCTCCGTGGAATAAACGTGAATCTCCCCTTCTCCTTCCGGTTTCGGCTCCCTCTCCCACCAAATGCCGCATTTGGTCGCGAGAACCGCCTTGTCGCGGCGGCCAAGCAGGGCTTTTCCAACGACTTCCTCTGAATATCCAAAACCATAAAGCGGAGCCGTGTCAATGAGATTAATTCCATGGTCAAGTGCCGAGTGAATGGCAGAGATTGAGTCTCTTTCTTCCGCGCCGCCCCACATCCAGCCGCCAATGCCCCACGTTCCGAGTGCCACGACGGACGTGGAAATGCCTGATTTACCGAGCGGAATCATCTGCATGGCAAAAGTCCTTTCTTTTTGAATTTTAATTTAATCTGTTTCACCGAATATCGCCAATTATAGCACATTCGGTTGCCAATGTCAAGTTTTCCCCGCTAAAAATTTCCGGACTTCTCACGCCGCCGCTTTTAAAAACCGTTTTATTCCGTCTCTTCGACACCAACTTCACGTCAATTTTTGAAAATTCAGACTCAAATCTGAGGCGGAATTAACCTGACTATTAAGTTTCGCGGGAAAATTCATTCCTCGTTCCGATGGCCGTTAAATAAAAATTCCTCGAATTCTTCCCTGAACGGAATTCATTCGAGGACTAAACTCATCGCGTTTTCTGAAAGTAAATCACGATTTAACGAAGACCTTCCCAACGTGATTTCCAGCCAAAATCAGACTCAACCGCCTTCCGGAAATTGAGTTTGGGAAGATCCTTGAGTCTGATTGGGCGACAAAGTTCAAAATCGCGCTCTGCCGCTAATTTTTACGGCGCGGAGGAGCTTCCCACTGCTCACTGTTCACCGTCGCGTGGGTTCCGTCCGGATGGAACTGATCCATTGTCGTCCTTGGTTTGGGATTAATGATTTCATCCATTTCTTCATGTTCCGTCGCCTTAATGTCTTCTTCTGTCGGTTCACCAACATAAATAAGCATCTTTGCCGGGCATTTGTTCACGATCATCCCAAGAACGTCCCCGTCCTGGTAGTGCTCATAGTCAATCGTCGGAAGGTTTTCAGACATCATGAACATTTCGGAACTGTTCCTCTGACATGAGCCGCACCCAATGCAGCCGACACGGCAAACGGCCTTCACCTCCGGCCCTTTCTCCTGATTCGAGCAGGCAACCGCCAAAATCTGCGATTTACGGAACGGAATAATTGAGATAATGTGCCTCGGACAAGTCGTTTCGCACATACGGCAGCCAACGCACTGATGGTAACGTATCCTGGCCAGGCCATCCACGATTGAAATGGCATCGTTAGGACAGGCCCGCATGCAGTCGCCAAAACCAAGACAACCGTAAGTGCAGTCCTGAATTCCAGAGACAAGATTCGCGGCGACACAGGTTTTTTCACCCGCGTAATTCTGGCGTCCCAAACGCTGGTGCTCATTCGCGCTGCAATGAACGACCGCTTTGTACGGCAAAGTCTCAACCACGGCACAGCCAAGAATCTGCGCGATTAAAGTATTTGCCTCTTTACCGCACTGTGTGCAGGCTCCCGGTTTCGCATTCCCCATCACCAGCTGCGCCGCGTATTCACTGCACCCGGCAAAACCGCACGCTCCGCAGTTTGCCCCAGGAAGAACTTCAATCAACTTTTCAATTTTCGGATCGACCTCTACCCGGAAAGCTACGTTGGCCCAACCAAGAATCCAGCCCATGACGACCGCTAAAAGAAGCATCACGCCAACTGCAACCAAAATCGAAACGATAGTAACCGACATAAGTTTTTCCTAAAACAAACAGAACTAATCTGCGAACGAACAATTAAAAACTATTGGAAATAATTGAAACGCAGAACATTAAACATAAAAAACATTTAATGTGCCGCGAATGAAAAAACGGAATGGACGAATTCCTCATGCCTGACCCAAACGCGCGTCTTACGCTCATTGAATTCGGTCAGCCTTTTGATTCACCCCTCACGTTAAGCAGGGCCTCACTCGAAAATCTTCATGAGCGCGTCCGCGAAAAGGGACATTCCGAATCGGTTCGGATGATTAATATTATTCACCATCAGCGTGGAGTACGGAATTCCCAAACGATAAAGCTGACCGTAATAAAAAGAAGCGTCCGCGACCGCGACACGATGTTTCAGCGCGAACTCCTTCAGTCCGCGAACATACGGACGAGGATCATCATCAATCCCTTTCTCGCTCTTCAAACCCATCCAGTCGGCACGAACATAATGCGGAGCGCAAATGATCCATTCCATCCCGCGCGCCTGAAAATCAGCGAGAATCTCTGAATAATCCTTTTCAACATCCGCAGGAGATAAACCGGAATCATTCACGAACTCCATCACGACCAAGTCTGGCTTCACATTTAAAACGTGCTCCACGTAATTCTTTGGAGTACCCGGTTTCGCATTCCGGTACGAACGGGAACTTCGCCCACCCCACCCTTCATGAATCAATTCAATCTTCGCGTTTGGGTAACGTTTCTGAAGACGAGCGACAAACTGGCACTGCCATCGGTCCTCCGGCGGAAGGTACCCGCAAGCCGTCACGCTGTCACCCCACGCCAAGACGCGAACCGTTTCGCCGCGCTCAAGTTTCGAGAGCGTTTTGGGCAAAACCTCATCAGCGGTAAATATCGGCTGATATTCTTTCACCGCCGAAGTCGGAAACAGATTGGCCTCGTCCAAACGCTCAACGCGGCCGGAAATCCAAATCGTGCCGAGAAGTTTCTCCTGGGGATGAATCCGCGGCAATTCCGGATTGGAGACATGCGACTCTCCCTGAATAAGCCGCATTTTGCCGTCTTGCGTCAGAACGATCGCGTCAAGACGCATTTTGCCGTATTGGTACGAAACAAAAACCGGCGTGCCTGGTTCGATTCGGCCATTTTCCTGCCGTCCGATATTCCCCCAATCCTCATCCACAAGATAATCGCGCCCCGCCTCAAAAACGATTCCGGAAGGATCATCCGACGGAGCCGAACGCACGACTTCCGATTTGGGAAGAAAGGCTTTGCGGACCGCGCACTCCATCGCCCGAACTCCAGAAAAAGGAACCGCTTTGCGCCATGAAGGACCGGCTGGATTGAAAACCGGAAGCGAGTTGATTTTCTCATCGGTCACAGACGTCAGTTTCGCCGGCTCAATCGTGAAATCCTGTGTCTGACCCGCGTACGTGACGCGAACGGACCAATCGCCCGTCAACTCCATGACCGCGGCGGCTGCGTTTTCCTCGCCAAAAATCAAACCCGGAAGAAGGACAAACTGCCACAAAGCGGCAAAAATGAAGGTCGAAAGGTACTTCATCTGAAAATCTCCATCATCTTAAATTTAAGCAGGATTTGCCAATTCTCCCGGCATTTCCTCAACCTCAATTTCAACATTCGGTTTTTCCGAAACCTTTAAATCTGAAGATTGATCAGCCGCTTGGGAAGAATCGGTATCTTTTGACGAAACGCCTGCCGAATCTGAATTTTGAAGTTCAACCGCTTCTGTCGGCGCGGCGAAAAGACTCTTTTCAACTCCTTTATCCACACCGGAAAATCCCATAAAGGCCATGGCAAGTATCGAAGCCGTGATCAGCGCGATTCCCACGCCGCGGAATGGTTCAGGAACATCTGCCATATCAAGCTCTTCACGGATTCCAGCCATGATGGAAATCGCCAGCGTAAATCCCAAACCGCCTCCAATCGAATAAAGTAAAGCGGTGTGGAGTCCCCAAAGCTGCGCGGGATCCTGAAGATTCTTCAAAATCTCCAAACACGCGAAAAGAATCGCGCAGTTCGTGGTAATCAGAGGCAAAAAAACGCCGAACGCTTTATAGAGCGATGGGAAAAAACGTCGCACGTACATTTCGACAAACTGCACGCTTGCCGCGATTACGAAAATATAGACAAGATAGGAAAGTATGGACAAATCAGGAGCAGCCCCTTCACCTCCGCAGATTCCCCAGACCCAGACGACAAGCGGCGCTTCGGGACGCAGGATAAAATAAGTAATTGTCCAGCAGAGAAACGCAGCGATAGCCATGACGAATGTCACCGCGCAGCCCATGCCAAACGCCGTACTCAGTTTACGCGAAACTCCAAGAAAAGCGCAGATACCGACGAAATATTTCAAAACAAAATTATTGATGACCGCGGTTCCAACGACAAGCAGGATCATTTGAATTAAAAGTTCCATCTGTTGCCTCCCTTAATTATTTTGATTCCAGCCTGGCCTGAATGAAATTGAACAGCGCCAAAAGAACGCCAAGCGTCAAAAACGCTCCCGGCGGAAGAATCATGATGCTCCACGGCGTCCAGACCTCAGGCGGAAGAACGGTCAGTCCAAACCAGGTTCCAGAACCAAGAATTTCTCGAACCGTCGCGATCGAGGCCAGCCCAAGAGTAAAGCCGACGCCAACGCCAAGAGCGTCCATTGCCGAGACAAAAGGTCCCTGAACCGCCGCGCAAACCTCACAGCGCGAAATAATGATGCAGTTGACGATAATCAGCGGAATATACGGCCCCAACTGTTTGCTCATCTCGAACATATGCGCGGCTAAAAGCCGATCCACAACCGTAACGAATGTCGCAATCGTCAGCGTAAAAACGAGAATGCGCAGATGAGGCTGAAGCAGTTTGCGAATCAGACTGATCATGATGTTCGAACAGAGCAGGACAAACGTCGTGGCACCGGCCATCGTCAGCGCGGCCTGCATATTGTTCGTGACAGCCAACGTTGGACACATTCCCAAAAGCAGACGGTAAATCGGATTTTCTGGAATAATTCCATTAATAAAACGTTGAACGGCAGTGGGTAAAGAACTCATTTTACTTTAATCTTTCATCAAACGGCCAAGCCGTGAAAGTGGACATTTGAATTAAAAACCAAATTTGGATTTTCCTTTTGGCGGAACCTCTCAAATCCGACACCTTTCCCTTTTACGATTTGGGAATCACGCGCCGGAGTTGATGGTCGGCAGTTTTCGTTACTCGCTTTCGTTACTTTACGGCAGCCAGAGCAGAGGCGCGGTAGTTCGCGATCGAGTTATTGACGATGTCACAGACCGCTTTAGAGGAAATGGTCGCGCCGGTCAGTGCCTGAATTTCATGCGGTGCCGTGGGAACTCCCGCCTTGGCCGTAAGCGGCGTGGAAACGCCTTTGCCGATAAACTGTGAACGAAAAGGCTCGTCCACGATAAAATTTCCCAGCCCCGGCGTTTCCTTTTGCTCCAAAACGAAAAGTCCGGTAATCGTTTCCGCCTGCGGATCAAGACCAATGATCAGCGAAATGACATCGCCGAAACCCTGTCCAACTCCAGGAAAAAGCCAACCGATATGGTTCCCTTCCGCGTTGAATACCTGAAGAATCCGCGCGGGTTTTCCATCCGTTCCCTGAATGACCAGTTCCACCGTTTTGGAGGGGTCAGCCCCCGCGATCAATGACGGAATTTGCGAATAGGTAGCCTGCCTCTGATTTTCCTCGATTCGAGGACGGAGATTGATCTGGACCGTGACGAGAATCACCGCGTAAAAAGCCGAAAGGAAAATAACGAGCCATGCCTGGAGAAGATACGAAGGACGCTTCCGGGATTCAACTCCGGCAGACTCAACAGTTCCAGAAGGATCGGAAACGGGAATTTTTTAATTGCACATGGAAAATAAAAACCGTTTAACGGATAAAATTGGTTTGGAAAACGCGATAAAAATCGACGGGAATGACCTGGGAAATCCCCAAAATCATTCCTGACCGAAAGGTTTGGGAATGGTAATGTGGTTCAAAAGCGGCGACAGTGAATTCATGATGAGTACCGCGAACATGACTCCTTCAGGATAGCCGCTGAACAGACGGAAAACCATCGTGAGAATTCCAACACCAATTCCAAAGTACCAGCGTCCGGCAGGAGTGATCGGGTTGGTGACAGGATCTGTCGCGATGAAAAACGCGCCAAAAAGGACCGCTCCGTTCGTGAGGTAAAGCAAACCATGATAAATGGGAGCGTTCGAGACAGAAGTCAGGCAGCCGATAATAAAAACCGCCGCGAGCATTCCCACGGTCACTCGCCAGCCGCCGTTTCTGCGAATGATGAGGTAAAGACCGCCGATGAGGATAGCCAAACCGCTTGCTTCGCCGAGTGACCCATTATGGACACCGGCAAAACACATTTTCAGGACAGAGACAGTATCCTGCGGAATCGACGCGGAAATCTGTTCCGCGGAAGACGCGCCAAGAGTCTTAAGCTGAACCATCGGAGTCGCCTGCGTAACGATCCCGGAAAACGCTTCGCCCGCCTCGCCCTGAAACTGGTACGCGTTTCCGCCCATGACAGTCGCGAAACTAAGCATCACAAACGCGCGCCCAACCATAGCCGGATTGAAAATATTTTGGCCTAATCCGCCATAAACCGCTTTCCCCACTCCAATGGCAATGAGTGAACCAAAAAATGGCACGTACCAAGGCGCGTTCCACGGCAGCGAAAGTGCCAGAATCAGACCGGTCACAATTGCCGAATTGTCTTCAAGAGTTGAACGGCGGCCCCGAATTAACGCGAACAGCCACTCAAACGCCATGCAGGACAAAACACAGACCGCGAGCTGGAAAAGCGCGTGGACTTTGAAGACGAAAAGAGAAACCGCGACCGCCGGAAGCAGTGCGATGATGACCTGAAACATCATTCTCCGGGTTGAACGGTGAACACGGTAAAGATGCGGTGAACTGGCGACTTCAAGTTTTTCCATGGTTTTGGAATTCGTTAAATGTTTTGAAACTTAAACTCAATTCAATCCCTGAATAAAGGAATTTAAATAAAATGACTTTTGACGGCAGGTATCCGGCGGATTCAATGAAGCGGCAGCCCTGGAACTCGAATCATCAGCCCAAAACCGGTACTTTCCGGATACGTCACGCTCTGAAAAGGATAAATCATGAATCCGGAGGCGCGAACAGGTTTCGACGAACGAAACGTCAAAATCCCATGCCCCCAATCCCAGCACGGTGAATGGCACACGGTAAACCCATCTCAAAATCGGCTGCGGACTTGCCCCAAACTTTCGATCCACTTCCGTTTACGATTTTTTCTTTTTCTCTTCTTCCGCTTTGGCTTTGGCCGCTTCTTCCGCTTTCTGGTGCGCCAATTCCATTTTTCCAACACGAATTAATTGAATGATCGGAATTTTGGCCGGACACGAAAAGGAACAGCAGCCGCATTCAATGCACGCGGTTGGATGATACTCGCGAAAAGCGTCCCAATTCTTCGAACGGGCGGCAAGCATCAGCCGCGATGGAATCAATCGCATTGGACAGGCACTGACGCAGCGTCCGCAGCGAATGCAGTTCGTTTCTTTCGCGCGGTCCACCTCATCAGACGAAAAGACCGTGATTCCGCTCGTTCCTTTCGTAACGGGAATTTCAAGCGACCCAACGGCAAACCCCATCATGGGTCCACCGACCAGGACACGTTTGGCGTTTTCCTTAAGACCGCCGCAATGCTCAATCAGCAAACTGATCGGCGTTCCGATCGGGACAAAAAGATTGGCCGGACGATTGATCCCACCGCCGGTCACGGTCACGACACGATGCGTCAAGGGCGCGTCAAAAAGAACCGCCATCGCGATCGAAACGGCAGAACCGACATTCACTACTGCCGCTCCAATGTCCATCGGGAGTTTACCAAGCGGAACCTTTCTGCGCAGCGCGGCGTAAATTAACTGTTTCTCTCCACCTTGCGGATACTTTGTTTTCATCGGCTGGAGCTGAATATCCGCCTCGCTGCTCTCTTTTTTCTGATTCCACCGCTCGACAGACTCTGAAAGTTTCCGAATCGCGTCCGGTTTATTCGTCTCTACGCAGAGTTTGATCTGCTTTGCCCCTAACGCTTTCGCCGCGAACCGCGCTCCCGTGATTACGGTGTCCGGCATTTCCAGCATCAATCGGTGGTCCGCCGTGAGATAGGGTTCGCATTCGCATCCGTTAATCAAAAGCGAATCAACCGGTTTTGAGGGATTCCGCGCCAGTTTCACGTGAGTCGGAAACGCGGCTCCGCCCTGCCCAACCAGCCCCGCGTTCGTGATCTTAAGAGTGATTTCTTCCGGAGTAAACTCTGAAAGAGAAAATTCACGAAGATTTTTCATTTGGTCGAAAAGTGCCCGCGTGTCAAAATTCTCTGCGTCAACGGTCTCGATAATCGCGGGAACGCGGCGGCCGTTCGGAAGAGTCACCGACCCCATTCGCTTCATGCTTCCGGGAAGAGGAGCGAAAACCGCCGCGGAAACGAAACCTTTCGCTTCGCCGATTTTCTGTCCATACTTCAAAACGTCACGGGGTTGAACGCAAAGTTCAGCCGGAGTGCCGATATGCTGGGAAAGGGAAATGCGCAGCTCTTTCGGAACAGGAAGCATTTCTATCGCGCATTTTTCAGAAAACTCTTTCCCCTCCCGGGGATGAATCCCGCGCGGAAAAGAAACGGCATTCTCATTGGCCATTCGAAAACCTCTTAAATATCAAAACGAATTGAACAAGGACTAATCCAGCAAAAAATCCGGCTGCCGCGCCCAGTACGGAAGATACCTCTTCGGAAAGTTTTTCAATCTGAAGGGCGTTCATTCCGTAAATGCCAAGGACAGCGCAAATTAGCGGAAAAACAAAAACCAGGCCGGAGGCCGCGATCATCTGTGCCGGACTCAAAGGATTTGATTCCTCCGCGGCAAGTATCTCCGCCATCTTTTCCTCAATCATCCCGCGAGTCGGGCAGTCCTTCAGCGGGCAGGCGGAGCAGGAGGGAGACTCAGTTTGAATGTTCCCTTCAGAATCTGAAAAAGTCTGATGATTATCCAAAACAGGCAGAAATTCCGAACAGCTCGTGAATCCTTCCGCTTTAAAGGCATGATCTGAAGTTCCCTCGTCTGTCATGAAGCAAGCCGCTGAAACGGCAGAACCTTCATTCGCGGAATGTTCTTTGCGATTTTGGGAATTTTCCGGATTCATGACTAACCATCTTTTCTGAGACCAGCGGGCAGTGGTGAAAAGGACACTAATAGTCCAATAAAAATTATTTTGCGGAAATTTGAGTTTCTGTCAAGGACCGGGTACGGAAAATTCTCTGAATTTTACCAAAAATCTTTAAAAAAACTGGAAATATCTTTTAATCTCCAAAATTTCTGCCTTTTTTCGAATATTTTTAACGAAACTTTCATCGCAATCTCTGGCGGAATTCCGCATGGTTTAACCCAAAAAGATTTTTGTTATTATTTTCAAGAGACGATTCAGAGAAATATCAAATCAGAATATTCTTATTCCTGAAACAGTCCGTAATGATTTTCAATTTCATCCAGACTGTTTCAGAAAAAATGAAAGCCGCCGCCGGAGATCTCCTTTCCGCGGATGGAGTTTGGGCGTGCCGCGGAAATCTCAGACAAACAGAGCGGTAAAGCACGCTGTCGTGAACGCGGAAAGAGTTCCGCTCACCAGTGACCGCCAGGCCAGCTCCGCGACCTCTTTTCTCCTTTCAGGAATAAGCGTTCCGATTCCTCCGAGCATAATCGCCAAAGAACCAAAATTCGCGAAACCGCACAGAGCGTAAGTCATGATGATTCTGGAACGGTCACTCAAGCAGGATAAATTTTGGGGATTCGTCATGTCCAGATACGCGACAAACTCATTCAGAACCGTTTTCTCACCTAAAAGCTGGCCGGCAAAAGAGCATTCAGACCATGGAATCCCCAAAAGCCACGCGACAGGAGCAAAAAACCAGGCAAAAATCCGCTGAAGAGTCACGGGAGCGTCTCCCCATTCTCCCAAAACGCCAAGGCAAAGATTCGCGAACGTAATCAGCGCGGTGAAGGCAATGAGAATACCGATGACATTAACCGCGAGATGAGTCGCCTCGGACGCCCCCCGGCAGGCGGCGTCAATGAGATTGACATCCTGTTTTTCATCTTTAACGTTTTTATCAAGACCAAGCGGCGTTTCCGTTTCAGGAAGCATAATCTTCGCGTAAAGAACAGAGGAAAAGACCGCGAGAATCGAGGCAATGAAAAGGTGACCGGGAGCCATGCCTGCCTTTTGGAGCATCCCGGCATAGGCGACCATGACCCCGCCGGCAATCGTTGACATGCCGCACGTCATCATGCAGAAAATCTCCGAGCGCGTAAATTTCGCAAGGTACGGACGAACGGCAAAAGGCGCCTCGCACATTCCCAAAAAAATGTTCGCCACGGCAATAACGGCCTCCGAGCCGCTGATTCCCATGGTTTTTGAGACTATTTTCGCGAAACAGCGAATGACCGCCTGCATGATGCCCAAATGAAAAAGAATCGCGGTTAAGGCTCCAATGAAAATGATTGGCGGAACCACCGAGAAAGCCGCGCAATACAGTTCATTTTCCATCAATTTAGGGCTGAAAAGACTCTGAATACCGGCTTCGGAACTGCGCAAAAGCACTGAAATACTCACGTTCCCCGCCTCATGAACACTCATTCCTGGTTTCGTTCGGTGAAAGAAAAACGCGAGTAAAACGAGAATAACCAATCCGAAAATCACTGGACGCCAGCGAATAGCGCCGCGTTTTTCAGACAGAAGAAAAGCGGTGCCAAAGAAAACTAAAATCCCTAAAACAGGCGGAATGAAATAAAGCATCGGGCAAACCCTGAGTTAAAGCAAACGGCATACTGCCTGAAACAGGAGTTTCTGAAAACGAATCTCATGAAAACAAAAAAAGCTCTGAGTTACCCCAGAGCTTCGCAAAGCGGAGAAGACAGGATTCGAACCTGCGGAGGGAGTAATTCCCTCAACGGTTTAGCAAACCGTCGCTTTCGGCCACTCAGCCACCTCTCCAACTTTCATTAAGCATAAGATTAACAGATTCTGCGATTTTGAAAAGGGGGGGGAGGCGTTTTTTTTCAATATTTGACACGAATTATGAAAATTTTTGTCAAAAGATAGAGAATTTACTCCTCCCAACACCAAATTCTTCCCGCGCGCTACTCAAGGGACGGTTGGACGGGCTCTCCTTTTCGTTGGAGTTCGCACTGCTCATACGCGCCGTAAAAATCGCAATTATTATCCATCCAGAGAGCGAAACGGTAAAGCTCCTCATCCGTCAATTTTAATCCGTGATGCTCTGAATTTAATATCTGGTAAAGTTTACTCGCGTTCGCGCCGAATTTTCCCGGAGTCGTTCGCGCTTCCGTCCACAAATAGTGATTAAAGAAAAAACAGAACGGTTTCAGGTTTCGATAGGAAGTGAAAAAGTGCTCATTTTCAGGTCCACGGGAGAGGTCAACCGCTCTCGGATCATTGGATTCCTCATGGCATTTCACACATTTCGCGTCAATGACAGGCTGAAGAAGTTTCACGTAATTGAATGGATTCGTTCCTTCCGGGTCAGGTTTAATTTGACTCGGCGCGCGCCTCATGGCACTGGGGACCCGCGGCCGGGCGGTGATCGCGCTGTGCCTGTCCTCATGGCATCCCTGGCAAATCAGCTCTTCTCCTTCGTGAACGTAAGTATCCGAACGCATGGTCTGAACCGCGACACCTTTTTCATCCAAGGCCTGAAAGTAAAGCGGAATGTTGACCGGAACCGTGAAATACGCGCTGCCGTCCTCCTCAACGGGAACCGTGCCAAGAATTCGGCGCGCGTTTTTCTGATCGCCATATCCGATTCGAGGATTGTCGCCGTACGGATTCGGTTTCGGAAGAACCTGAACAACGCGCAGACGTTTGATCTTCGTTCCTTCCGGAAATGGGATTTTCGTGTCATAAACATTAACTAAACCAATGTTCGCCGATTTCGGAAGCGCGGTTTCGTCAAGCGGCTGGTACGTTTCACCAGGAGCGAGAGGTCTCCCGCGAAGCGTACGATGCGGAACAATCGGCTCCAGCGTTCGGGTTCGCAGCGGAAACGCGTCCCGGCACGCGATTTGAGGGTCACGGTAAAGGAGTGTCCGGTTACCAAAAGCGTCCAGAAGATAGATTCCAAAATTATTGTCCAGGAAAGCATTCCAAACCGCGAAGGGATCGTAAACGCAAAGATAAAAGTGCTCCGAAAGCGGATGCGCCGTGGCGTAACAGTTCGGCTGGGTTCCTCCATAACCCATTTCGGATTCAGGGAAAAGCTGATCAGGAGTAATTCGCCGAACGCAGCTCATCAAATCATCGTCCTTTACCTGCGGGTCAATCAGAACCAGCGAACCGTAAGTCTGACCATGATGGGCACAGGCAGTCGCGGTGAATTTTGGGGAATTGGGAACGGGGCGAATATCCCCCTCGAAAAGCGGCACGCGGGCTTTCATCACGTGATTATTTCCGTGCAGAGCGCGCGGGTCACGCCCGTCGGGAGTCGTGATCCATGGGTGATGCGCGTTATTCGCGCCCCGGTCAACGTAGTCCCACCGCGTATAGACGATCATCCCGTTATGGTCAACGACCGGTGCCCATTCATTGGTCTCATGAAAAGAGATGGTCGTGATGTCGCTGCCGTCTGAATTCATCGTGTGCAGCGTATACGTCGGAACGGGACGCCCATGGCACCGCCCGTAACCGAGACGGCGTTCGGAAATGAAGGCGATTCGGCCATTCGGCAGGAAACATGGATCAAACTCATTAAACGCGCCGTCGGTAAGCTGGGTAATGTTTGACGCTTTCCCGGTCGCCATATCGAAATCCGCTTTAAAGATATGGAAACAGTTTTCTTTCGTCCATTCATATTTCCAGCGTTCCGATGCGGTCGTGTCCGCCGCGGCGAAAAGGATTTGCTTCCCGTCATGCGAAAGCTCGGGGGAAATGAACCCCCAGGAAGAATCGAGCATTCTGCCGGCGAGTCTGCCTTTTGCCACGGGTTCTGTCAGAACAGAAACAACTCGCGGAGAATCCGAGAACGCGTTTTTCAGAACATAAAGTCCCCCGCCCGGCAATTGATGAAACCCAAAATACTGATCGCACATATGGCAGCCGAAAATCTCAGGCCGCGTGCCGTTTAGGTAGTGCCGTTTCAAAAAAATCAGATCGGAAAAATTCAAAAGCGGATTTTGAAACATGATTTTCCGGCGAAGAGCGGTCACTTCGGCAAAAACTGCTTTTCGCACTTTCAAATCGTCAACGGGAATCGTTTTGGCCTTCTCGTTAAGACGGTCAAGAGCCTTTCCCTCTTCCGCGAGTTTCGGACCATCGGGCATCGCGCGCAGTGCTTCAATCAGAGGATAAACGCGCCGCACGGCCACATCAAGCGGGTCACGGTCCGTTTCATAAAGCGCCGCGGCGGGGTGAAGGGCCTGCGATCTGACCTCCTCCGACATTCCGCCCCTAAGCAATTCACGTACCGCGTACCACTCGCAGGCATTTTCATCCATGCGTGAGATTTCATTCCCATCTTCGTCAAAACGGCGGGTTCCAGCGTGGATAATTCGCGGAGTTTCAGAGTCTCCATTTTTGGCTTCCGCTTCTTTTGGCCATTCAATTCTCGCGTTTGCCAAATTCGCGTGGTCTCCATAGTAAACGTCCCCTTTGTCGATGAGAATCTGGAGCATTTTCTTTTCCGCAAGGTCAATTCGAACGGGCTTCGGCAGCATTCCTTTCGTCATTTCGCCGCTTTCCCAAAGGAGTTTGCCATCGGCGAAAAATTTAAATTCCAGCGGTCCGGAAGAGCCGGTTTCGTCACTAACCCCAACCTCCCCCAGAAAAAAACCGGTTTTTGCGGGATTCAGAATCAGGATTTCAGCAGGAGCGTGAGTCCCAATTCCGCGTTCATACTTTTTCCCAGCAATCGTCAGCGGTTCCTTGCCGACCGACTTTCGGGCCTGAGTCGTCCCCCAGCCGCATTCTGTCAGCATGAGATCCATTTCATCCAGCCAGAAAATCTGATTCTGCGCGAAAACTTCGGCGGAATGCCCTCCCAATGAAATGGCGGCAAGCAGAAGCAAAAAGAATTTTATTTGGGAAAATTTCATAAAAACACCGTAAAATTAAGGGGAGATAACGGGCAGATGCTTCAAACGGCGGGAACATCTTTTCTTTCTGATTTTATTTTAGCAAAATTCTTTTCCAGTGTCAAGTATTCCCGATGAAATTCCGTAAAATTTCAAACCTCTGAGAACTTTCCAAACTTAATTTCCTTAAAAACGGGTAATTTTGAGAAAAGTTTGAGAAAAGTCTGAAGAAATTTGATTTCAAGCTGTTGAAATTTTTGAAATATCTGGTAAGATAAAGAAATCAAGAGTGGAATGTTTCGGATTCGTTTTTTCACTTTATTCCCCTGAATTTTCCTTTTTCCAAGTCAAGTTTTCATGAAAAAAAAGTCCAGCGGTAAAATTCGTGTTGATTTTCGCAAAAATCGCCTTGCCAAAACCCGAAAAACAGACGTTACGCGCGAGTTTAACCAGGAAATCCTTAACGAAGATGAAACATTGCGCGAAGAACGCATCAGCGGAAAAGGCTCAATGACTCGCCAGCGAACGATTCTGGTGGAAACCGGGAACCGCGAGGATTCATCCGAAGATTCTGACGGAGAACTTCTTCTGGCAGTCACGGCGGACGCCAGACCGGGACTGGTCATTCGCGTTCATGGATTAAATACTTTCGTGGAGGATGAGGAAACCGGGAAAATTCACGTCTGCGCCGTACGCCGGCTTCTCAAAACGCTCGCGACCGATCAGCGTCATGTCGTCGTCGCGGGGGATCGCGTCCTTTTCCGAATCGCGTCTGGAAACAGTCTGGAAGGAAAACCGGAAAAAGGGGCTTTTGTGACTGAAGAAAACGCTCCGGAAAGCAATTCTCAGGATGCGCTTCCCGAAGGAATTATCGAACGCATTGAACCGCGCCGCGGGTGCTTAAGCAGAACCAGCTGGAGGCGGCAGCACGTTATCGTCGCGAATGTGGATCAGCTTCTCATTGTCACCAGTCTCGCGGAACCGACGATTAAGTGGAATCTGATCGACCGAATGATCATCATGGCGGAAAAAGCGAATATCCGCCCAATCATCTGCGTCAATAAAATTGATCTTGGCGACCCGGCGCGGCTCGTTCCCGATCTTGGCGTTTACGGACGAATGGGGTACGAAACGATTCTGGTCAGTGCCAAAACCGGGCGGGGAATTGAACGCCTACGCGCGCGAGTTCAGCAGAAAGGTTTGCGCAGTGTCGTTGCCGGTCAAAGCGGAGTTGGGAAATCATCGCTCCTGAACGCGATTGAGGAAGGCTTAGCGCTGAAAACCTCCCACGTGAGCGAAATGAACCAGAAAGGCCGGCATACGACGACGGCCGCGGAACTGATTCGCCTTTCTTCCGGCGGATACGTCGTGGACACGCCGGGCATCCGCTCGTTCGATCTCTGGGACGTCATTCCTGACGAAGTCTGCGGTTTCTATCGCGATATCGCGCCGTTCACCTCACTGTGCCGTTTCCAGAACTGCTCGCACACGCACGAAAGTTCATGTGCCGTGCGTGAAGCGGTCGATGACGGCATGATTGATCGCCGCCGATTTGAAATGATGCTTCAAATTCGGGATTCGCGAAATTTGCCGGAAGATTGGGAATGAACCGCGAAAGACTCTCATCCCAATTTTCCATTTTCTGAAAACGCGAGAAATCCGAAACTCCGCCGCGGATCAGCCGCGACGCTTTCTGGATCGGTATTCCGCGAGGAAACGTTCGTTTTTCCGCAAACGAATCATCCGTTCGTTTTGGGCAAAAAACGTTTGAAGTTCACTCTGAAAATCGCTCTTTCGGCATTCATTTTCCTCCGCGAACAGAAACAGTGGAGAATGTTCGCGTTTCTGAAAATTCATTTTTAACTGCTCTAGGAGTTTTTTCTCTTCCGAATTCTGAAAAATCCCCAAAACGACATCCGCGTATTCCGCTTCCTGTTCGCATTTTCGCAGTGAGGACGATTGCCAGGGCTTCCACCACGCCTGCTCTTCATTGATTCGATTTTCTGAAATCGTTAAATGAATTTGAGGAAATTCATTGATTTTTTCTTTCAGCATATCAGCGAAAGATGAAATCTCCACTTCCTTTCCGCCCGTCACGAACAGACGCGCGGGTTCCCGGTCATTTTGAAAAAAAAGATTCCCCGAGTAAATTTCCACCGCGTAAAAACCAGCCAGCCGCATGGCGTAAAGAATGGAACTGGCGGCAATCTGTTTTCCGAAAAACTTCATCACACCCTGATTCACGGTACGGCGAAGTTCAAGCACGGTGGCCGAAACCGGATCAATCCAAAGTATCTTTCGGTAAATATTGAATGCCCAAAGATAATATCGATAGAAAAAGACTCCGAACTGAATATCCCGAAGCAAAAGATAATCCGTTGAGGGGAGTTCCCGGTCAAGTGTCTGGCGAAGGCGGCTGACGAGGATTCTTTGGGCCTTGAGAATTTCTGACAGCGAAATCGAGTACTGTGCCTTATCGCGGCCGGAGTATTCCTGGTCAACCAGCTCAACGATTCCGCGGAACGTTTGCCAGATTGGCCCCATTCCTGAGATCTCACTTAATTTCAGCCCATCAGTCAGCATTTGAACCTTTTCAAACGCTTTTCTCTCCTTTAACGGCCAATATTCATCAGGTTCAACCTCAAGTACCTGACCGCGAACACACAATTTCACGAACAGAAAAAGGACAAGGAGGCAAATTCCGCCCATTCCGCACGCAAGAATGCTTAATCCGTACTTTTGGCCAAAAGTACGATTCACCGATCCATTTTCACCGGATTTTAAGAATTCTCCCACGGGAATGTCCGTCTCGGCTAAAGAAACCGCTTCCTCTGGAAAAATCCAATTCGCGATTTTTTCCTGCGTAAAAAGCACGCCTCCCAGGACAAGACACCCAAAAAAGACGATGCCGTAAAATCCAAGCAGCCATCGCGGCGTAACAAATCGCGAGGCAAAAAAACGATTCCTCTGGACTGAACGCGCGCCGGCTTTCATTTCCGCGGAAACGGAAACATCTTTCTTTAACTGAATTTTCTCACCAACTGATTCCGCGAATTTAATCAAATCCGAAAGCGTTGATCCTAAATCAAAACCATGATTCCCGGCTTCATTTTCCGTTAAATCGGTTTCATCTTGACGCCCAGCCTCCCTTAACGCCGCCGCGCGGGTTTCCTCAATCACGCCGTTTTCCGAGTTCGGCAAGCAGAGCGCGGCCTGACCCAAAGACACGGATAAAAGTTTTTCCCTTTTCTTTTCAGTCGCGAAACTCTCCGCGTCCATCGATTTCTGAATTTTACCGGAGGCAAACCAGACAAAAATCTCATCTTCATCCAGATTCAAAACGCGGGCGATTTTTCGACGTATCTTCTCTGACGCTTTCAAAGATTCTCCATCGATTTTTTCAGGCTCTTCGAAAGGAAAAACCCAAACCAGCGAAGGCCGTTCTCCCGGCGATTTTTCCAGCCAGTGAACGAAACGCTTTGAAAAGAACCCGCTCCAGGATTGAAACTCAAATGATTCCGCGAGAATTTCTTTTGCTTCCTCCTCCCTGAAAAAAAGCAAAAGAAGATCCTCACGCAAAAGTTCATTGGGAATCGGAACCGGTGAGAAAACGTTCCTGGCCTTCCTCCAAACCCCCGCCATTCCCATGGATTTCGAAGGAAGTTCACGAGTCAGGAAAATTTCTCCCCAGCCTGAAACAGTCACTCGGTCTTTTTGAGTATTTTTGCTCTGTTCCTGAATGAAATCATATTCACGACTGTTTTCGCGAAGTCTTTCCAGCCACTTTTCGCCAACCTCTTTTTCCTGTCGGACAAACCAGTCCGTAATCGATATTTTCAACGGGTATTTCCACGAATCCCCCGCCTCCGCCTGGTAACAGAGATTTCCGCTATTAATCCGAATTGAATACTCGCCGACACACTTGAAAAAATAGGCCAAAACCGGCTGGTAGACCCACTTTCCAAGCATCCCCGGCTGACGCGGCTTCCCTGCCTCCTCATTTTCCTCATTCTGGAAAGTCAATGAGAGATTCATGGCCGATTTTTTCTCTTTTTTTGCCTTTGCCCCCTGCCCGGCTTTTTTTTCCGCGGGAATAAAATAAAAAACTTGCCGCAGCTTGCCCCAATCAAGAAGCCACGAGAAAGAGGAATTCAGCAAAAACCGCTCCATCTCGGTAGAAATACTTTCAACAGCAAGCAGGATGTCATGAATTCGAATATTCTTTTCCGGATGTTTCCCTCGAATACCGTACGCGCGGGCAACTTTCGCGTTCAGTTCAAGAACTTTTTGAAGAATCTTCCGCCAATCCGTGAAAGTCAGATTCGTCTGGCGCATTTCCTCCGAAAACTGCCTCACGATTTCCTTGGCCTGAAGATTTTCTTTACCGCCAAAATGCCTCGGAAGTCGAAAATAACGAATCAGTAAAACCAAAAACAGAAGAAGAAAAAAAAGAATCACCGACAAATTAAAAAGCCAAAAGACGTGTCCGCCGATGAGAAACCAGTAAAATCCCAAAAAAGCCAAAAGAAGAACGGGCGACATCAAAGCTGCCGTAAGCGGAATCAGCCACAAAATCTGATTCCAAAAAATCGAAAATAAAATTCCGGATCGTTTTTTCATGGTAAAAGCAAAAAAACAAAAAGAAAACAGGCTGGCCGCACGCCTCAGGCCTGGCTCCAAATTTTACCCTGTTTCCTTTAATTCAAATGAGCGTCAAAAAATCTCATCATATTTTAACCGAAATTTTTCTTTAGGCAAGCCCCCGCTCCTCTCAAATGAAAATATTTTCCTTTTTCAAAATCTTAAAATTTAGGAATCTTTCAAAAGTTTTGCGAGGAAATTTAGTCAGAAAACCAAAAAAACCTGAAGAAAGCACTTGTCAAATGACGATATTTCGATTAAAATCCGGGAATCCATTAAATTATTTTAAATTTTTTTGGGATATTTTGTCAGTATCTTAATCTCGACTATGGCTTTCAGAGTTTTTCTGGTAAAATAGTGAGAACTGATGATTGGAAACTTATTCCCGGAAGTAAAAATTCCATCCGTACGGAGATTGCCATGGCTGATTTTGAGAACAAACCCCAGGACGACGAATATCAGATTGAAGACGAAAATTTTGAATACGAATACGTAGATGAAAACGGAAATCCCGTTGACGGAAACGTTGAGTACGAATACGTAGAAGAGGAAAACGCTCCTGAGGAAAGCGGCGTCGAGTACGAGTACGTTGAAGAGATGGATGAAACCGGCGATGGAATTGAAGACGGCGTCGAATACGAGTACGTCGATGAAAATGGCGATCCGGCTTCTGAAAGCGCTCTTGGCTACGAATACGTTGATGAAGATGGAAATCCCATTACGGATGGCTCCGCCGACCTGGCTGAATATGGCGAAGAGGTCGGTTCCGCCGATAATTTGGACGATTTGCCTGATGGAATGAGCGCGGAATACGAAACTGCCGAAAACGAAGGTTTTGCTTCCGACGATTATTCAGAGACACTGATTGACGATTCCGCGGTCTCCGAGGACGAAGTTCTGGATGATGAAACTGAAGATGAGGATGAGGGAGAGGAGAAACCAAAATCCTTTTTTGGAAAACTCGGAGAATCTACCCCTTACGAAGTCATGATTTGGCTCTCGTTCCTTTTCCTTATGGCTGGAATTCTCCTCATGCTCTTTGAGTGGATGGGGTACGACATGATCGTTTACCCCAAATACGGCGATTTCAGTAAATAAATTTCGACCCGCCTGAAATTTTCGAGATACGCGCCAAACTTGGCACTTTCACCATATTGCCAAGTTTGTTTTTCGCGCGTTTTTTATTGATTTAACCCCGTCGAGATTGGATCGCGAAAGGAAGTGCGATGCAAACTGATATTCTTCTTAAAAATGTTACTTCATGGACTGAACATTACGCGTACCGGACTCCAATGAAATTTGGCGGGCGCGTCGTCAGTGACGTGACGTTGCTTAATGTCAAAGTTGAGACGGAATCTCGTTCCGGTTTACGGGGAGTCGGATTTGGCTCCATGACCATGGGAAATGCCTGGGCCTGGATTTCGCCCACATTGACGAATGAGCAGACTCTCGACTGCATGGTCTCTTTCGGGCATCAAATCTGTTCACTTGCCGCTCAATATCCAGAATTTGGGCATCCAATGGAAATCTGCCGGGCAATCTCAGATTCTTATGAAAAAACTGCCGCGCGAATCATGGAAGTAAAAGGATTCGCGCACGCGGAATCTTTTCCGAAACTCGCCCGGCTTGTCGCGGCCAGCCCCCTTGAAGCCGCGGTTTTCGACGCGTTCGGAAAAACGCATGGTCAAAACTGTTCAAATCTTCTTTCGGCGGATTTCATGAATTTTGACCTTTCCCATTACCTGAACGATGATTTTCGCGGAGAATATCTCGACCGATACACTTCGCGGAAACCGAAGGAATGGCTCCCTCTTTATCATTCGGTCGGCGGCCTGGATCCTCTGACGGAAGCGGATATTCCCCAGCGTCTGAACGATGGACTGCCGGAAACACTCTCAGAGTGGATTCTCGCGGATGGTTTGACTCATTTGAAAATCAAACTGGATGGTGAAAATCTTGAGCATGACGTTGAGCGGACGGCAGCGATCGAATCCGTCGCCGCGGAGACACAGGCAAAACGCGGCTGCGCCGATTGGGTTTACTCGGCGGATTTTAATGAAAAATGCCAAAATGAGCAATACGTCATTGACTGGCTCCGCCTCGTTCAGGAACGTTCTCCGGAGGCGATTCGGCGTCTTCACTACATTGAGCAGCCGACACACCGTGATTTGAATCGGGAACCTATTGTCGAAATGTTTTCCGCCGCGAAAATTCGCCCGATCGTGATTGATGAGTCCTTAACGGATTTTGAGGCACTCCTTTTGAGTCGGCGGCGCGGATATTCCGGTGTCGCGCTTAAAGCGTGCAAAGGGCACCATGAAGCACTCCTGATGGGGGCCGCCGCTCAAAAATACGGAATGTTTCTTTGCGTTCAGGATCTGACTTGTCCTGGTGCCTCTTTCCTCCACAGCGCATCTTTAGCCGCGCACATTCCCGCGGTTCAGGCTATTGAGGGAAATGGGCGGCAGTACTGCCCTTCCGCGAACGCGTCTCTTGAAAAACGTTATCCCGATCTGTTCAAGGTCCAGAACGGCCTCATTCATACCGGACGTTTGAGCGAATCCGGCCTGGGGTTTCACGCTTTTGACTGAAATCGGGATGATTCGCCAGGGCACGTTCTTCGTTTGAATGAGCCTGTCCCCAGAGATGGAGAGAGACTTAAGAGCAATTCAGGAAGAATTCCCTTACGCGTTGGAGGACTTTCTGAAAACCGCTTTCCGGGAGAGAAACGGGTTTGGGGAAGGCTTTTTAATCTTTTCCAGCTTTTTCCCGCGAGTTTGAAACTTTGAAAACCGCGAAAACATTTTCAGTTGATTAAAACAAACAGATTTATGGTCGATGCCGCGGCAAAATATTTTGCCGTTTTATGCCTTTGTGAATGAAATCATGCTTTCTTCGTCATTTTCAAATCGGAAATCCGTGCTTCGCGGCTTAATGAGCCTTTTTTGCCTGCTCATTTCAGGGAATATTCTCCAAATGACGATTTCTCAGGCGGATAGCCTGCTCTCTTCCGTTTCTTCTTATTCTTCTCCTTCTCCCTCTTCTTCCGTTTCCTCCGCAGTTTTTCCGCCGTCTTCACTCATGGCGCAGGGAAATGTTTACTCTCGCCCTCAATCAAAGGCAAAATCCGAGGCGGCGAAGGAACGCGCGCAGAAACGAAAAGAAGCTCGCGAACAGGAACTGAAAAAGGCGCGGGAACTTCAGATGAGCATCACTCCCGCCATGGTTCAAAACGCGATCGAAGGAGGAGTTGAGTTTCTCAAATCAGCTCAACATTCGACCGGCGGCTGGAAAGAAGAAGAGATTCACGTTGGCGGCGTTTCGGCTCTCTGCGCGTTGGCGCTCCTGAACGCGGGCGTACCGGCGGATGACCCTCACATGGTTCGCGCGTTGAATTTTCTCAGAAAGATTGACCCAACGTCAGGCCCGGTTGAAAGTAACTACGTCGCGGCTCTCCAGACGATGGTTTTCTGCATGGCGGAACCTGAAAAGGACGCGGGTTTGATTCGCAGAAATGTCATGTGGTTCATTAAGGAGCAAAAAGAAAAAGGGACGCGCATTGGCTCCTGGGGATACCCCTACGGAGACGGCGACCCCTCAAACTCCCAATTTACCCTTCTCGCGCTCTATGAGGCGGACCAGCTGGGGTTGACGATACCTGAGGACGTTTGGCGCAAAGCAAGCAGATACTGGGAACGGATTCAGAATATGGACGGCTCCTGGTCCTACTATTTCTTTCCTCCGGAAATGGGAAGGCAAAGCGTTGGGTCCGGCTCAATGACCTGTGCCGGGATCGTGTCGCTGCTCATTGCCGCGGAAAAATCAGAATTGGCCGACGCGAGGATTGAAGGGGACCAATTCCTTCCGTGTCAGCGGCAAACGAATGACTTGACGAAACGGATGAGCCATGCTCAAAAATGGATGGCGGACCATTTCAGCGTAACGCGAAATCCCGGCAATAAAGATTGGCTTCTCTACTATCTTTACGGTCTGGAACGCATGGGACGCATGACAGAGCAAAGATTCATCGGCGGTCACGACTGGTACCGGGAGGGAACCGCGCATCTGCTCCGTCTCGCTCAAACGGTCGCTCATGAAGACAAAATGTTCGTCTATTGGGAAGGAACGACAGCCAGCGAAAAGCTCAAGCCAATCGGCACGTCGCTTGCGCTTCTTTTTCTCTCAAAGGGACGGTATCCTGTTTTGATGACGAAAGTTCGTTTCACGAAAGATTCAGAGGATTGGAATTGGCACCGGCACGACATCAGTCACCTTGCCCGATTTGTCGAACGCAAATGGGAAAAGCACGTCACGACTCAAACCGTTGATCTTGAGGACGCTTCCGTTGAGGATCTTTTGCTTTCCCCGGTTCTTTTTATTTCAGGAAAGGATTCTCCCTGTCCCAAAGATCCCATTCTTCGTCAGCAGTTTGGCGAAAAACTTCGTGATTACGTGGAACGCGGGGGATTTATCGTAGCAGAAAGCGTCTGTTCGGGCGGAACGTTCGACCAGGGAATGCGTGAACTTTTGAAGGAGATTTTCCCGGAAGACCAGCAGCATCTTTATCTCATGCCGCCGGAGCATCCGATCTGGAGCGCGGAAACCGCCATTCCGCCCAAATACGTTCGCCCTATCTATTGCCTGGACTACGGCTGCCGCACGTGCTTTCTGTTCCTTCCATCTGAAAAAGAATCGAGACCTTCCCTTTCATGTCTCTGGGAATTGGCGCCTGAAATGCGTCAGGGAAAGCTCCATTCCGCCGCGGTCAAAAAAGAGATCCTGGCGGGAATGAATCTTGGCCTGAATATTTTGTCATACGTTACGAATCGTGAGCTTCGCGGAAAAGAAGAGAGTTTCGCGAATACGCTTTCGGAAGAGAACGTGAAACAGCCTGAAGAAGCTCCCTATCGGCGCGGACGTCTCACGGCAGCCAATCTTCGGCACGGAGGCGGGTGCGAAGCGACTCCGCAGGCACTTCGAAATCTTCTTCTTGGGGCCAACGGTTTTCTGAAAAATCCTGCCGGCATCCTGGAAGAAACGATTTTGGCTTCATCCGAGAGAATTTTTGAGTTTCCTGTTCTTTTTCTTCAGGGACGCTACGCTTTTCGATTTACTCCAAAGGAAAGGGACTCCCTCCGAACGTACCTGGAACGCGGCGGAATCCTTTTTGCCAATTCCATTTGCGGCGCGAAGGCCTTTGATGAAACCTTCCAAAAAGAGATTAAGCAGATTCTGCCTGCTGCTGAATTGGAAAAAATCCCCCTTTCCGATCCGCTCTGCACGGGAGAACTTGGAGGGTTTGATTTATCCCGGATTCAAACCCGTCAGGCGGTTCAAAATCAATTCAGTGAAAAAAAGCAATCCATTCAGTCTCAACCGCTTGAGCTTTGGGGCATCCGATTGAATGGCCGATGGGCTGTCGTTTACTCGCCGCTGGATCTTAGCTGCGCGCTGGAACGCCATCCTTCCGCCGGCTGTGTCGGATATTCTCCTGAAGACGCCGCGAAAATCGGAATCAACGTTCTCCTTTATTCCATGCAGTAATTCGAATCCTGCTCACTCGCGGCTTCCGTGCGGATTCTGAAACTTTCTTTCCCAAAAATTCTTCTGAATGCGCGATATGAGCCACGGGAGAAAAGATTTGGTGCATTTTCCGAAAAATTCTCACTCATTTTCCGAAAAAGGGTTGACAATCGGCTGGTTTTGGGATATGATAGAGAAAATCGACTGAGAAATATGGCCCAATCAAACACTTGGGGGATTTGATCATGATGGAAGTCACTTTAATCGTCAACTCCGGATCGCATAAAGGTCAGGAAATAGCCCTTAAAAAAGAAATTTTTGAAATCGGCAAATCACCGCGCTGCCATTTGACACTTGGCGGAGATGGAGTGGGAAGGCATCACTGCGCCATTTTCAGGAAAGAAGGATATGCCGCCCTTAAACCGCTTGACCCGGCGGAAGTAACGACTATTAATGGAAAGAAGGTCGAGAAACCGCAAAAACTCCGTAATGGCGACATTCTCAAAATCGGTGCCATGGAGTTTGAGGTCCAGCTTACGGTTGGGGTAAGCGGTCAAAAACTTTCGAAGGTTCAATCGGTGAGTGAAGCGGCTGCCCGGGCCGCTGAAAAAAAGCAGATTAAAAAAACAAAAGAAGCCGCGGCAGGCGGATCGGCGGACGATGACCTTGACCTTTTCGCCATTTTTGGAGAAGAAGCTCCTACGGATGATGATCTTCCATCATTCATCACTAAAAAGCACAGTCTGAATGATGCCGTGTCGACTCAGGCACAGGAAGAGGAAGACGCGATGGCCAAGGAAAAGAAAATGCAGGAATCAACCCGAAACGCCGCGGGAGATGCCATCAAAGCCATGCTCAACCAGGCCAGAAGATAAACGGGATACGTGGATCGAATACGAAACGGCATCCTTGACTTTACCTCGCTTTTTCCGTATTCGCTCTTTAGGAGGTGTTCATGAAACCGGATGAAACAAACGACAAAATCCACTCTCTTTTGGGCGTTGGATTGGATGCCAGCCCTGATGACGAGGTTCGACTGACGAAGGGACCAAATTTCGCTTTAGTAGGCGGCAAGGAAGAAACTCACGAAATGATGAAGGAAACCGTCTGCAAAGTGAATGAAAACCTGAACCGTCGCGGAAAGGAACTTCAAGAAACCTCAAGGCAGGAATTTCTTGATGTCTTTCATGAAGTCATGGAGTCCATGAATCATCGCTGGGATTCATAGAGAGAAACGTCTGAAAGTACTTTTGGGAACCAATCAGGCGAAAACAGAGGAAAACGAATGAATAAAATCCAAAAAACCGCTATTTTGGGACTTATGGTCCTCTCCGGATCCGCCGCGGGCTGGTTCATGGGCAATCACCAATACGCGAAATGGTTTCAGCAGTACGCTGTCATGGATGATTCACAGAACTTTAATCTTTTAGCGAATGTGCCTCTCGTCAAATATGAAAAGAAATTTGATTTTGGGATACTGTCCGGCGACATCGGCACGCTCGCGCATGAATTTCACGTCACCAATACCGGACGCGGAACACTGCTCCTGAAAGCGCCGCAAATCGAAAATGATTCCGTTAAATGTTCGTTTTCAAAAATGGAAGCGGCTCCGGACGAGACAATTAAAATTACGGTTTCATGCCTGCCGGATCCTGAAGAAGCCGATTTCATCCAAACCGTTTACGTGCCAACGAACGCGCCGACGGAGCCTGAGCTTGAGCTGACGCTCGTTGGTTCCGTTTACCCCGCCGTTTGGACGCAGGAAAAAAGCGTTGAGGTTGCCGGGGTACCAACCGTAAATACTTTCAAGACGTCAAACCGGATTTTCTCCATAAAAAAAGATTCAACGCTTGAAATTTCGGATCTGCGTGTTACGGATCCCCAATACGCTGATTTTTTCGAGTTTGAAACTTCCGAAATGTACTCGTACGATTTCACGGACGTTTCCCCCGTGCCAGAATCCGGTAAAATCGTCACGATTCAAATTAAACCTGGTCTGCCGAACAAAATTTTCACCGTAACGGTGGAAGGAAAAACGAATCAGCCGGAAATGCCGACAGTTCAATTCAATATTGACTTTAAGGCACCTGGTTCGCATCCTGTTTTTGGTGAAATCAATTCCGATTTTGTTCCCTACCTTCCGGAAAATTCCCCCGCCCAGGAAAATTCCCCCGCGCGGGAAAGCATTCCAGCCGAGTCGGAATCAGACCAAAATATCCCGGAAAATATTAATCTGGAATCGGAAATTCAGCCGTAAATTCATCTTAGAGTTTCGAGTGTTTTCGATTTTCCAGTTTCCATAAAATAGATTAAGCGTTTCGCGGAAATTAATGCTCGCGCGAAGTGTTTAAGTCTTCCAATTGATCATCCGATCCTAATCAGACTGAAGGATTCAGTCCTCCGTATCGGGAAAGCAGGAACTCCCATGAAACATAAATTTTTAGCAATCTCCTTAAGTATTCTCACGGCAGTGACCTTGATTGCCGGAGGGATTTATGTCACTTTTTTTTCTTTTAATGATTCATCGCCGGGCAAGTCTTCTCTCCCGAAAATCAAAACGATTTTAGCCGCTGACAACTTCAGTGAAATATCGGAAACTCCGGATATTCCTCAAATCGAGACGGCCCGAAGTCCCTTTGGCTCGCCGTCCCTTGAGCCAATTCAGCACGTCACGATGAAACCCGGTTCCAGTTCAGCGTCCGCGGTTTCGTCATCGGAAAAATCTGATTCTGCCGCGCTCACTGCTTCAGCGTTTGACATTCCAGCCGCGGAACCTCAGGTACTGAACCGACAAATTGGTCTCAAAGCCGGCGCGGAACGGACCGCAACCGAAGCCAAACAGGAAAATTCCCGGAATTCCGAGGCAAATCGTCCTTCCCGCTATGGGATGGATCTCTCCAAACCTTTTGATCCTGTCAAAGAAAATGGCGATATTTTCGTCGGCTGGAAAAAGCCGGAGGTAACTTTGGTATTGACCGGGCGGCTGAACGGCTACATGGAGCCGTGCGGCTGTGCCGGAATGGAGCGAATGACCGGCGGTCTTTCGCGTCAATCCTCATTCTTCCAGTCTCTGAAGGAAAAAGGATGGAATCCGTTAATCCTTGATGTCGGCGGAATTAGCCCCGGAGTCACGAAGCAGGCGCAGCTTAAATTTCTCGCGACGGTTAATATGCTGCGCGAGATGGAGTACGACGCGATTACTCTTGGCACAATTGATTTAACTTTTCCATGCGCGGACATTTTGGCCGAAGTTTCCAATCCGGGCCATGCCGGCCAGCTTTTTACCAGTGCCAACGTTGGACTGTTCGAATTCGACAATAAACTTCTTCCCCCGGCAAAGATCCTCAGCAGAAACGGGGTAAAAATCGGAGTTATTGGACTTTTGGGCGACAAGGAACGCGAGTCGGTCCGCAATGATGAAGTCGTTTTCCGCTCCCCAAAGGTCGTTTTGGCCAAGCTCGTTCCTGAACTGAAAAAACAGTGTCAGTTTTTGATTCTTCTTTCTCACGCCACGATTGAGGAATCCAAAGAATTTGCCAGGGAATTTCCGGATTTGGACATTATCGTTACGCCCGACGGTCCTCCGGTATCTCCCGCGGCGGCCGAAGTCATTCCCGAAACAGGTCAATATTTCATTACGATTGGCGAGAAAGGGATGAATGTCATTGTCCTCGGCCTCTATGATGACGACAAGCAGCCGCTTCTTTACCAAAGAGTACCGATGGATTCGCGTTTTCCATCGTCTCAAAAGATTCTTGATTTAATGGGCCTTTACCAGGAGCAGCTCCGGCTTGAGGGACTTGACGGCCTTGGAATCCGCCCGCTCAACAATCCATTTTTGAAAACGAATGGACATTACGTCGGCTCGAAACGGTGCGAGTCATGTCACCAGGAATCTTTCAAGATTTGGAAAAAATCACGTCACGCGAAGGCCTGGAAATCGCTTGAAACTTCCAATCCGCCGAGAACCTTTGACCCGGAATGCATCGCGTGCCACGTCGTCGGGTGGAATGCCGAAGTCAAAATGCCCTTCAATTCCGGATTCATGAGCATGGAAGAATCTCCGAATCTGAATCATGTCGGCTGCGAATCCTGCCATGGTCCCGCTTCACTTCATATGTCGGCTGAAATTGGCAGTAATGAAAAACTTCAGCTGAAATATCGTGAGGCTCTTCGAATCAAAAAAGAAGATTCAAAAGCCATCTGCATTCAGTGTCACGATCTGGATAATAGTCCAAATTTCAATTTTGAACGTTACTATCCAGTCATTGAACATCATGAAAATTCGGATCTGGAAAGCGATGAGGATACGGAAGAATGACGGTGTTCCAAAACGTTTTCCATTAACGGAAAGGAACGGTTTCAGACCAGTTTTTACGGAGAACGCGAACCGTTTCTTTTTGATTTCCATACGGATTTTTGAATTAAATTTTGATTGAAGTTTCGTTAAGTAAATTCCTGACTGCGCAAGCAGTCAACTCCAACATTACTTTTCCTTTTTTGATTCAGGAGAACAAAAATGAAAATTCTCGTCACTGGCGGTGCCGGGTACATCGGAAGCGTCACGGTCGAAAAACTCATTGAAGCAGGATATGACGTGGTCGTTTTCGACAATCTCTATCAGGGACATCGTGACGCGGTTCACCCCCAAGCGGAATTTGTGCTTGGCGATTTGGCCCGAATTGACGAAATTAAAGCCGCGTTTGAAACGCACAAACCGGATGCCGTAATGCATTTTGCCGCCTACTCACTCGTTGGTGAATCGGTTGAAAATCCTTTCAAGTATATGGGGGAAAACGTCTCAAACGCAGCGAATCTTCTTTCCGCGATGCTTGAGGCCGGGATAAATAAATTCATTTTATCCAGTACCGCGAATCTTTTCGACGATCCTGAATCGATGCCTATTACGGAAAAAGAGCGGATCGTTCCCGGCAGTCCCTACGGTGAATCAAAAGCGATTATTGAACGTTACCTTTACTGGCTGGACCGTGTCAAGGATTTCCGCTACGTCGCGCTTCGCTATTTCAACGCGGCCGGCGCGAGTGAAGAACGCGGTGAGGATCATCATCCTGAATGCCATCTGATTCCGCTTGTTCTTCAAGTCGCGCAAGGGAAACGGGAAAAGATTTTCATTTTTGGCGACGATTACGACACGCCCGACGGCACGTGCATTCGCGACTACATTCATATCGCGGACCTTGCGCAAGCACACATTCTGGCTCTTGAAAAGCTTTTGAACGGCGGTGAAAGCTGCCGGTACAATTTGGGAAATGGGCAAGGATACTCCGTCAAGCAGGTGATTGAAACGGCTCGTGAAATTACGGGACACCCAATTCCCGCTGAAGTGACGCCGCGCAGGGCGGGAGATCCGGCGGTTCTGATTGCCGGCAGTGAAACGATCAGAAAAGAACTCGGATGGAATCCGCAGTATCCGGATCTGAAATCAATTATTCAAAGCGCCTGGAATTGGCATGTCAAAAATCCAAACGGTTACGAAAAGTAACCCTCCAACTGACCGCCTGGTTTTCCAAAATCCAAAGGGAATGCCAGGCATTTTCCATTTCTTGTTTTTTCCACCCCAAAATCAGGAGAAATTTCCATGGGAAGTAATCTCGCGCGGATTTCGATTACGCTGGAAGAAAATGTTTTGGAGCAATTCGACGCGCAAATTCGCCAGCAGGGATTTCCAACCCGGTCTGAAGCCGTAAAGCAGTTAATCAAAGCCTCGCTGATTAAGCAGGAATGGCAGGATGGAGAGGTCGTGGCGGGTGTCATTACGCTCGTTTACGATCACCACAAATCACGAATGCTGGATGAAATCATTGGACGTCAGCACGATTACGGCGCGATGGTTCTCTGTTCGCAGCACGCGCATTTGGATCACCACAACTGCATGGAAAATATTATTGTCAAAGGTCCTGTCGAAGAAGTGAAAAAACTTTTTCATGGCTTGGAGACAATTAAGGGCATCAAGCACTGCTCATTAACGATGACGACCGCTGGAAAGCATTTTTAGAAAAAATTTCTCTTTGCCTCTTGACAAACACTTTTTTTGTGATAAAATGGTATTACGTTTAAGAAATTCGTAATATCGGAGTAATATCAAAATAAAATCCATGCGCGTTTCACCACCCGCCCAAATTCAATCCAGAAGCAGTGTTTTCTTTCCCTGCCAATCTGAAAAAATCTTAACCGCAGGAAAATCTCGCGGTTTTACCCTGGTTGAACTTCTTGTTACGATCGCCATCATCGGCATGTTGGTCGGGCTGCTTCTTCCGGCAGTTCAGCAGGCTCGTGAATCCGCGCGAAAAATGCTTTGTTCGAATAATATGCGCCAGACGGGATTGGCCATTCTCAATTATGAAAGTCAGATGAAGTATTTCCCGGGCATGGGGTCATCCCAAAAAGAAATGTGCGGATTTTCTGTCCAAGCGAAGATTCTTCCATTTATGGAGCAGGAGGGAGTCAATCATCTGATTGATTACTCGCAGCCGCCATTAAGCGGGAGTAAAGGCAACATGAAGCTGAATCCGGTTCAGGAAAACGCGGCTTCAGTACGAATATCCTCTTATCTTTGTCCAAGTGACGGAGAAAATCCGGTTTTTACGGAATATCAGCTGACGGGCGCGGGAAGCGGCGCAACGCTTAACGGGACAAATTTTATGGTTGTCGTTGGTTCCGGAAAGGGAACTTCATACGATATGCGATTTCCGACGGACGCACTTTTTTACTGTGAATCAAAAGTCACTTTTGGAATGATTACGGATGGTGCTGGAAATACTCTGATGCTGGTTGAGTCTCTTTTGGGAAACCACCAGGATTCCAGCGAAAATCCGACAGTTGGGCGACAAGTCGGAACGCACTCATCTCTGACAGGAAACAGTCAGAAACCTGGTTTTAGCGGCGTTTCTGATCCATCAGCAAGTCAGCTGCGCTCATTTGGTGAAGACGCGGGTAAATTTCAGGGGAATCGCGGAGCGAGCTGGATCCTGGGCCGTTCGCTTTTCACCGGCGCGATTACGGCAATGCCGCCAAATCCCCAATTCCCGGACAGTACCGGTTCCAGCTCCCAGCAGATGGGTTTTTATTTTGCCCGAAGTGCTCATGCCGGCGGCGCGAACGGAATGACCGCAGATGGTGCCTGCCGTTTTTTTTCCGATGGGATGGAAAGATCTCTGTTTATGGCGATGGGAAGCCGAAATGGAAACGAAGCGTTGGATGAATGAGAATACCTTCCGAAAGAAAGAATCATTTGAAATATGAAAACATCACGAACTTTTTCCATCGTTTTCTGCTTTTTTTTCATGGGAGTACTCACCTTTAGCGCTTGCGGAACCTCCAAAAAGCACACTCTTCACGATGTGCCTCCCCACGCTCCGTCAGTTCCTCGAAAAATTCTCTGCGATGGGGCTGGAGCTGTCCGATTGATCGTTTATCTTGGCTGCGCGGACCGAATTACGGGTGTGGAACAAATCGAAATTGACCATTCCCAACGGGTACCGTACCGAATTGCGGTGCCTGTTTTACGCGAACTTCCTGTTACTGGAGAAAGCCACGGCAGACTAAATATCGAGGCAATTCTTTCCTTAAAGGAAAAACCCGAACAGATTTTCCGCTCGAAAAATACGAATTCCGGTATTGATTCCGAAACACTTCAAAGCCGAACCGGACTTCCGGTTACTGATTTTCAGTATGGCGATCTTGGTAAAAACCGCGAAACTCTTTTCGATTCACTTCGTCTTTTAGGAAAAGAACTTGGAGTTCCTGAGCGTGCCGAAGAAGTGATTGCCTTTATTGAGAAAAATATTCAGGAGATTCACTCACGATGCCCCAATCTTCCGGAGGACAAAATTCCCTCGGTTTTTCTTGGCGGCCTCTCTTTCCGCGGAACTCATGGATTCGCCTCAACTTCCTCACTTTACGAACCGTTCGAATGGGCCAAAGCCCGAAATTCCGTCTCCTCTGAAAACTCAATGCCTGGCGAGCAGATGATGGTTACTCGTGAGCAGATTCTCGCGTGGAATCCGGACTTCCTTTTTCTTGATTTAGCCACGGCAGATGTTCAGGGTGTGAATGGAATTGAGGAACTGCGGACGGATCCAATCTATCGCGAGTTAAAAGCCGTGAAAAATGGAAACGTTTTCGCGCTTTATCCGAATTCATCGTACCAGGCGAATTTTGAGGCGCGCCTGATCAATGCCTGGTTCATCGCGAAAACGCTTTACCCGAAAGAATTCGCCGATGTCGAAATTAATTCCAAAGCCCGTGAGATCTTTCAATTCATGACAGGCGTTTCCGTCCTGGATTCCGCTTCGGAATTTTTACGCGAACAGGCATTTCAACCCATTCAATTGGAGACGCGCCCGTGATTTCCCGTTTTTTATGGATACTGACTGCCGCGCTGCTTTTGCCTGTGGTTTTTCTCGTCTGCGTTTCACTTGGAGCCGTGGAAATTTCTTTTTTTGACTTAAATCACACGGCCAAAACGATTCTGCTTCACTCGCGAATTCCTCAGGCTTTGACGGCCATTTTAGCCGGAGCCGGTTTAGCCGTAACGGGAACCTCGATGCAGGCTGTTCTTCGAAATCCTTTAAGTTCTCCATTCACACTTGGCGTTTCAAGTGCCGCCGCGTTTGGAGCCGCGCTGACTGTCATCTGCGGCGGCGCGGGAACTCAAAGTATTCACGTTACGATTGGGGCTTTCATCAGTTCATTGGCTGCGGTCCTGCTCATTCTCATTCTCTCCGCCAAACGCTCAATGCGCCCGGAAACAATTATTCTTGTCGGAGTTGCCCTAAGTGCTTTTTACTCCGCAGGAATTATGCTTTTGCAGTACGTCGCGGATGAGCAGCAGCTCGCCTCAATCGTTTATTGGTCATTTGGCGACACGCAGCGGGGAACATGGCCAACGATTGCCGCTCTCTCTTTTCTTGTTCCAGGAATCGGAATCTGGTTCATGCTCCAAAGCTGGAAATTTAACGCTCTTTCGCTTGGTGAGGAAACCGCGTTAAGTTTGGGAGTCCGCGCGAAACGTACCCGATTGACGGTAATGGTTCTCGGATCGCTATTGACCGCCGGCTTAACGGCGTCACTGGGAATCATTGGATTCATCGGACTGGTCGTTCCGCATTTTTGCCGTTTAATTGTCGGGGATGACTACCGATTTGTTCTGCCAATGTCTTTTTTTGCGGGTGCTCTTCTCCTGCTTATCTCAGATACGGCAGCCAGGATGGTACTCGCTCCGCGATTAATGCCTGTCGCGATTTTGACCGCATTCATTGGCGCTCCTGTTTTTCTTCTCATGCTCATTCAACTCGCGAACCGGAAAGGAGGGATTGGGGAATGACTCCAACTTTAAAAACAAAATCCCTTTCTCCCTCTTCAGATTCTTCCATTTTGAATCAGAATCAAGCGAATCTTTGCGTTAACGGATTGAATTTTCAGTACGGGAAACGAGAGATTTTGAAAGATATTTCATTTTCTGTCCCAAACTCCGCGGTCTTCGCGATCCTGGGTCCAAATGGTTCCGGAAAGACGACTCTTTTGCGCTGTTTAAATCACCTTCTCATACCAAATTCGGGAAACGTCGCCTTTGGACCTTTTGACTTTCTCCGCATGGCGCCGGAAAAACGCGCGAAATTAGCCGCGTACGCGCCTCAGAGAACCGCGGTCAACAGTCTCTCCGTTTTTGATTCGGTTCTTCTCGGTAGACTGCCTCATCGAACCTGGTTTTCCAGGGAAACGGACCTTCAAAAAACGCGAGAAGTTCTCAAAAGACTGAATCTGGAGGAAAAATCGAACGCTGCTCTTGATTCACTTAGCGGCGGAGAACTCCAGAAAGTCTCTCTTGCCCGCGTTTTAGCCCAGGAACCGAAATTAGTATTTCTGGATGAACCAACCAGCGCGTTAGACTGGAAAAATCGAACGGAAATCCTTTCTCTTTTGAGAAAAATTGCCAGGGAGGATGGGCTGAGCATCGTGCTGACCATTCACGACATCAACGACGCGATTCAGTTCGCGGACCGCCTGCTTCTTTTGAAAAACGGGAGAATCATTCAAGAAACTTCTCCCGAGTGCCTGACATCCGAAACTCTTTCCATGGTTTACGATTTACCAATTGAGATTCACGAAATTAATGGAAAACGCACCGCTCTCGCTCCAGCGGATTGATTTTCGTCCATGGGGAAGGAATCGCAGCCGAGAGAAATCCAGAAGCAAAAAACAACCAGAAAATACCTGATTTCAAGGTATTCCTTTAAAATAAAATCCATTTTAACTTTTGACGGCATGAAAGCTTTGCCCTTTTTTGCCGCGCCTCAGAAAAAGGAGAATTCAATGACAAATCTTACCCGCGAACAAATTGACGGAGCTATTTCATTTCACGGTCACCACTGCCCCGGACTGACGATTGGCTTACGCGCGGCGGAATTTTGTCTGCGCGAAATCGGAAACGCGAAAGATGAAGAAATCGTCGCGGTCGTGGAAAACGACATGTGCGCGGTTGACGCCGTTCAGTTCCTCACAGGATGCACTTTCGGAAAAGGAAATTTCATTTTTCGTGATTATGGAAAAGCGGCTTTTACCTTTTTCAGACGCTCTGACGATAAACGGTTTCGAATCATCCTGAATCCAACGCTCTGTGCGGACCTGCGCTCTCAAATGGAAAACGTTCCGCGCGACAGTGCCGAAGGAAAAGCCCTGCGTCAAAAAATGATCGAACGTTTGATGGAAGCGGAACTGGATGAAATGTTTAACGTAAGCATCCCGGATGAACCAATCCCGGGAAAAGCCCGTCTCCACAAAACGATCGCCTGCGCGCGTTGCGGAGAAGGAACGATGGAAACACGGTTAAGCGAAGTTAATGGCCAGTTACTCTGCCGTATCTGCACCATAAATTAAGGACTCTGAAAACATCGGAAATCAGACACGCGCTCCAACTCCCGCCTGATTCTGAAATTATTTTTTTCCGACATAAAGAGTCGCGATGCCAAATGTCATTGGGAAGAATTTGACCTCGGAAAGCCCCGCCTCTTCCATCATTCGGGCAAGCTCCTGACCATATGGAAATTCTCCGACACTTTCAGGAAGGTAATGGTAAGCGTCAAACTGATTTCGTGCCGTAAACTGCCCGATCTTTGGAAGAATATGGCGAAAATAGAAAAGGTAAAACCATCGAAAAGGAGGAAACGTTGGAATGGAAAATTCAAGAATCCCAACTTTTCCTCCTTCACGGCATACCCGTACCATTTCAGAAAGCCCCTTTCGCGTATCGTGAACGTTTCGTAAACCAAACGCGACCGTAACTATCTGAAACTCTTCGTCACGAAACGGCATCGCGGACGCGTCCGCTTCCATCAGAAAAACCTCTTCCGGGGAAATTTTCTTTTTTTGGAGTTTTTTACGGCCAATTTCAAGCATTTCAGGAGTAAAATCTCCCCCAACGACCGGAATACGCCATCGCTTCCAAAGCGCTATCGCCAAATCCCCCGTACCTGTGCAAATATCAAGTATCTTTGAATCCGCCTCAAATTCCGGCTTCATTCGGCGCACGACAGCGCGACGCCACAGAATGTCAATACCGCATGAAAGAAAATGATTTAAAAAATCATAATGTTTCGCGATTTGGCCGAACATTTTTTGGACACGCTGCCCGGAACGATCTACCATTAAAAATATTTCCCCTGATAAAAAAATTGCCACGCTAAAAAAAGATTGAACTCTTTGCGCGGAACCAGAAATCAAATTTCAAGTTTCCACAGCGTGTGGAATTTTGAGTAAAGAAATTTGAAAATAATATTTCAGTGAAAGTTCAAAGTTCACCGGAATCTCCGGAATAAAACTTTCCGAAGTATTGAATCGCGCGCAATACTCCGGAAACTCAAACCTAAAATTCACGAATTACCGAGACACCAGAATATCTGGTCTTCAATCAATTAATGTCAACTTTGATACCGTTTTTTTCATAAAAATCCTTGACAAATTTTTCCGCGCCTTCGGGAGTAATCTGATTCCCTTCGCGAATGGTCAACGTTTTCAAATTTGGCATGTCCATAAAGTACGGGAGACAGGCATCCGTCAATCCGACTTCCTCAACCAAAATCCAGTGAAGCGACTTCATCTGTCCAATGATTTTCATGTCCTCATCCGTCAATTTGGATTTTCCGATATTCATGATCTTCACCGTTTTGAGGTTCAAAAGCTGTTCCAAATCTTCACCGGAGATTTCTGTTCCCTCAAGATAAAGTCCATCTATCGACGGCATCTGGGCAATGTTTTTGAGCGAGGCGGAAGTGAGCGAATTATTTTGGACATTCAGAGAAGTCAAATACTTCAAATTAACCCAATGAGCGGTCTGTTCATCCGTAACATTCGCTCCAGACGCGTTGATCGCGTTCAGCCAGGTCAGCTTTCCCACCAATGCCATGGCCTCATCCGAATTGGTCTCCGCGTTCAAATGAACGACACTTCCCAATTTCGTGATCGTGTCACGAATGACGATTACTCCCATTTCCTCAAGTTTTTGGCAAACCGCGGCGTCCTGCGCCTTCAACTCCGCACTAATCTCATTCGGATCAAGGATTGACTCATCCTGAACGGCAAAAGGATTTTGAATATGAAAATTCTGAAGGAGTCTGTCACGAAAATCAAGTACCGCTTTCGGCTTGGCAACATTTACCCAAACGACAAAAGCCGTCACGCAGACCAGAATTGCCAGCAAAAAATAAAGGAGAGTATTACCGCGAGGAGCGTCCTCTTCATATTCTTCAAAATTTTCCTGATTACTCATGATAAAACTCCTGATTTAAATGAGGAAATGGAGGGTAAAAATGATGATTCTTCCTGAACCAAAAAAGCTCGGGAAGAATTCAATTTATTCGCAAAAAACGCCCATGCTTCGAAATTTCTCGTATCTGGTTTCAAGAAGATCGTCAATCGAGGCTTTTTGAAGTTCTTTGAGGGAAGTTCGTAAATATTTTTTGAGGTTTCCCGCCATCAAACGCGGATCGCGGTGCGCGCCCCCAAGCGGTTCCGGAATCACGGCATCCACGATTCCCAAACGAAGCAGGTCCTTGGAGGTTAAACGAAGTTCCTTTGCCGCCTCATGCCGATATTCTCTGCTTTTCCATAAAATACCGGCACAACCTTCGGGACTGATTACCGAATAATACGCGTGCTCGAGAATCGCCACACGATCCCCAACGCCGATACCAATGGCACCGCCAGAGCCGCCCTCGCCAATGACTACGCAAATAATCGGCGTTCGAAGGCGGGACATCTCAAACATTCCCTGCGCGATGACCCAGGCCTGACCGCGCTCTTCCGCTCCAATTCCCGGCCAGGCACCCGGAGTGTCAATGAGGGAAATGATTGGAAGATGATATTTCGCGGCCATCTTCATCCGCAAAATTGCTTTGCGGTATCCTTCAGGTTCCGCGCAGCCATAGTGACAGGCCGTTCTTTCCGCCAGATTTTTTCCTTTCTGATGTCCCACTACCATGCACGGAATTCCATCCAGCTTGGCCCAGCCGGTAATTATCGCGCGGTCATCACCATAAAAATGGTCTCCGTGAAGTTCCACAAACTCATCGAACGCGAAATTCAGGTAATCACTTGTCTGAGGACGATTCGCGTGACGTGAAACTTCCACGGTCTCCCAAGGCGAAAGATTCTGGTAAATACTGCGTTTCAAATCAACCAGTTCCTTGCGCAACCTCTTAATTGATTCTTTGACCGCTGGAGAATCACTAGACGTTTTCTCCATTTGCTCAAGACGGCTTTCCAGTTCATAAATCGGTTGCTCAAATGAAAGCTGAATATCCATATTTTATTCAAAAAAGGTTAAATCTTAAAATTTCTAAAAACAGAAGTAAAAGCAATGTCAACTTTTTACTTCCGCTAAACCAGGACGGACCACGACTGACCTCTCCCCTCCAAAAAACGATGAAATCAGGCGTTTTTGGAGGGACGGGCCGGCGTCCGTTTAAAAATTCGGGTTTCCTTGAGCAGATTAAAAAAATCTACTGTCGCGGCGGGCCGATCACACGCTCTTTTGGACATCGCGCGGTTAAGCAGCCTCGAAAATTCTGGCGTAACCTGAGAATTTACGGAATCCGCGAAAGGAACAGGAAGATTCAAATGCTGATGAATGAGTTCATTAAAATTTGATCCGGGATATGGAGGGACTCCTGTCGCGATTTCAAACAGAACGCACGCCAAACTGTACGTGTCCGAACGCTGATCAAGCGCCTCACCGCGGATCTGTTCGGGCGAAAGATACCGTCCATGCTGAGGCACATCACCCGCCCCGAAAAGCCTTGCCCAACCACCGGACCGGCGGCGGGCAAATGGAAATTCAATCAGCTTAGTCTCGTTCGTTTCTTCCTCCACCATAAATACTCCTGGTGAAAGGTCGCAATGAACCCACCCAAGCGAATTAAAAAAGGAAACAGACTCCGAAATATCAAGCATGATTTGCGGAACGCGCCATCCATAGGAATCAAGACCCTCCCGCAAAATTTCATGAAGTCCGCGAAACGGCAGCCATTCCATGACTATCATCTGTTCGCCATCCTTCATAAGAAAATCGTGCATTTTGACTATTTTCTCATGATGAATATCTTTACCGATTGAATATTCATGCCGAAGAAGCGAAAGAGTCTTGCGATCCTGCTTCAACTCATCGATAGGCATCCTGATCGCGACCGGAATATCCAGTTGAGTATTGAAGCCATGCCAGATCTGCGTCATGGCGCCAACGCAAATTCGATTGATAAATCGGTAGGAATCAACGGAAGTAAATGCCATTCAATCACCTGAAAGGAATGAAACCATGGCGGCCTGAGCGGAAACGGGACAATACCTCAAACAGGAAGCCTTTAAAAGGAAATTAGCAATTTCACCATTAAATTTCGCCTAATGACGTATTTTACCAAAAAATCAATATTTTTCAATTACGCGAAACCGATTTTGATAAAAAAAACTCGAATTTTCGCGAAAACATGGAGTTTTTCTTGAATAAAACGGTTTTTCAACGCTAAAATCGGGATTCCGCATCAATCCCCCGCGGATTCTCTGTCCAAAAATTTGATCCACAGCAGATAAAGTCCCTGCGGTGGAGCGGTTGGTCCAGCCAAACCGCGGTCTCCCGACGCCAAAAGTTCCTCAACCCACTCTGGAGAATGATGACCGCGCCCCACTTCCATCAACGTCCCGGCGATATTTCTCACCATATTGTACAGAAAACCATTTGCTTCGACTTCTATTTCAATAAAATCTTCCGGTGAACCAATCATCGGCAAAAAAAGAGGCGCATCCGACTTAATGCCGCGGCGAACAGAAATATCCAATATAGTACGCACTGAGCTGGTTCTTGGAGAACCGATATTTTCTAACGCGGAAAAATCATGCGTCCCCAAAAGATAACGCGCGGCGCGCTCCATCGCTTCAGCGTCAAGACGCGTGGCCGTGAGTTTCCCCATTCGCCACGCGTAACGGCGAATGAAAAGCTCTGGAAACGCTCCGTCCTGAATTAAATATCGATAGCGTTTGCGTTCGGTATCCTGAATCGGATGAAAGTCAGGCTTTGCTTCTTCCGCGTTCAGGACGAGAACATCCGAGGGAAGGTTAGCGTTCAACGCGCGCGCGAATGCCTCAATCGGCACCGAACATTCTGTCCAAATCGAAGCGACCTGCCCTAAAGCATGGACTCCCGTATCCGTCCGACTGCTTCCAAGGATCTGAAAAGACCCTTTTTCTAATGTTCCGCCGGTGATTTTTTCCATTGCCGTAACCAAAGCACCCTGCACCGTGCGAATCGTATTTCCCTGCTGATACTGCCAGCCATGAAAATCTGAACCGTCATAGGCTACTGTGACACGAATATTGCGCATAATCCAAAAGTTCCGGCAAAAAACAAAAACTTCCCGAATACCTGAAATCGGGCCTCTGAAATATTCCCATCCAAAAATTCGAATCCGCGAATAAGGGACATATCCTCACTTCAATCATTCGGCACACACCAAACAAAACTTTACCCGCAGCTTCATTTTACGGTTTTTCAGTCTTATCCGACGAAAGCGCTTTTGAGGAATCCAAATCTGAAGCTGAAGTTACCGGCGTTACGGAACCTGGTTGCTCCGATTCGTGTTCCAGCTTCGAAAGTTCTTTTTGAATTTCAATACTCCCGGAATTCCGCGAGGCCGAACCAGTCGCCCTGTCCGCCTCCGGCAAACGTTCCGCCTTCGTGGTGAAACGATAGTAAACCTGAAGAGTGAGTGCTCCAAGTGCCGTCACGTAAATTCTGCCGTCACCGCCGTCCTCGTCAAACCAAAGTTCATGCGGGCGCCAATTCTCTTTCTTAACCCGAAAATCCTTTTTAGGATCCCAGCTTCCCCTAAGACAGCCTTCACGACACTGAAGGCGGAGCAATTCCCCGCGAACGATCTCATTCCACTTTTCCCACTCCGGACCGCCAAGCTGCTGGAGCGCGAGCGACCCATTATACCACGTATAGAAATCGGGGATCCGCTCGGCAAGTTTCGGATCGTTCCATTCCGTCGCCTCGAGTTTCAAGGAATCCGCCTCATCCATACCAGAAGAATTTCCCCATTCACGGATAACAGCCTCCATCAAACGCGCGGCAGCCTGTTTCTCGTAGGCAGACCCTCTTTCCTCAAGGAGGAAAACCCGGACGAGAATCCCAATACCGGTGAGGGCTTCATACGAACCTGAGATATTATGCTGGTAAAGCGTTTCCGAGCCGCGTGTTCTCGTGCCGTAAAACGCTCTCAAACGATGGATTGAAGTATCCGGCACATTAAACCCGGCCTGAATGGCGGTCCCCAGCGCGAGAACCATCCACCCGGAAACAGAGGTATTACTGACCTCCCGCGGGTCGGTTTTGGTTCCCCAGCCGCCGTCGTCATGCTGAATGTTAAGAGCGAAGCGAATCCCTTTCTTTAGTGCTTCCGCGTACTTTTCCGGGATTGGTTCTTCCATCACTTTCGCCAAAGAACAGGCTTCCGCCAGAGCATATGTCGCCATTCCATGCTCGTACATAAACTGCGGATGATAGTCAACCGACGTTTCAGTGCGCGGCGTAACGAACGCTCCTCTCTCATCCTGAATGGTGACGAGCCAATCAAGACCTTTCTGGACATTTTCCGAGTACTTCCGCTCGTTAAAGAAATAGTTTCCGCCAGCCTGAAACGCTAAAACCGCCAACCCTGTCGTCGCGACAGAATAGTCCGGCCCACCGTCCCAGCAAATGTGATCTTTTTTAATTCGACATTTTTCAGGCAGTTGACAGCGGCAGCATTCATGCTTGGGATCAAGGCAGTACTGCCCCCAGGATCCTTCCGTGGGATACCCTTTTTTCGTCTTGATTTCAACGCATTGATGCCTTGCGAGCCAATCCAGGGCAAGGGCCGCGGCTTCTTCTGTTTGGACACTGCCCCCATACGATTCGATCCATTCCAAACGATTTTCCTGGGTACGTTTTTCGTAAAGACCCATCGCCTGAACGCCTTTGTCCTCAAACGTATTCACGCCGGTTAACTGCGCTTTGCGATCCTCCGTAATGCGTATTTCGCAAACATTCCAAAGGTTCCCTGACTGCTCTGAATCCGGACGGAATGTTCCGAGAATCTGATTCCCAAAATAGATTTGAACCATCGCGTCTGATTTGGCGAGATGATCCGTTCCCTGCTCACTCTGATGGGAATAATCATGAACATAGTATCGGTAAGTCCCCGGCACAGCCCCTAAAACGGTAATGGTTTCCGGCCCAAAACCTTCGCTCGCGTCCAAATCAAGATTCACGAATTCCTTATCGACACTTCCTTTATTTCCGTAACTGATATGGAATGTCTGATTTTCCGGCAAAGGTCCTTCAAGATGCGCGTCAAGGTCTTCCGGGAGACGTTTCCACGAAAGAACAATTCGGATTTGACCATCCGCCAAACCGGGAGAAAGAAGGATTCGGACAGGATCCTGAGATGATTCCGCTTCAAAACGGTAGGAAATGAAACCATCGGCCGTTACCTCAAATGTCTGAGGGCCATCAGGGAATCCTTTCAGCGTAAACGCTCCATCATCCCCCGCGCTCGTTTTAAATTGAGAACCTGGTATGCGAATCTCCGCGCCGGCAATTGGCTGATTCGTAGTCGCGTCAAGAATCTCTCCCGCGAAAATGAGATTCGTCAACTCCTCTGAAAAAGATGGAGCGGAAAATTCTGTCTCGCCGGCTTTCCGTTCCGAATAAACCAGATTAAATTCTTTACGATACGTAAGCAAAAGACGATCTTCGTCTTTCAGCTTGCGGATGAACCAGCCAAAAGTCTGCTCTTTGCCAACCTGATCTGAAATAATCGTTTCAAGAATCGTTGTCTTCTTTTTCGCGTCCGAGTACGCAATCGCGAATTTGCCTTCTGTTTGCGGAACGTAACTGATCAAAACCCGATTATGATCAAGTGAATCACGTGTTACGACAAAATCTGAACGGATTCCAGCGTAACTGAGCACCATTTCATAGTATCCCCAAAACGCGGTAAAAAGCGCGAGAAGAACGACCAGAAAAGACGCGTTCGCCACGTGTTTTCCTTTTTTCAGAGTACGTTGAGCTTTGAAATGAAGTCCTTTGAGTTCTTCACGCAAATCAAGCTCTTCCTGCGTTTCATCGCCGCGTAATTCTGGAAGAATCGCGTTAATATTTTGAACGAGATAATTATTTCTCGGCGTAAAAACCATTCCTAAAAGACTGGGAGCCATGATCACGGGAGGCTCTATTCGGCGTTGAATCACGGCCGGCTCTACCCGTTTCCCGATATTTCCAATCACGGCCGGCTCAATACGTTTCCCATTGAGCCCCGTTCCGGATACCGGCGGCTCAACCCGCTTGCCAAGAGACAAAACTCTTGAAACTACCGGCTCAATCCGCTTTAATGACGGCGAATTATTCACGACAGAAGGCTCAACCCGCTTTTTATTCAGAAGAACTCCCGCGACTGGCGGTTCAACACGCCGGTTACTTCCGATAGTATCGATGACAGCCGGTTCGACTTTTTTAACTGAGGCCGAATGAGAATCTTCAGCACGAATATCAGATGAATCTGAATCTTCGTTCGATTCGTCATCGAGTTCGAGAACTGGTTCTTCACTCTCTTCCGGAATCGGCGGAGCCGAGGGGATTTTGCCCGTGAAATCTTTCGGAGAGTCCGCGGTGACGGAATCCGCAGCGGGCGGTGCCGCGGGGATTTTGCCCGTGAAATCTTTCGCAGTGTCCGTGGAGACGGAATCCGCGACTGGCGGAGCCGCGGGGATCTTACCCGTGAAATCTTTCGCAGTGTCCGTGGAGACGGAATCCGCAGCGGGCGGTGCCGCGGGGATCTTGCCCGTGAAATCTTTCACGCTGTCCGTGGAGACAGAATCCGCAGCGGGCGGTGCCGCGGGGATCTTACCCGTGAAATCTTTCACGCTGTCCGTGGAGACGGAATCCGCAGCGGGCGGGGCAGCGGGGATCTTACCCGTGAAATCTTTCATGCTGTCCGTGGAGACGGAATCCGCAGCGGGCGGTGCCGCGGGGATCTTGCTCGTGAAAT
>JAFQUP010000091.1 GCA_017408405.1 Thermoguttaceae bacterium
ACGCAAATTTGACGATGCGGCCGTTTTCGGCGCGTCGTTCTGCCTCGACATTCACAATCCGTCCGGGAGCGGTCAGGCCGTCGGACACAATCAGCACCTTCAGGGCGAAGCCGAGCGCGACCGTCCGTACGATATTCCGTACCGCTGCCTGCTTCCGAAGACGGTCGACGGTCTGCTTTTGGCCGGACGCTGCATCAGTGCGAGCCACGTGGCGCACTCCTCGCTGCGGGTCCAGCAGATCGGCATGGGGATCGGAGCCGGAGCCGGTACGGCAGCTGCCGAGGCTGCGGCAAAAGGGATCCTGGCGCGTGAAGTGGACATCCGCCCGCTCCAGCAGTACCTTTAAATTTAATCCAGGTGAAAAGGGAGCCGCTTATCGTTCCCTTTGAAAAGTATGGAAGCCGCTTGAAGTTTACCGGCTGTTGAAGCTCACCAGCCGGTTTTCATTCAATGATCTCACGGTTTCCAGATGTTTTCCGGTGAACATCCGCCGTCATTGACCGCGAATTCGACAAAAAGAAGGTCCGGAGCGTATTTCAGGACATCTCGTTCCATGCGATAAACGCCAATTTCGCTTCCGGTCGCGCCGATGGCCGCGTTGATTTCAACGATGCTTGTTTTCGGCCATTTTTTACTGAGCATGGCGGTCGTTTGGGGACGCCAGCCGTCGTGGGTTTCGGTGATGGAACCGCCAAGGTAGGCGACGCGGACTTCATCCCCTGCCCGAAGTTTGGCCATCGTGTTTCCAATTCCATCGCGAATAACAAAATCTTCTGATTTTCTGGTCTGAAAGGTTGGTGTCTGTGCCTCGGAAACACTCTCCATAATCAGAAAAAGGACGGAAAAGACAAGAACAAAGCATTTTTTAGGGATATGTTTTCCTTTCTGTAAATGAAGACTTTCATCTTCCCGGAACTTTGGTTCCGCAGTAGGGGCATTTCCAATCCTGAAGCACATTCTCAAAAATCTGATACCCATCACGCCCAATGAGCATTTGCGCGCAGTCCGGGCACCAAGTCGATTCGTAACCGGGAGCGCGGCTGTTGCCGACATAAACGTAGCGCAATCCCGCTTTATGCGCAGTCTGAAACGCGATTTTCAGGGTTTCCCATGGTGTCGGCGGACGGTCTGTCAGCTGGTATTTCGGGAAAAATGCCGAGAAATGAAGAGGTACTTCCGGTCCTAAATGTTCCACGAGCCATTCGCACATACGTGAAATCTCATCCCGGCTGTCATTGGCACGGGGAATAATCAGATTCGTTAATTCAAGCCAGACATTCGTCTCTTTCGCGATCCATTCAATCGTATCAAGTACCGGAGCCAGACTGCCGGAACAGTATTTTGAGTAAAATGTTTCGCTGAAACCTTTCAGATCCACATTTACCCCGTCCAGGATTGAGTAAAAATTACTTCGGGCTTCTCCGCAGATAAAGCCATTCGTGACCGCGACACTCGATATTCCGAGGCGTTTCGCTTCTTTGGCGATTTCAATCGCGTATTCGCTCCAAATTGTCGGCTCATTGTACGTGAAAGCGATGCTTTCGCACTCTTTCTCGCGCGCCAAAGCCGCTATCGCGTCGGGAGCGGCACGCACGTTCATGACTTCATCCCGCGTATTACGCGAGAGAGTCCAGTTTTGGCAGAAAGAACAGTTCAAATTGCAGCCGATTGTTCCAAGTGACAGGGTTTTTGAGCCGGGTTTGAAGTGAAAAAGCGGTTTTTTCTCGATGGGGTCAATGCTTAGGCCCGTCGTGTGTCCGAACGCGGTACAGACGATTCGCCCATTTCGATTTTCACGCACATGACAAAATCCCCGCCGTCCCTCCTCAATACGGCAGTGACGCGGGCAGTGATCGCAGGTAATCATATTTTCGCGGCTAATTTTAATATTTCTGGAAATTGTGCTTTGGGGAAGTTTCCTGAAAAAGACATGGCTCCGGAAGAAAGGGAGACCGCAAAATTCCGGCGAAAAACCATATCAACTTAATTTTATCGTGTGTGTCGGGAACAGCAAGTACTCCCTGCCGCAAATTTCACGAAAAAGGATGGAAATTTATCAGGAAAAAAGAAAATTTTAAATTCCGGGGCGGGATAAAGTTTTTTTGGGGAAAAAGAAGAATCTTCCAAAAAACTTTTCCGGCGAGAAAGTAGAGGGAAAGCGCGTTTGAGACGTTTACGTGAGTGAATGGGAGCTGTCGAATAAATTCGAATTAACGATTTTAGAGGGAAATTTTTTTGCCTTGACATTTCAGAAAAAAATAATATAATAAATTTCTATGAAGAAAAGTGATTTCAGGAATCCCGTAAACTGCGAAATGCGGAATTCGTGTTGATGAAATACTGAAAACGGTAACTTTGTGGAGTGTTTCCTGTTTCCCGGCGGCTGAGAAGTTAAGAGAATTTCCTGGCGCGTGTTTAATTTTTAGAAATTGTTATGTTCGAACTGTTGATTTCAACCAAAGACGTTTGGGATTTTACTTCTTTGGGTTCGAGTTTGCTCGCGTTTGGGGTTTTGGGGAGTCTGATTTATCGGAGTTTTCTTGATAAAATGAGATGCTGGGCTTTTTTTTACGTGGTAGAAACATTCGCATCGCGTAAGAGAAAACAAAAAATAGCCCGTATTGCCAGGTTTCATATCAATCGGGTGGGGGAAGAGATGGACTGGATCAAGTGGGAACTGCTCAAACCCACGTTTGATGATCGATACTTTTCCCTTGACTTAAGACGAAGCAACATCACGGACCGTGACTTGATGGAGTATCTTTTGCCGATGAAAACACTGCGCTTTCTGGATCTTTCCAGTTGCGAAAATCTGACTTTTGGTGGAATACGCGAATTTGAAAAGGCGCGTCCGGACTGTGATGTGCAGTATTCCCGAAAAAAAAGGCGGCATTTGCTTTTGACCGTTCTTCTTTTTGTTTTCTGTTTTGCTCCCCAGGTCCCAAAATTCTTTCAGGACGTCGAGATCCCAGTTTCGATTTTATCTGGATTTTCCGAGGAAAAAAACGCTCCTCCCATTCAGGATGATCCTGGAATTTAAGGGATTACTCCGTTTTTGAGGGGGCGTTCGTCCGGCATGAGAAGCGCTTTTTGGGACAGAACATACCGAGGAATGCCAACACGCGGAATTTTGAGTGATTCGCGCGTTTCATCCGGACTTAGCTCGATAAGAGTTCTTTTCCGCGGAGCGTTCAAACGATGGCGGCATTAAAATTTTACCAACACGCAAATCTTTTTGTTTTTTTATGAAAAAAAGGAGTTTTTTTCTGGAATTTTGTTGACACGGTGAAATTTTCAGGTAAAATTTTTAAAAATTCGATAGTAAGTGATTCAATATGTTGAATTTGGGAAGAGCGGGAAATATTTCTCGCGTTCCACTTTTACTGAAGGCTAAAAGAATGAAAAATACTCGTAAACGAATTGCTGCTTTGCTTGCGATTGCCGCGGTGTCTGGACTTTCGGGAGCCGCGGCTCAGGCGGACGTTACTTTTTCGACGAATTCCGTATACGATGCCGCTTCCCACCGAAATCAGAACCTGAACATTATCGGCGGTTCCACGTTGACTTTTGAAGATACCGCCACGCGCACGGAAAGCGGCTCCGCCATAAATGTCATTCTTGGTGACGCGGCCGTCGAGGGCGACACGGGAAATCTTGTCTTCAATATGACGACCGTTCCGGAGTCCGTGACGCACGGCGCGGATTACGCTTTCTCAAACGGCGGAACCGTCACGATTAAGGGGACCGGAAACATCACTCTCAAAGGCGGCGGACACATCGCCTCCATCAGTCAGGAAGGCGGAAAGGTCACGTACGCGCTGAATGCCGGGTCGCTGATTAATATCGAAGAAGGAGTTTGGGTTAACGGCGGGTGGATGCACCATGACTGGACGCAAAACAAATCGGATCTGAACATCGCGGCTGGCGCGACTCTCAATATGTGGGACGCCAGCGCGATCTACGTCGACAAACTGACCGGCGAAGGAACCATCGGCGCGAATCAGGCTGGTATTCGCGGGCCGCTGGTCGTCGGAGTCAATAATGGAAGCTCCACGTTTGACGGAAGCATCACGCAGTACACGACGCTCCAGAAAAAGGGAACCGGCACGTTGACCCTCACGAAAGCCAACACGAATACCGGAACGACGCAATCGCACGAGACCGGCGCGGAACTCGTGGACCTGCTGAGCCACTCTTTCGTGATTTCCGAAGGGGCCGTGAAACTGACGGACGCCGGAACGCTCGGGACGGGAAAAGTTCGCATCGATGAAGGCGCGAAGCTGGAGATCGCGAACAGCTACGCTTTTTCAAATCCTCTTTACGGTACCGGGACCGTGGAATGGACTACGGCGGCTGATTTCAGACCCTTTAACTCCACGCACGCAAAGAGTTTTGAGAATTTTGAAGGCACGCTCAAGATCAGCAGCAATAATTTTTACTTCGAAACGAACGATCTTTCGGAGAACGTGACGATCAGTCTGAACGGCGGCATCATTCGAAACTGCAATAATTCCTACACGCTGAAAAACGACATCATCATCGACAGCGCCAGCGGCGGAGTCAAGCCCGGCTGGGGCGGCAAATCTCTCACGCTTGCCGGAAAGATCTCCAACGGTGCGGCCGACACACTGAACATCGTCGCCGATTCCAACACCGGCAGCAGTGCTTCATGGGTCATCCTGACCAATCCGGAAAATGACTACTCCAACACGGTCGTGGACCACTACCTCCGCGTCACGGCGACCGGTGCACTCGGAACGGGGACCGTCACGGTCAACTCCGGCAAAACGCTTGACCTGACCTCCACGGAATTCGCCGCTTCCCGTCTCGCGAACAGCGGGACCGTCACCAGTTCCAGTACGGGTGATCCGGCGATCCTGACGATGGACAAAACCGTCGGCGGGACCGTCTCGGGCAATATCCAGATGATCGTTCCCAACGGCACCGACTTCACGAACGCCAACTACTCGCACACCGGCGGGACGATCTTTCGAAATACGTCCGGAGACGTCAACTATGTTC
>JAFQUP010000092.1 GCA_017408405.1 Thermoguttaceae bacterium
CTCGGTCCAGTTGATCAGATCGCGGCTCGTGGAATGCCCGATGCTCGGCGAGTTGAACCAGTTCGTCGTCCAGACGAGATGGAACGTTCCGTCCGGAGCCTGACAGATGCTCGGGTCGCGCATCAGACCGCCTTTCATCGGGGCGAGATACGATTTCCCTGCGTTGGTGACTTCCCATTTCCGCGCGTCGCGGCTCACGAGAAGATGAAGGCCGTCCTCACCGTTTCGGGTGAAATACGTAAACGCGAAACAGGTCTCGCCGGCATTTTCTGCTGCGTTTTCAGCGGCACCGGCTGGCTGGAACGTTCCGAAGCAGAAGGCACAGAGGCTCGCTAGGAACGCAGTCAGGAGGAAATATCCTCGAAAGTGAAAAATTTTTTTCATGATCATGAATCCTTTTTTGTTCTAAAGTTTTTTTGGTAGGAAAAACAGGTTCATTTTACCTGAAAATTTTAAAAAGTCAAGCAGACGCGGGAAAAATCAGCAGGTCCATCAGGAAGACCGTATTATTGGCTGTTTTAACCCGTTCCGCCTCAAAAACCGCCCCGCTTCCCGGCCTGAGCCAGAAAGGAGTCAGTTACCCCAAACGCGCAGGTTTTTCATCTCTCCGCGGAATTGGTACTCCGGCTTTTGAGTGTCTGAGTACTGCCCCAAAAAGAGATCGCCGAACCAGCTCACTAACGATTTGGAAACGGGGACCTGCGCGACGGTCTGACCATTCTGCTGGATTCTCATTTGGCCGTTTTCAACGATGAAATCCATGTGGAGCCACTCGTTTAACGGAACCGGAGAGGCTGAGTCGCAGTCCGTTCCGGAAAGATGGAACCGCCACTTTTCCTGGAACTTCTGAATGAACCATCCGCTGCGGTTCCAGACACCATACCCGACCGGGACCGGCATGATGCCCGGCTCGGTGAATTTAATGTCGAATGAAACCGCAAGAAATCCGCGTGCGTTAAGGTCTTCTTCCGTCAGTACGGAAAACCAGCCGCGGTCAGTCCCCAGATCGACTGTCTCCATGCTGAAAAGCTCACGCGGCAGCGAAACCGGCGCGGACTTCTGCTCCGGAACGTCCAATGAACCAACGTAGACCGGCTCGGACTTCTTCGGCTGGAACATCGAGAGCGGACAGCGATTCACGATCGATTTTCGTTCCGGAATGATCCCTTCGGCCAGAGCATTCAGTTCGCTGATCGTGTCGCCCGAAACCCGGCACGTTCCGCAGGTCAGAGCCGGATCGCAGACGAATCGGACCGCGTAGAACCATTTCCCCTGTTTGGCGTTGGCGTCGATGAAGCGATTCATTTCTGTCGTACCGACAAGCGTCTTCTCCGAGAGTGCGAAATCCGGTTTCTCTCCGCGATGGATCTCCGCCGCCAGGCCGATCACCCGTTTGTCGTTCGGCCAGGATAATTCGGGTTTTCCGGACTGAGTCAGACTCAATTCGATCTTCGGCATCTTTTCCGGAAGCGGCTGCGGAAGGATCTGGCGGGAACGTCCTGCAATCGCACCGCCGTTGAGTTCATATGCGCCCGGCATATCGATTCGAGGAGACGCATACGCCTGGCGGGAAGCTCGCTTAATGATCGTGAGGATCTGGCGATAGACGGCATCATCCGTTGACTGGATCGAAACGACCGGTTCACCGGAATTCGGGTCACTTGCCGCGACGGGCTTCCACACCTGCGTCGGGAAAGAATCCAGCGGTCGGACCGCGTGTTCATATCGTCCGCCGGACATAATGCCGAGACGGCGGAAATTCTGGTCGAATTTCGCGTTTCGGCACGCGCCGATCCCAAGCAGGTTGCCGTCGAGCTTCTTTCCCGCTTTGAGTGCCGACTGCGCTTCCTCGGTCTTTAGTGCCATGGGAGCACGCAGAACGCGGCTGTACTCCGGTTTTTCGAGGTTGATCCAGTCGTTTTCAAACCGGCCGATCTCGCCTTTTTCGTTCGTGTGGCATTCTCGGCAGCTGGAGTTTTTCATGACTTCCCGGATCTGATTTGCCGCCTGCTCCCACGGACGGAGGATCGGACCGGACTGCGTGTAGTTCCACGTGCCGAAGTAAAGTCCGTTACTGTCGATCCACGTGAAAAGAAGTTCCCGTTCCTCCTTCGTCAGGAGCTCTTTGTGCGTCGGATCATTGAGGACTCTTTCCGCCAGCGGCGCGTTTCCGGACCCGTGTTCGTACGGCTGGAAGATCCTGCAGGACCAGTAAGCCGTCCCGTTCATGCAGCAGATCGCGGAGATCAGATCGACATGGTACTGCGTTTCACGGCGTGAGGTCAGATTGTCGTAGCTGATGTTGAACAGACGCGTCGGTGACGAGGAAAGATCCAGTCCCGCCGCGATCCCTTCGTCGCCGCCATGACAGCGGACGCACTTCCGGTCAAAAATCGGCTGGATCATGGACGGGTAGTCCAGATAGCCGCTTCCCCACGATTCATCCTGAGGGACCAGAGGCAGACTCTTCGCCGCCATTTTCATCGGACCGGGTTTCCCCATCGGCGGGCCATACTCATGGCAGCCGGTACAGCTTCGCGCCGTTCCCGGAGCCGCCTGGATGAACGTGCGCATCGAACGAATAAGACGGTAGTTTTCGTCAAGGAGCTGGAAATAGATCGCGCGTCCGGACGGTGCTTCAAAGCTGACGCTTCCATCTTCACAGACCGGCACGATGCCATGGTAGATCTTGGGACTCCATGCCAAAGCCGCCGAGATGCCGAACGTCTGATTCAGCCCGTTGCTGCCGGGGGACGCACTCACGCGGGAGGTCTCTTCCACGACTCGGAGCCACTTCACCGCCCCGCGTTTTACGCCCTTCAGTCCTTCGTAGACGTTCGTGACGAAGAAACTTCCTGTCGTCTTGCTGCGGTCCGTATTATCGACTAAAACCGGCGGAACGGGACGCGGAATGACCGGGATCGGCGTGTGAAGATCGATCGTCGCCGAAGAGAGCAGTTCCGTTTTGTTCCCTTTGTCGTCAATGAGCATGAGCGAATTGAATTTCCCGCCGTTGGTCGGATTCATCATCTGACCAGAGTACAGGACCAGCGTCTTATCGAGTGCCCACGGATCACAGGACTGCCCGCGGTCGTAGGTCGGGCGGTCTGGGTATTCCAGATTCGTGATCGCTTTTTCGTCGTTTTTCCCGGAAACGGAATTCTGAACTCCCGCGGAAATGTCGATGAACGCAATGGTCCCGCGCGGAGGTGCGTTGTGCGGCGCAAACGTGCCGACGACCAGATTCGGCTCGCCGGGGACCGGTTTCGCCTGAAGGATCGCTTCTGGGAAGACCATATTATTCGCGAAGTATGCCGTCTCGTTCGTTCCGTCAGGATAAACCGACCAGAGACTCTGGATGGTCAGCGCGTTTTTGTCGATGTACTCCCAGCGTCCGAAAAGAATTCTTCCATCCGGCAGGACCGACGGGTCGAATTCCGTCACGTTGTTGACTGAGATCGTATGAATGTCTGAGCCGTCTGCGTTCATGACGTGCAGGATCGCGACGCCGTTATTCGCGCACGGGACCAGCCCGCTGTACCGCGTCGAAGTGAAGACGATCCTTCCATCCGGCAGCCACGCGGGACGCACGTCATGGTGTCCTCCTCCGGATCCTTTGTACGGATTCCCTTCCGCGTCGAGATTCGTGAGCTGTTTCAGCCCCGTTCCGTCCAGATTTATCCGGTAAATGACGGAGTTTCCGTTCGGCGTCCCTTTATAGCAGAACAGGAGCGTTTTACCATCGTAGGAGAGCGCGGGATCCGAGTAGATACCGTCACCCAGAGTCGGCTCAGTCGTCGGGTCGATGATGGGCCGAATACGGTATTTTTCCGGCGGGTCAGACGGATTTTCCAGAATATAGATCCCGCTCGTCCCTGGATCTTTTACCCCGCGCCGCCATTGGTAAAACGTGTCGTAAATGTGCAGTCCCTGGTAGTTGTGCCGGGCTGAAAAGAGGATCGGAAACGTGAGACGTTCCTTCATTGCGTTCCCTGCCGGCTCCTGCGCCTGGACAAATGAGTTTAAAAACACTGAGAGGGCTAAAACAAACAGTAAAATTAAACGTGATCCGTAATTCATGATTGCGTATGTGCCCTAAACGGCAAATAAATAAAAACCACCTCTAAAATCTCGTTTTCAGACAAAGATTGTCATAACGGCAAATAACATTATGACAACCTCGAAAAAACACTTTTTCGCAAAAAGTCATCCAACAAAAAGCATTTTAGCATAAAAAGAACGCCGCGTCAAGGAGTTTGAGCAAGAAAAGAGCTTTTTTCCAAAAAAATGCCAATTTGAAATCAAGTCCACTTGATTTTTTGTCAATATTTGTTATCATGGAGAAATAGTTTCGTGTTTTGAGATAAAAAAGAGGTGTACAAAATGTCGCAAACGCGGTTTTTCTTCGTGGATAAAAGGGACGATCGGC
>JAFQUP010000093.1 GCA_017408405.1 Thermoguttaceae bacterium
CCTTCGCGGGAAGTTCAGGCGCGGGGATTCCACCGTCAATTTCTTCGGCTTCGGGCGTTTCATTCGCGGGAAGTTCAGGCGCGGGGACTCCACCGTCAATTTCTTCGGCTACGGGGGTTTCTTCCGCGGGAAGTTCAGGAACAGGGACTTCACCGTCAATCGCTTCCGCTTCGGGCGTTTCTTCCGCGGGGAGTTCAGGCGCGGGGACTCCACCGTCAATTTCTTCGGCTTCGGGCGTTTCTTCCGCGGGAAGTTCAGGCGCGGGGACTTCACCGTCAATTTCTTCGGCTTCGGGGGTTTCTTCCGCGGGAAGTTCAGGAACAGGGACTTCACCGTCAATCGCTTCCGCTTCGGGCGTTTCTTCCGGAACTTCTTCAATCATCTGAGTGCCTGGCAAATTTTCGCTCATGATATCCGTTGGCTGTTCACTTGCCGGCTTGGTCTCTTCCTGAGGCGGAGGAATCGGCTCGGTTTTTCGAGGAATGACTTTTCCGCTAAAGTTTACGGCAGTATCCATTTTCCCTTCCAAATCGGTGAAAATCGTGACCTTACCGTTAAATTCTCCGGGTTCATTGCCTGAATAAATGAGTTTGATCGGCTGAATTTTTTTCCTTACGTTATCGATAGTCGCTGAAATATTTCGATTTTCAGACGTAATGTCCAGAATCTGAAAAGGTTCCGCTCCCTGAACAATCAGGGTTTTTTCCACTTTTTTCCCTTCCTCAACGATATTGAACGCTAACGGAGAGGGACTTACGCTTAATGTTTGCTTAATGCGTCCCTCGACACGGATCGGCACAACTCGTGAACGCTGATCGTAATCGTTCGTGATGACTTCAAGAATTTCACTAAAAGGCCCTGGAGGAGCATTCTCCTTCAGCATGACCGCCATAGTGTAATAGTTTGGATACTGCGGATTAGGCTGCTGGAGCTTTACGGAAAGAAATTGACAGTTACTTCTGACATCCTGAATTCTCCAGCCGGAATTAATGCTGTTCAGGTTGACAGGAACCATCGGCGTTGATTTTTTAGGATCAACCGACCCAAAATAAACGATTCCTGGATTGACCGAAACGTCGCTTCGAATAAAAACATAAGAATGAAGCTGCATTTCGGCACGGTAAGGTTTGGCGAAACGAACCGTAATCGTCGCGTTTTTATTTCCTGTAAAATTCTGGGTATTAATACTGATATGAATCCGTCCCTGCTGATGCGTCTTAATTGGACCGCGCGGCCCAAAGGACGGCGTCGTGCACTGGCAGGAGGACGTCACAGATTCAATGACAACATCCTCTACGTATTTGTTCGTAAAAACAAAATCAAATTCCGTTTTTGAACCTCGAACGACAGTCCCAAAATTATGAGAGGTCGTCTCAAACATATCGACCGGATAATTTGATACCGCGCCGGTGATGGCACTCAGCATCAGCATCCAGGAAAGTACTAAAGTCTGCATTTTTTCGTTCCAATCCAAGTCTTGGCCACGATGAAATTCTTTAGTCAAAAAGTCTGGCAGGTGAAAATAAATTTCAAATTCCAGTTTCACCCGCGGATCAGACTGTTTTGACCACTAACTTTTTCTATATCGGCTAAAAAAAAACGAAAAATCATTAAAACCGGTTTATTTATTAAAATTTTATCCAAAAGATAAAAAGTTTCTATTCCACCCATTTCCATTTTTTGGAAAAATGGAGTATAATAGAGAAAAATAGAGATAATTTTAGTTAGGCAATTTAGAGCGTGTTTTCATTCTCGCTGTTAATCGCCAGTTCAGTGCCTTATCATTTTGAGTCATATGTTTCAGGACTTTCGGACTTTTTAACAGATGAAATTTCCTTTGTTTCGCGATTTTTTGAAATAAACTTTTTCAGCAGAGATTTCGTTTGTCCAGAAAGTTTTTTTATTCGGAGACATTTATGTTTTTGCGAATCCTCAACCGATCAGAATCAGTATTCCTTCGATTGCTCGCAAAAAGCCGCGATATTGACCATTTACGGCTTGCGGGGATCGTTTTGCTGGCAGCCGCGGCCTTACTTTCAGCTCAAAAAACAGTATTTGGCGACGAATATCCTATTGGGAAAACGACTGGCTTCAATCGTTTTCTTTTGGCGAACAGTGAAACGAAAAATCTGATAGCGGAAAGCCCTGAAATAAGCCGTCAAAATTCAAATGCCGCCAGCGTGCCGTTTGTTTCTGATGACGAATCCGTTCGTCAGGATCAGGATCTTATTTCTCCGAACATGAAACCGCTTTCTCAGGAATCAGAGACCGCATCATTGGGGATGGAGTTGGAAAATACTCGGCCTGCCATTTCCGAATCGGCAAAAGAAGCAGGCAAGGCTGATGAATTTTCGGCCGCGCAAACCTCGTCACCAGAAAATCAGCCGTCCCAATCATCTCCTGGGCAGTTGGAATCAGAGAGAACGGAATCCGCGGCAGAGCGAGTTTCTCATGTCGAAAACGGTTCGTTCGTTCATTCTGATCCAGCCGTCAATGAAATGAATTCGTCTTCAGAAAAAGAGACTTCAGAGGATAAAGGAGAGAATTCTCAAGTGTCCGTATCCGACAGTGACGCTTTTTATCGAATTCCAACCTCCTTTCCTGCCTCAAAAGCCGGCGAGCTGCCAATCCACAGCAGGGAAGGAATCCCGCTTTATCTTTTGAAACAGAATGGAAATTTGGTGGCAGTCCCAGGTATTCACCTTGAATTCATGGATCAGGTACTCCGTACCGTGCGCGAAAACTCGCCGGAAGGCGGACTCATGCCCAAACTTCCGGATTTTGTTTTTCATTCCATTCTCGCTGACGGTTACGCGGAGCAGGAGGTCATGCGGATGCGAGTCCGCTTCATGATTGAGACATTTGACGAGACTCCGGTTTCTGTTCCTCTGAAATTCAATGAAGGTATTCTTTTGGGAACTCCATCCGGCAACACGGAGTCCAAACTTTTCTCCAATCCGCCAATCGATCAATCTCCGGAGTCTCCTTCCCCGGAGCTTCCTTCAGCGGACGGCGAGAATGCCAGTGAAAATCCGGATTCAAATCATGAGGCGGAAGAAAAAACAGAACAGGAACAGCCTTCCGCAAAAAAGCGGGATGCCAATACCGAGGAGGGGACTGCGGACGAAAAAAACGTTGGGAATTCTTTGGGTGAATCGGACGAAAAATTGCCAAATGAAGAACAAAAGATCAATCAGCAGAATGGGCATATTCATGACAGCACGCCATTAACGCTCGCTGCTGCCTCGGAAAAGAGCGCGATTGCCTCAGGAGTCTTATCGACATCTGAAAGCGTGCCTGCCATGCGGAATTCTTCTGAAACCTCGCTGCCGAAAAGCGAGGTTTTCGCTCCGGAATCGTCCGCGGCACAGATTTCCGCCGTGAAAACGACGAAGGAAACACTCTCCGCGCCTGCCGACAAAGAGTCCGTTCCAGCCGAAGAAGTTTCACGTCAAGCGGTGTCATCAGCGGAGCGGGAGTCTGCTGAAGTGAAAAATGTTAAATCGGAGAAAGATTCCGCGCTTGAGGATTTTTATGCCGATTTGGCGAAAAAAATGACAGGCAGCATTCCTGTTGAACGAAAATATTCTGGTCCGGGGAATGTTTGGGTTGATTTTTCCACTCAAAATGGCTTTACGGCCTGGATAACAGGAAAAGGTATTCATGAAATAGAGCTGACCTTTTTGGTTCCATTTGTTCGTTCCCCGTCAGGAGAAGTTCAGTTTCAGGTCCAGTTCCCATATGCTACGATGTCGGAACTTAAAATCCATATTCCTCAAACTCGCCTTGAGTCAGAACGTCTTTTGGTTTCAATGACCGGTGGAACGACTCTTCAGCCTCCTTATTTTGAGTCGTCCCGGCATGACTCCGAAGATTTGGAAAAAAACACCAATTTGAAAAATGAGCCAGGACGAACCTGCGTTTCCGCCATTCGTCTTGGCGGAGAATTTTGGATGACGTGGAGCGTTTCACCGCAGGAAAAGACCGTGACACCAGATATTTTGGATGTCGAAAGTCTCATTCTTGCCGGAATAGACAAAGAGGCCGTTACGTATGACGCGCGTCTGAAAGTAACCCGCAAGGACACCAGCGTCACTTCGTTTCGGCTTCGCCTTCCTCAAAAAGCGGAGCTTCAGCCTCAAAATACTCCGGAGTACTCTATCGTTTACGTTCAGGAGAAAAATGCCTCCTCTGAGACTCCTTTGGCCGAAGTCACCCTGAAAAATTCCCTTGCTCGTCAGATCCGGGTAGACGTTCACGCCAAAGTACCGATTCCTTCTGAACGTTCGATGCCTGAATGGTTCAATATGGCTGGATTTGAGGTGCTGTCTGCCGTTCGCCAATCAGGATACTACGCAATCAAAACCTCATCCGGAAGACACGCCAATTGGACACCCGGTGCCGGAATGCGTCGTTTGGAGGAACTTCCCGTACCGCTTGAACTTTGGACTCCGGTTAAAAATTTGGATAGTATTCCCTCTCCAAATACTCCGATATTTTCTGAAAATCCCTCAAATGAAATCGCGTCAGGTTCTTCAAATACGCTTCTGAAACACACTGCGGACAAGGGTAAAGCGAAAGAACTTTCAGCGGAAAAAGTAGTTTCTCCCCTTTTCAATGAAAAAGACTCTTCAAATACCGATTCCGCCGAGGAAGTTTCTCAATCAGTTACCTCGGAAAACCCCAATTTGCCAGAAAATCCTTACCTTTCCCAAAACGAAAATGAAACACTGGAAACTGGAGATTGGGGGAAAGCGGAAGGAGCACCGAATTTTTGGGATTCCGTTTTTGAGTTTGATTCGCAGCCAACGCCTCTTTGGACTCGCATCGTCGAAAAAACGACTCGAGTAAACATTGAGCCAAAATATCTTGTCACGGTTCAGGAAGACAAGCTGCTTCTTGAAGCGACATGGAACTGCGCGATTCGCGGTGGGAAAATCTCGTGGATTGACATTGATCTGAATGGCTGGACTTTTTTATCGTGTACTTCGGAAAGTCTGGTCGCGGTTGACCGAATCAACGATATTTCATCGCCTGACTCGGAATTTTCCGTGCTCTCACTGCCCTTTAACCAGCCGACAGGCAATCATATTACTCTGACATTTAAAGCGGAACGTCCCATTTCAGGAGAAAATGGAATTTTTCAGTTTGAACTTCCCCAAAAATTTGAGGAAACCGCAGCTCCGGTCGTTTTCACCAATAGTCCAGCCAGACTTTGGATTACGGCTCCCGCTAATCTTGAGATTGTCCCAACCCGACAATGCCGTCGCCTGATTCGTCAGCCTCTTCCTGATTCTCTGAAAGAGCAAATTATCGAGGGTGCTACTCACCTGCTTTACCAGTGCGAATCGGAAAAATCTTACTTTGAGGCAAATATGAAACTGCACGAAAGGCAAACCCGGATTAAGCAGTTTTCATCAATTGAACTAACTCGTCGTGAATATCTGGTATCCCAGAAATTTGAATACTCGGTTTCCTATGAAAAACTGGATTCACTTCATTTTCTTGTGCCGGAAATGGACATTGAGACACTTTCAATCTCACTTAACGGCAATGACCTTTCGGGTGATTCCAAATCACGAAAGCAGCTCGTGATGAAACCCGCGCTGCGTCCTCATTTTTCCACGACCGCGTTGAATTCTTCCCTGGTGAATGAGGAATATTCCGATACGCTGGCTCTGGAAGCGTCAGAGACCTCCGTTTTGCCGGAAACGGATCCGGACAATCAAAAGATTCAACAGGAAAGCGGCGCATCTTCATTGTCCGAGAACAATATCCCGTACGGAAACAGTTCGGAGAGTGTGCCTCAAGAATCTTCTGATCATGCTGAAAATATGTCTCCGGCGGAAACTCCGGTAATTTCCTCTCCCTTTCCGCGTGGTGAAAATGAAAATAATTCACTTATTCTGAAATTTCGTCCGTCACGCGTTCGGCAGCAATTTATGGAAGTAGAGGCAATTCTTCCTGAAGAAAAAATAGGAACCTTTATGGTCTCCATTTCCTATTCCATACCAATGGTTAAACTTGAACAGGAAAAACCGCAGTTGATTGATCTGCTATTGGCAACATCAGAAGATGGAATGACGATTGAAAATCTCGCGGAAATTAAAACCAGTGAAAACCTTGAATTGATTTCCCCAAAGCAAACCGATCTGGAATCTCCGTGGGATGAAATTGAGAGCGAAAATCTTTTTTCCAGCTCCGTTTCATCGCGCGGGAATCTTCCTGAAACATCCCAAAATCTTTTACCAAAAATTTTGTGCAAATCGGTTTGCGCTCAAAATACGCTTCAGGTTCAGATTAAAAATCATGTGGTTTTTACGCGGGAAATGACAATTATCGAACGCTGCTGGCTTCAGACATGGCTCACTGGAAACAAACGACAGGATCGTGCCGTCTTTCTGTTTCCTCAGGAAATATCCAGTAACACATTTGATTCCTCGGGTAATCCCGTTGGGCGTTCTCACACAATTCGAATTCATCTCCCTGGAAACGCTTCAGCTGATTCCGCCGAAATTTGGATTAATCGAAAACCAGCCATTCTTGGCAATGAAATAAAACGCCTTTCCGGGAATATCCTTCAGGTAACTTATTCTTCTCCGGCAGACTCAAAACAGGCTCCAACGGTTGAAATTCGATACCAGTTTGAGGAATCCGTTTCCACCGATTCATTAAATATGATTGAGATTCCTTACGTCGAAGAAGCCGTCTGGGTCCGTGGAATCTATTGGCAGCTTCTGCTTCCCCAAAATATTCATCTTTTTCAGGCTCCTAAAGGATTTTCAATGGAATATCGCTGGGGCTGGAATCAATGTTTTGTGGGACGTCTTCCCATTTGGGGGCAACGAGTGCTCGAACGCTGGTCCGGTGCGTTGGAAGGTACTCCCGCTCCGCTGAAAATGAACAGTTATGTTTTGGCTGGAATGGGGACCAGTGACTCGCTTAATGCTCATGGCGGACTCTTATTCCTGAACAGAACGACCATAATCGTTTGCCTGACTCTTTTTATTTTTGGAGCGGGTTGCCTGGTCATTTATTTTCCAATCTTCCAAAAACCGTATTTCAGAATCGTTATTTGCGTGTTGCTCGCGGGAATCGCGTTCCGTTTTCCGGAATTCGCCCTTCTCGGATTTCAGGCCGCGGTTTTGGGAATGATCCTTTTCTTTTCATCAATGATGTTTGGGTTGCGCCAGAAAATGAGAAGGAAAATGTACGTGTCAGAACAAATAGAGGATCAGACCGTCCATCAGCCTGTCCCGCAGACAGTCATTACGCCCTCTGAAAATTCCTCTCACGCTTTCAAAACTGTCACCTACGAACAGAGTTTGGGCGTTTCTGATGAGAATCAGTCTACCGTTGCCAGAAAATCCTAATTTTCGGATTTTTATCAGGAAAAAGAACTTTTCTTTTTCTTTAACCGAAATATTAGGTGTTTGGGAATGACACGGAAAATCGCCAAACCAATTTTCACAGAAGGTTTCATTTATGAAATTTTTCCAACATTTTCCAATCCGTTTTTTTATTTACCTTCAGATATTCCTGATGTTTTTTTTTGGGTGGAGTCTGACAGGTGAAATTTCACAGTTTGCGCCTCAGCACTTTGTGAGGGATTGGAATATGGAATATTTGCCTCTCCTTCAGGCGGAAGAATCACTTCCACTTCTTGGGCAGTTCAGTTTCGAAAGGGATCAAAGTAGCGAAAATTTGAATTCAAATTTCCATTCCAACGCCAAGCAGTTTCAGGCGCAAACAGACAGATCTTTCCCTGCCGCGAATGAAGAAATTTCAGACCGTGGAGTTCCTTACGATAAAAATCTTCATTTCAGGAAGGTTTTTGTCCCAAGCGAACTTCTCCATGACATTCCCGTGGGCAGTACTCCATATTGGCGAATGAAAGCGCAGGACTTCGAGGAATGGTTTTCCCAGTCTTCAGCTGCCGAACGGACGGCCAAACCGGCACCGCCTCAGTTGCTGGCGGAACAGGCGATTTACCGCGCGGAATTGATAGAAAATAAATTTTTGAGCGGAACGGCTTCTTTTCAAATTCGCCGTATTCTACCTGAAAACAGAAGCCTTCAAGCGGGAAATCTCAAATCCAATTCAACAGAATCCGCTCTTTCCTGGAGATTTGAAAGTGGTTCCCTGGCTCTGAAAGATGAACTGCGAGTCCGCCCTTTTCTGGAAGATTCCGACTCTGAGCCAAATGAAAATATTCATGAGACGATTACTCGGCGTGAATTTCGCTTTCTCCCATCCGGAAGTACTGAAGTTCTTTTTTTACCCGATGATTTTGATGAGAATCATTTATGCCAGGCAGAATTCAACTGGTCGCAAAGCGCTATTCCTGGGGAAAATGGAGCGATTATTCTTGAACTTCAATGGCTCAATTCAACCAACACGCAATGGATTTTAGCGATTCCTTCTCAGTGGATTCCTGAAACGCCGGATGGACTCGTCATGTCATACGCGGAGCAAATGAAAGAAGATAGAAAATTCCGTTCGGAAATGAATTCCTCCGCGAAACCGGAAACGGACAATTCTCCAGACGCGATCTCTTTAATCGACGATACCGCTTCATCCGCTTCCGGAAACAGGGATTTGAAATACTGGAAAATCCTTTTTGGAGGAAAAAACAGAGCGCGTTTGACATTACGTCCCGCGGAGTCAACTGCACCGCTCAAAACCTCAATAATGGCTTCTCAAACCGGAATCTACCAAATTAGAAAAGAAGGCATGGATGTTTTCGTGCGCATGAATCTGGATTCAATCGGAGAAGAAAATAAAAATTATGTTTCTCCCATTCGCACCCTCTCGCTCCAAATGGAGAAAAATCTTGTTCCCACTTCAATCCGTTTTAATGAAAAAGAAGTCCAATGGCAAATCGTTTCCTCTTCCAGTAAATCGGAACCGGAAAGCAGCGAAACTAAATCCTCAAAATTTTCAGAAAATACGGATGATTTTATCCATTTGTCCATTCAGCTTCCTGAGGATCTGAAGGGAATCGACAATCGTCTGGAAATAAGCGCCATTGGAAATCTGAAGCCATGGTTTTCTGAGGGCAGCGACACTCTCCTCCCACTGCCCCAAATCCAATTGACAGATGTCTTTCGAAATGAATGCAAAAACCAGGTTCAAATCTTTGAACCGTTACTGGTTTCTGATTTCTCATTTCAGGAAATTACTTTAATGTCATGCTCCAAAATTCCAGGACAATCCAGATTTCAAATTGAATTTCAGGAACATTCGGATATGGCAAGATTTCATCTTGCTTTGACTCGTCGGCCTGCGCAGATTGAAATGGACATGACGACCGTTTTGGATTTCCAGGAGCATGAAATCCTTTCGGTTACTGAATTGTGGGCAAACTGCCATGAGGGAGAATGTTTTGAAATTTGGGGAATAGTTGACCTTTCATGGATGATTGATTCCGTGGAAACGGAGGCGGTTGGCCTCATTGAGGATTGGAACCTTGAAATTCTTCAAGAAAATGTTTATCAATCTCTTTCCGATCTTGATCCAAGTGAAACTTTACCTCAAAAATTAACCAATTCCGGATGGAATTTGGAAAATATTGGTATCCTTAAAATTCAGCTGGCCCACTCGGTTCGCCCGGAACATCCGCTCGCGTTCCGCATTCGCGCTCGCCGTCCAGGGTATCCTTTCCAGACGTTCACCGGAATCCAATTAACTCCTGTTCTTTTTCCTTCAGCCAAAATAAATCAGTCATGGCTTCTCGCACTTTCTTCATTCGCGCGTAAAATCAGTTTTCTCGCGCCATATCGTGAGCAGAAAATTTTCTGGGAAAATCTCTCAGAGAAAAATAGTATTGCTTTGAACAGCAATCCTCTCTCACCTAATTCCGTTTCAGGAAAACCCAAGGCGCAATCCAAGGCAGACCGGGAAGAACATCACGCGTTATCGGAAAGCGAGACGTTTCCTCTCGCGAACCAAAACAGTATCAAAAAGAACACCGCGCCCAATTTATTTCATGAAAAAAACGCGTTGGCTAATCCAGAAAGGAATGAGGAATCTGAAATAAATCTTTCTGACGGTCAATCATCGCAAGATCCATATTCTTCTTCGGGTGCGGAAGAAAATTTATCTTCAAATCATGAAACAAATCCCTTTCCAAAACCTTCTCCTGAATCGGACAAAAAAATTTCCTTTGCCGGTTATCCTACTTTGCAGGCTGCCCAAAAGCACTGCCCGGACCATCTTGAATTTCTCATTGGAATTCAGGACTTCAAGAATACTCCCATGATTTATCTGGAGAATTCCACAAAAACATTTTCCGCGAAGATTTCAGGACATTACGATATTTCATATGATCCGGAAGCCGTTTATCGAATATCATGCAATCCGCAGGGGGCAGAACTTACCCGAATGAAAATTCTGATTCGTCCAGGTATCCTTTTGGGAGTCAATTGGAAGTTTCCTCCCGCGCTGCGCGGAAGCAGGGCAGTCTGTCTTGAACAGGCTCCTATCCGGAACGCGGATGAAATGGCTTCTTCCTTTGAATTATGGGAAATTACCTTTCCGCAGGCGCAGAGGGAACCATTCGAGTTTGAGATGATTTTACTGACGATTCAAATGCTTACCGAATCACCAGTAAATCTTTTGATGGAAAATGGTTCAAATTCGGAATACTTTAATCTTTTTAATGGGAAAAACTCATTATGGGAAGATTATCTGCCTCTTAATTCGAAGGAACAGAGAGAATGGTGGAAAAAACATTTTCCAAATGGTTTTTTGTTACCGCTGATTGATCTTCCTGAAGCGCGTGAATGTTCCGGAAGTATTCTCGTTGAAAATGATGTGAAAGACATGATTCAGATTGAGACTCAGGAAATGATTCCTGTTCTTTTGCCATTACGCGATTTTAATGAAATTTCAGGCAGCGGTAAACTCAAAGACATTTGTCTTTATCGATTTAATCCTCATTCCATTTCAAGTACTCCTGAACCTTTTTTGAAACTTCATTGGAGAAATTCTTCTCTGCCTCTTCCTCAGGCATGGATTTGGAAAAATTCATGCCAATCGCAATTTTTTCCGAATGGGAAAATCCTTCATTCCGCTGAACTTTTGGTGGAAAATGTGGATGCGTCTGATTTTTGCTTTCAAATCCATCAAAATGGTCGCCAAAATTTGGAAGTTCTGAACATTCTGGTGAATGGTCTCAGGGTTCCATTTGAGAAAATTCAAATTTCTGATCTTAGCGAGAATGGTGCTTCAATCAGACAGCTTCGAATACCATTTCCGACCAGGGAACGTAAAAATGAAATTATCGTTCAGTGGATGGAGCGGAAATCTCCTCTCCATATTTTTGCTTCACTTCTTCCGCCAAAAATTTCAACGAATCTTGATGTGCTTCAACGTGATTGGAAAATTTGGATTCCTGAAAATTTTGTTGTTTTGACGTCATCGCGTGAAAAAACAAATTCTTTTTTCCAAATTTCAGAAAAATCCGCTGAAGGAAAAAAAGCCTTTACGCCGGTAAACGGAATCAGTTATCTTTCATCTGATTCAGAAAGAACTAACGCAGGCTATGATTCCTTAAAAAATCCAGCCTTGAATACTTTATTTAAGGAGAAAAATGGTTCTTCTCCCCAATTTGCTCCCAAAATTGAAAAAGATACTATTTTTTTGCGGCTTTTTGGTACTTTGCGATTAGGAAAAAGTATCTTTTCTCAGCCTGAAATCCTCAATCCGGAGGATATTGACCTTCCGATACCTTTGGATTCAAAATGGATCAGGCAATTGAGTACCGTAAATACCGAACAGGCAAAACGTGATTCCATTTTTTCACAGTACACGGAGATACTGTCTCCGGAGCGAATGCCTTATTCTGTCGTTGGATGGAATTTTTGTTCACCAAAAGACATTCAGCCGGTTCTGATAGTTTATGGTAATATTCTGGAATCAGCTCGTTGGTTTTTACTGATTCTTACTTGTGTTTTGACCTCATGGCTTTTGGCTCCTCATAGACCATTGCGAATTTTCCTTTGCGGTACTTCCGCGGTTTTGTGCATGCTGGTTCCCTTCGTATGGACTCCCATTTTTTCCGGAATATTTTTAGGAATTATCGCGGCTTTTCTGGGAAGTTCTGTTTATCGACACCAAAAATACGTTTCTGAAAACGCGAAACCTGTCATTTTGATTGGAAAAGGAAAAAGCCGGAATAAAATGACTCTATTCTCAGACACGTCGGAAAATTCTCTAAAGCCGTTGAGCGGCAGAAAGAGAAACTTACCCTTTTTTAGGAAGAAAAAGAAGGAGCTTATTTCAAGTGTGACTTCATCTGAATTTTTTCCGGAGGTGAAAAACGCTTCGTCTCCACCTATGACGGATTCTTCAGCGAATAAAGAAAATCCCATAAAAAACTCGGAGATGATTCAATGAACACCAAATTTAACAATTGCTTTTTCAAAAAATTTTACGGAGTGGTTTCTATCGTTTTTTGCCTGCTGATCGGGTGCTTGAACGGTGAAAAGTTTCTTCTGGCTGAAGAACTTCGTTTTTTACCGCGAATGGAAAATGAAATCCAGGCTCAAAATACGGAATGGAGTCAGTTTTTAAGCCAGAATTCGTTCCGGAAAACAGCGGATAATAGTGAAAATAAACAGCTGGAATATCCCGCGGTTACTTTTGGGAACGACTCTGTTGAAGAAACTTCTTCCGCCGCCGACTCTTCAATAAAAAACGTCCATCGTGAGCAGACCGTTCGTGAGGAAAAAGTGAAATCATCTGTCTCAATAAAAGATTCCGATGAAAGCGAGCATTCGTGGGTTTTTATTCCAGTTGATCGGGCAGGACAAATCTCTGGAGATGACTATTACCTTCCGGTCGATATGTTTCAAAAAATTTACCAAAAACCTTTTGGAAAAAGTGTTCCAACGGAAGAACGCTGTTTTTTCCGCAGGGCAAGTTACTCTGGAAGTTTTTCCTCAATCCTGACTTCTTCTGATCTCATCATGGATTCCATTCACGCGGCCTATGAGATTGAGACGATTTTGCCTGAAACGACACTTCGTTTTCCTTTTTCTGCGGAGCAAGTTTACGTAGTTCCCGGTTATTCTCTGTTAAATGGGGAAGCCGTTCAAATTTTTTGGGAAAATTCCTTGCCATTCATTAAAATCCCCAAAGCAGGCCGTTATCTTTTGGAATTTACGCTTATTCCGATCGTTTCTTCCATTGAAACCCCTAAATTGATCAATCCTTCGGAGAACAATGAGATTCTGTCTCAAAAATTCATTTCCGGAAAAGCTGCCGGACTGGAAAAAAATGAATCGGTGAATGAAAAAAAACAGAGAAGGAATAGTGACAAAGTTTTCGCTTCCATAAATTCTTCTGGAGGTATGAACGGATTTCAGTTCTCCATTCCGCGTATCCCGAATTCTCAGCTTAAGCTGAAGACACCCTCCGGAGTATTTAAACAGATTGAATTTCCCACGGCGGGAGGCAGTCAGGAGTTTGACCAGTCTGAACACTCGTGGAATGTTCAACTCGGCTCTGCTTCTTTGCTCGCGGTTCAATGGAAAATTCCAGAACTTCAAACCAAACCCGCTAGTCTGCTGGCCGATGAACTTTATTCGTGGCAGATCAATGAGGATGGACGGCGTCTTCAATGCCGCCACCGTTTTCAACCCGGGGAAAATAGTATTTCAACTCTTGAATGGAGCATGGATTCGCGATTTAAATTTAATCCAGAAGAAATGAAAGTTTTCGTTTGGAGGAAGTTTGATGCCCTTTCGGATCCAGAGTCTTTTTCCGGTACTGATACTCAATTTCGCCTGGTACCTTTCACGGGAAAGAAAGGCATTCAAATTCGGACTGAAGGCACAAAACATCACGTGACATTAACTTTTATTCCATCTGTCAGTGATACTGTCCTTACGGACTTCCCAGTCACGATTAGCGAAAGGGAAAGTATCGGTACCTATCCCATTCCATTTATTCGTACCGAGAAAACCAAACTTACCCGTCGCTGGTTTCAAATTGTTTCTGAATCGAAATATCAATTATCTTTACCTGAAAATCTGACGATACCGCAGGTTTCACTTCCTGAATTTCAGGCCATTTGGAATGATTTTTCTCCTTTTTCCCAGGTCGACGACACTCCTTCCGCGTTTATTTCCGCCTTAACTATTGACGATACTCAAGGATTGAGCCAAACGCAGATTTGGCGGGTCAAAGCCCAACCGCTCCCAAGTCTCTCCATGGTTCAGGAGTCTCTTTCATGTTCATTTACCCATGATTCCGCCCGGGTTCACTATGTTATTCATCTCCCATCTGAAAATGTCATTCCCGCCCTTTTTCATCTTCAAATACCTGAAGATTTGAAAGTCGAGAAAGTAGTGCTCAAAAATCAGTTTTCAAGCAAAAATTTGAATTTCTTTCAAAAGAGTTCAACTCGTCTGGGAATTTTCCACGAGAAATACTCTCCTGTCCCGAAAAAAAATACTCAGAAATACTCGAATGTTTCTTGGATCCAGCGTTTATCCGATACCTCAAAACAGGAAAAAACGCAGGAAAATATTGAAGAAGAGGGGGCCAATTTTTCCCAATTGTCATCCGGGAAAGAGAGTTTTGCCGGGGAAGCAAAAAACGAAAAACAGATTTCAGACGCGGAAAATAATGGATTTTCAGCACCAGAAGATAAGGAGCTGAAAAACGCGGAAAATATTTCTGCTGAATGTCGAATTGAACTGTCCGGCCGGATTGAGTTATCGGCCTCTGAAACACTGGAAAGTAAAATTCCTTTTCCAAAATTCAAACTTTTGAGTAAGTCAATTCTCTCTTCTCTCCAAAAAATTAATATTTATCGAACGGCGCAGGTTTTGGTTACTGGAGAATATTCCGGTGTTCCTCTTGAGCAGAAAAGTAACGGGGTGAACTTCGCGGCTCATCCTCCCATTGAATTTGAAAATGTTCGCCCTGTCGCCAATTTTTCGATTTCTCCCAAAGAAGATTTTTCAGGTTTCATTTTGATCCAGCCCAATCGGCCTAAAGTGAATATGGAGTGCCGCACACTTCTGAAAATGCCTCAGAAATTAAACTCTGAAAAAATTCCCAATGTGGAAATTCAGGAAACAGCCGGACAAGATCCGTCTCTTTCAGAGGAAACGACTGTTTCAGCGGAAGCAGAAAAAAATTCCATTGTGACTGAGAATAAAAAGTCCCAGGTTAACTCTTCCGTTTCTGAAAATATTCATTTAATTGAAACCGTTAAAAATTCATTTTCAGCTAATGAAAAAGACAATACTCAAAAAATTGCCCTAAAAACTTCTTCCGAAAATACGAACGAATCCTTCATTGCCGGGAAGAGCCAGGATGAAATCTGGGCTCAAACCTTTTGCGTTCCTGGAAAATTTTGGCAGATTTGCCTCGAAATGATTTTAACTGTCGAAGACGGCCTGGCGGATGAAATCGTTATTGAAATACCGGGAGATATTCTCACTCCTTTCGAGTTGGATCCGCCAATGCCGTTTCATCTGGAAACAATCACCTCAAATGAAATATCTGAAGAGAAAAAAAATGGTTCAAGTCCCGTTTTATTAAATAAAAATGGAAACATTCCGCCTCATCCCGAAATTATTCCAGAAGAAGACACGGAATATCTTTGGACACGAATGGTCATTAGGCCCCAAATTCCATTTTCTGGTTCCGTAAAATTTCGTCTGCTTGGACGATTACGCGATAATCAGTTTAAAACTTCCGTAAAATCCGGCCTGATTCATTTACCAATCATTCGATTTCCCGGTATCAATGTTCGAAATCATGACGTGATTCTCCCGGTATTTTCATCACCGAATGAAAAAAATGCCTATCTCTGGGCCGTTGAAGGTATGTTGCCTCTCCATTCTTCTTCTCTTGAATCACCATCTTCTTCTGGAAAAATCGGGAAAGAAAAGAAACTTTCCGGAAAATCATCACCGAAAGTTCCGCAAGCTGACTCTTCTGAAAAGCAAACGGGAGAGTCTCTTTCCAGTATCGCTGAAAACGGGAAGGAAAAAACGGAACCGTATTTCCATAAATGGAGATCTGGGCCAAAACTTCAGGTTTTTCATATTGTTGAATCGCGCTACGCGGCGCAGCTTCAGGTTCAGAATCAAAATCGGATTAATCCTTTATTGGAAACCGTAAATCATTCAGTTTGCCTTAATTCGGGGCAAGTACTTTTAGGAATTTCAACATTGGATATTATGCCGCAAAATGCTTCTGTCTGTATTTTGAGAGTGCCTGAAAATCTTAAGCTGCTGGAACTGCATCTTGATTTTATGCCGGTTCAGATAGAAGAAGTTTTTTGGAATACCTCAAAAAAAGAATTTCAGCCGGAAAATATCGATAAAAAAGGAAATGCGAAGTATCGTTTTTTCAAAATCTCGCTTCGTTCACTTCAGCTGCCTCAACGTCTCGAAATCCTTTTTCACGGAAATTTTTCATCCTGGAAAAAAAACGCGGGTAAACCGTTTGATTTGGAATTGCCAGGATTAATCCAGCACACAGATGATTCTTTTATTTTGGCAAAAGGAAAAAATGGTTCCATTTTTTTCTACGTCGCGGATGTTTCACTTCAAAAAATCTGGGAAAAAAACGGAGAACCTCACGTCTTGCCAAAACAGAATTCATTTTCCAATAATTGGCAGCGTTCAAAAGGCTCGTCTCCTGCTCAATCACCTGCCGATTTCAAAAATCAAAATTCGCAAACCCCAATTAATCCAAAATCTTCTGAAAAAGAAGCAGCCGCCAAACCGGAAAAAATTTCATCACTTTTGCCGGAAATGGAAAAAAACAGAGAAATTACGGAACGTCCATGGATTCGGGTTCAACTCTTGGCACTCGAAAGACTTCTTGCTGTCGCGCGTCAGGTTTCCGCATTTCAAAGTTCAGGAACCGCGGCAAAGGAAGAGAAGAAAAACTGGTTTGAAAATTGGAATTTCCTGCGGCTTGGACACGAATATCTCATTCGACTCGCGTTGGATTTTGGAAATGAACCGCATCATTCCGAAATGAGACAGAATCTCGAAAGTCTTCAGGCTGAGGGAAACCAAATATTCAACAGTTCGCAGGGTGAGGAGCAATTCCTGCCGCGGAAATTTGAACAGAGGATAAATGATTTGAAAAAAACGTCCCTATGGCTTGTCTTTATTCGGAATATTCCTTTGGAGGAACTAAACTGTCAGGCTTTTGATTCAGGTGGAAATTCTGATTTCAGAATAAAATCGGTTTCGCTTGAAAAAAAATGGAAACCAGAATTTTGGGGAGAAGCGGTCTATACGTTTTTTTTCACCGCGATGATTTTACTTGGTCTTTACTTTTATCCTTCCATTCCGGAAGAAGTACGGACTGCTCCTTTTTGGCTTTTATCCTGCGGTTCACTATGGCTGATTTGCGGGTTAAATTTCTGGATCGGATTCGCGCTGCTTTCCGCTTCCGTACTTCTCCTGACTTACCGAACCGTGAAAATGAGCTGGTGGGCATGAAATGAACGTTCCGAACGGGGAAGAATTTCAGTCCCTCCAAATGTTTCATGGACCAAAAAACTTTTGTTTATTTAGTTTCATACTTTTTAATTAAGGGACCTGAATATGACTGGAATTGGTGCCTTAACGGGGCTGATTATTGGAATCATTCTGATTATTCGCAAATTTAATCCCGCGTACAGTTTGATGTTTGCCGCTGTCTGTGGAGGACTCATCGGCGGTTTGGAGCTGAATGTCGTAGTTGCCCAAATGTTTGACGGCGTACGGGATATGGCTCCGGCGATAGTCCGTATTCTTGCGGCGGGTGTTCTTGCCGGAGCCTTGGTTCAAACCGGATCTGCGGAGAAAATCGCGGATTCCATCATTCGCGGGCTGGGGCAAAAAAACGTTTTACCTGCCTTGATTTTAGCTGTTTTTCTCCTCGCTGTCGCTGGAGTTTTTATTGATGTCGCGGTCATCACGACTGCCCCGGTCGCGCTTGCCGTTGGAACGAAAGTAAATCTTTCGAGAAACGCTGTCCTGCTTGCCATGATTGGAGGCGGAAAAGCGGGAAATGTCATTTCCCCAAACCCTAACACGATCATGGCTGCCGAAAAATTCGGGGCGGATCTTTCATCCGTGATGTTCGCCAACTGGCTGCCCGCGTTGGTGGGAATCGGATTCACTTTCCTGCTCGCCTGGATGATTTCCAAGCGTGGCGAGCTGTTGACAGAGAATTCCGCCATTCCGGAGCACGATCTAAGTGAAAGCCCCAAAAATCTCCCCAATCTCTTTGCCGCGCTGCTCGGCCCTGTCGTGACGCTGATTCTTCTGGCTCTTCGGCCACTCGCGGGAATATCGGTAGACCCGTTCATTGCCCTGCCTGCCGGTGGTTTAGTCTGCGTAGCCGCTACGCTGAATTTCTCAAAATTCAAAAGTTCCTTGGACTATGGACTTTCCAAAATGTCCGGAGTCGCGATCCTTCTGGTCGGGACGGGGACTCTGGCTGGAATTATCAAAAGCTCAACATTGAAAGACATGATTCAGGATATGCTGAACCTGACCAACCTTCCGGAAGTAACGCTCGCTCCCATTTCAGGTGCTTTAATGTCCGCCGCGACGGCCAGCACGACAGCCGGCGCTACGGTAGCTGCCGTCTCTTTCTCTGACGCAATTATGGCCGCCGGAATTACCGCGGTCGCAGGAGCCGCGATGGTTAATGCCGGTGCTACTGTTTTCGATCATCTTCCGCATGGTTCCTTTTTTCACGCAACGGGCGGATCCGTTCAAATGTCTCTGAAAAATCGTCTTAAACTGATTCCATTTGAAACGGCGATCGGTTTCATTCTGGCTCTCACCTCTCTATTGGCAAATGTCATGTTTTGAAATCAAAAGTTCAATTATTCTCCAAAAAATCAAGCCTGATTTTAAGGAAATGGAAGACATTTCCCGAACCGCTTGCGCGAGAAAAAACAGAGTGTTTTGAATCTCGGTAAGAACTGGGAGTTCCGCGTTTTCGAAAATGCGCGGGATTCCCGGTTACGAAGTCAAATTTCAAAATTATTCAATTTAGGGTAAATTGGCTTTTGGAAAGTTTATTAATGTGGAAATCCGGTTCTCTGAAGTTTCAGCTTCAAAATCCCAATATTATTTCCGACCGAAACTGCCTCTGCCCGCAAAAACTTTTCCATATGTAAAATCTGCGTAAAACCTTTAGGAATTTCCCTTTCTCCAATTGAAAATTTCTGAAAACATGATATAGTTAAATTCAGGATAATTTCAAAATTTTTCTAAGGAGTTCAGACATGGTTGACATGAAATTGGTTGATGCCGCCTTTCAGGAACCGGATTTTGATTCACTGCCTGTTCGAGCTGTCGTTCGCAACTGGAAAACCAATTGTGCCAAAAAAGTAGTTATCGCGGACCTTCAGACGGAATTGACCGGCTTCAAAGCCTTGGTTGGCGCCTTTGTTCTTCGCGGGCAATTTCGTAAATTTCTTGCTGAAGATGAGCGGAATGTCGGGATTCTTGTTCCTCCATGCGTACCCTCCGTCTTGACGAACGCGGCCTTGACTCTGGATCGCCGCGTAACCGTTAATTTGAACTATACGGTGAATCCGGATGTCTTGAACAAATGCATTGAAAAAGTCAATATCCGGCATTTGATTACCAGCCGTAAAGTTTTGGAAAAATTCAACTTTCAGCCAAACTGTGAAGTCATTTTCCTTGAAGATGTCAAAGCTCAGGTTACGAAATGGGATAAAGTCAGTGCTCTCGCGTTTGCTGCCATGCCAATTTCCTGGATTTACCGGAAACTTGGATTGAACGATATTGACCCCAATGACACGATGACGATTCTTTTTACTTCCGGTTCGACCGGAATGCCGCGCGGGGTAATGCTCTCTCACCTGAATATCGGTGGAAATATCAAATGTTACTCCGATTTCTTTTCTTTCACGAGTAAAGAAAGTATGTTAGGGGCATTGCCATTCTTTCATTCCTTTGGGTTCACCGGTCCGCTTTGGACTGTTTTAACCCGCGGTATGTCGGGATATTATCACACGTCGCCGCTTGAGTACCGAATGCTTCAGCGTCTTTGCCGGAAATTCAAACCAACGATCATGCTTGGGACTCCAACATTTCTCCGTACTTACGCTCGCAAAATGGAACGCGAGGATCTTGAGTCCGTGAACCTGGTCATTGCCGGAGCTGAACGTTGCCCGGCAGAATTAATGGATGAATACGAGCGAAAATTTGGAGTTCGGCCAACGGAGGGATTCGGCATTACGGAAACCTCGCCCGTGATTGCCGCCAATATCCCGAAAAGCCATCATTCTCGCGGCTGGGAACCTCTTCCCAAAGCAGGTTCCTGCGGATTCCCCATGCCTGGCATTAAGGTAAAAATACTTAATCTGGAAACCGGAAAGCCGTGTGGTGTCAACGAGGTTGGAATGCTTTGGGTCAAGGGAAATAACGTGATGAAGGGGTACTATGGCGACCCGGAAAAAACTGCTGAAGTTCTCAAAGACGGTTGGTACTGCACAGGGGATTTGGTCCATCAGGATGAAGATAATTTCCTGTTTGTCGCAGGAAGACTCAGCAGATTCGCGAAAATTGGCGGTGAAATGGTTCCGCATGAAGGGTTGGAAGAAGCTCTGAACCAAATTATTGGTCATAAAGCGGAGGATGAACCGCAGATTTGCGTTACCTCTGTTCCTGACGAGAAAAAGGGAGAGCGGCTGGCGGTTCTCTATACGGAGCTGCCATGTTCCCCGCAGGAGCTTAACTCGAAACTTCTGGAGATGAAATTTCCGAGTCTTTGGGTTCCGGCAAATGATTCTTATTTCAAAGTTGAGCAAATTCCGATTCTTGGAACGGGAAAACTGGATCTTTTCGCTATTCAACAAAAAGCAAAAGAATTGGCTAAAAATATCTGAGAATAAATTTTTGATCGCTTTTTATTCATAATTGACGTTTTTTATTAAAAAAGCCCGTTGAATAAAGTTTCAACGGGCTTTTCAAATGTGATTCTTTCCAGCCGGCTGATTCTAACTCGCCAGACAAAATTTGATTGCGGGATTTGGGTAAAAACCAGGACCTCCGCAGTCAAATCGAATTCAACGATTTGATATTTTCAAATCGTTGAACTCGTTGGAAAATGGTTAATTAACGCAAGCGGTAAAGCTCCAGTTCCCAAACGCGCGCGATGTACCCCGGCACGTTGATGAAGAGGCGCATGCGGTCGGTGGTCACGTCGTCAAATTCCACGCCGAGGTCGCAGTATTTGTTTCCAGTGACTCCCGCCTTCGGAATGTTGACCCACTTGCCGTCCTTCATGATCTGGAGCTGGAAATTATCGACCGGGGTCCGCGGTTTCTCGCCGCCGGCCTGTCCGGTGACGATGCGCGCGGCGTTGAACGTGACCGGCTCATCCCAGGTGAATTCGACCCAAGTCTCCATCTTTTCGCTTTCTCCGCCGCTCTTCGAGACCCAGCGCGACGCGTTGTTGAAGACGTCCGCTTTTCCATCGTTGATCTGATGGGCCGGGTAGAGACCGGAGTCGTGTTCGGAGGAGGCTTTCACTTTTGCGGAACGCGCGAAGTTGATCCCGGCGGTCGAGAGCCATTTCGGCGTTTGGATCGGCATCGTTTCTGCCGGGAATTCCGCGACACCAGCTTCCATCAGTGCGATGAGTTCCGGAAGATGATCCGCGTAGACTCCGCGCGGGAGGCAGTCATTCTTGCGGCAGACGCTCGCGGCCATGCCGACCACTTCGCCCATCATTCCGCAGGTACGCATGACGCGGGTGGTTCCGAGTCCGATGTGGGTCACGCTGATGTTTCGGCCGGCCATGAAGAGATTCTCCACGTTCCGGCTGTAGAGCGTGCGGTACGGGATCGCGTAGTGCGGCGGTTTGCGTCCGCCGGTGCAGTACGTCAGGAACTCATTACCCGGGAAGTATTTCGAGTTTTTCGGATCCGGATAGTGCAGGTCAATGGACCACGTGCACGGCACGCAGCCGTCTTCCCACTGACGGTTTCCGGTGATGTCCTGCTCGCGGAGAACGACGTCGCCCAGCAGACGGCGGGATTCACGTTTTCCGCCAATGTACGCCAGCCAGCCGAATTCGCGGTTCTTGACCATTTCCGGCCATTTGCCGTCGGCGTGATTTTTCATGTACGCCCAGTGTCCGTAGGCCGCGCGTATCGCATTGTCGCGGATACGTTCAAAATCCCACACCTGGTCGTAGGTGAGTCCGGATTCCCAGTACCAGTCGCCCCGGAGCATCGGACGGATGCTTTCTTTGCAGAACTGGTGCGCCCACGGCAATTCGGGGAAGACGGTCTCATGCCCGGTTTCCACCGTGTACCACTGGCAGGAGGCTCCCATCGTCATTTTGTCCGGTTTCTCCGGAGCACTCGGTTCGTTGAAGTCCGCTTTCCCTTCACGTCCCATGAGCCAATCCGCTCCCGCGAGGTACCCGACGCAGGCGTCGCCCGTGCAGTCGGCGAAGAGTTTTCCGGCGAAACGCAGTTCTTTTCCGGTTTCAATGTGCTTTCCGATGACCGCGGCGATCTGGGTGCCGTTTTTCTCAACTTCCGTCACGTGCGTGGAGAAGTAGAGGTCAAGATTCGGGTACTTTTCGCAAATGGCGAGACGCTCCGCGTCTTTGTAGTGCGCGGCTTCACGAGCGTTTCCGCCCCCCTGCGGCCCCATCTGGTACGTCAGACTTCCGATGTTGCGGTACGGAGGAAGATTCACGCCGCCGCCAAGGTGAACGCGGACTTCCGTCGAACCGTTTCCGCCCAGGACCGGTCGGTCCTGAACGAGCGCGACATCC
>JAFQUP010000094.1 GCA_017408405.1 Thermoguttaceae bacterium
TTCTGGTATACTTCAAGTACTTAAAGATAAGGCGTTATAGCCAAGTGGTTTAGGCAGATGATTGCAAATCATCCTACCCCGTTTCGAGTCATGGTGTCGCCTCTTTTCTTCGTTCTCCTTTCTCCCTTTTTAAGGGTTTGGAATTGGAACTGGATGTTTTGCCCCTTTTAGAAATTCAGTTCCTTCCTTTAGGCGATATAGCCAAGTGGTTTAGGCAGATGATTGCAAATCATCCTACCCCGGTTCGAGTCCGGGTGTCGCCTTGAAGCACTCCGTTGAAAAACGGGGTGCTTTTTTTATGGACTTTCTGATTTTACCGCTTTCCTGCTCTCCGTGCCTTGGCGTGAGAAAAACGAGATTCCGAAACCCGCGTGAATTCATTTTCGCGCAGAGGGAAATTAACTTTCCAGTCTCACCTTTACGAAAGGGCTTCGTGCCTTCTTTAAGGGCGTTAAGTTTTCCGGAAACGTTCCCCTGCCATTTTTCCTCGTTTCGCGAACCGCCGTACCTGAAGAAGGGAGCTTTCACGGCTTTCAGCTTTTCTTAAGCTGCCCGTTAAAAGCCAGAAAAAAACGCTCTCCCCTTCGCGTGAAGAGGAAAGCGAATTCAAATGAAAAACGAGACGGAAACTCTTAGAGAATCCAGCCATCGCGGTATTCGACGGTGATGAGGTCGTTCGCCGCGTCGCAGTTAGTCACGCGCATATTGTCGGCGTCCCAGTTAAGTTTCTGCCCAACACGGTAGGAGACCGTACCGAGAAGGACCGTTTCGGTCAGACGGCCGGAGTAGCCGAATTTGCACGTGCAGGCTTCCGGTTTGTTGTCGCGGATGGCCTGAAGCCATTCTTTGTGATGGCCGATGGAATCCGGGATCCACGGTTTCGGAGCCTGGAAACCCGCGTATTTGTCGGCCGGGTAGAGCTGGTGGGTAGTGTAGTCCGCGAAGAGAATCCCCTTGTCGCCGACGAAGAGCACGCCGGCACCGCGATATTTGATGTTGTGCTGTTTCATGAATTCGACCGGACCGCAGCCTCCTCCATCATACCACGTCAGCGTGCAGGCCGGGTACTTCTCGCCGCGGGCAGCGAAGGTGAACTTCACCGTCAGCTTGAGCGGGCAGCCTTCCGCGTTGACCGCAGGACCGCTGATCGGTTCAGCCGTGAGGCAGTCGCGCAGTTCCAAAGCCCAGAACGGCAGGTCCATGTAGTGGCACGCCATGTCGCCCATCGTTCCGTTTCCGAATGCCCACCATTTGCGCCACTGCGCCGGAAGATAGCACGGATGGTACGGTCGGTATTTCACCGGACCGAGCCACGCATCCCAATCGAGCCAATCCGGAACGGCCGGCGTGTCCGTCGGATTTTTGAAATCGGCCGGATGTCCCCAGCCTTTACCGCACCAGACGTGAATATCGGTCACTTTGCCGATCGCACCGGACTGAACGAGTTCCACGACACGGCGATAGTTTCCGCCCGCGTGGATCTGCGTTCCCATCTGCGTGCAGACTTTCTTTTCTTCCGCGACTTCCTCCATGACACGGCATTCACGGACGTCGTGAGCCAGCGGTTTTTCAGTGTAGCAGTGAAGGCCCATGCGCATACCCATAACGCTCGGAGCCGCGTGCGTGTGGTCCGGCGTGCAGACGCAGACCGCGTCGAGGTCCTTTACCGTCTCGAAAAGTTTGCGGTAGTCGGTGAACGTCTGAGCGTTCGGATTCACTTTCTTGCAGCGTTCCAGATTCCGGCGGTCCACATCACAGATCGCGACAACGTTTTCGCCCTGGATCTCCATAAACGTGGCCCATCCGCGGCCGCAGGGACCGATCATCGCCATGTTCAGTTTTGAACTTGCCGCGGCATTTTGGCAGAAAGCGGGCAGGCTAAGGGAGGAAGCAGCGCTCAACGCCGCGGATGTCTTCAAAAAGTGACGTCGATTAAGTTTCATGATTTTCCTTTCAAAAAAATAAAGGGAGGGAACGGTCACAACCAACCGTTTTTTAAAGTATAAAAAACATGAAGCAAAAAGTAAAGGGGGAGAATGGCATTTTGGGAAGAAATTTTCTTTTTTTCTTAAAAAAAGTCCATTCCCGATCCTGAAAAACTCACCGGTTCCAGAGAAACAGTCCATCCCTGAAAACAAAAAACCCGGAGCCTCTCCTGGTCCTCTTCTTGAAAACCGCCAATCCGTAAATCAAATTTCGTTATCGCCTGCTTTTGCCGCGGCTTCACGTTTTTTCGCGTTTTTTGGGGACTTTGGGAGTTCATGGCTTTTCATGGGTTTCGTTTTTTGGGCTTTTGGGCGTTCATGCCTCGCGATCTGAATCGCGTTCCAGGAATTATGGCACATGATATAGAGCGAAGGACAAAGGACCACCAGCGGATTCGCGTAGGTAATGGCGACCAAAATCGTCAGCCCGCAGTTTTTCTGCCCCAAAGCCTGGCTTGCCTCCCGCGCGAATTTTCTCCCGCAAAAGACATACCCCGCGGCAAAATTAAGAAAACAGACCGCCGCGGCAATGATCAGGCATTCCGGCACGTGATAAAGCAGTTCATGATTTTCCCACAGACTAAAGGACATTTTTGAGCAAATGAGAATAATCAGACACTGCCAAAGCAAGAAAGAAAAATCTTTTGCGCGGTATCCCCACTCTTCCGATCGCGGATAAATCAGCCGGCAGAGAACCGCCAAAACCATTGGGATGAGGACGACACCCGCCACTTTCTCCAAAATCATGAAGGAAAGTCCCGGCGTTTCCACACCGTAAAAAAGCGGGAAAAGAAACGGGATTAAAAAAGTGAATCCGAGCGTCGTGAGCAGGAAGGCGATGACGACAAATTCCATCTTTCCCTCCAAAAAGGTCATGACGACCGGCGCGGCGGTTCCGGTCGGCGAAACGGCCGCCATGAACCCTCCCATCGCGACATCGGCGGAAAACCCGAGCGCCCTCAGCGTCCAGAAAACCGCACATGGAAAGAGAAGATTCCAAAGCAGAAGCGGCAAGTGACTCCAGTGAAAGGCGTGAAACGGTGCCCTGAGCCGCACAAAAACAAAGAAAAGCATCGGCATCAAAAGCAGCGCGAAATACTGTTCGGAAATGACGTGCAGAAAGGGACAGAAACAGCCGACCGCGATGGAAATGAACAAACCGTATGAGCGGTAAAAATTCAGAATCGTCTGAAAACTCATGAGTCAGTGAAAAGCAAAAAGTTAAAAAGCATTCACGGCGGCCATCGCACGACAGCCGCCGTTGGCAAAAAAATTCCGTCTCCCCAACCGTTTTCCTCACAAAGAAAAAACGTTACGGAAGTTCACATTTTACGCGGAATCCGACATCAAAAACTGCCTGTCCGTGCGTAAAATGCCGTTCTGACCGAATTCCAGCGAAACGTGAGGGCAAATACCATGAACCGCCAAGGGCCATGGCGGAACCATCCTCGGCAGGAGTTGAAACCCACTCCGAGACATTTCCGTGAACATCGAAAAGCCCCCAGGGATTTGGACGATAACTTCCGACGAAAGCACTGACCCGTGAACGGTCATTCACGTTTCCATCCGCGATTCGCCACGGCGGCAGAGCGCCAACCCGCCCGCTCCATGAACGCGGATTGATCTTCTGGTTTGAAATGTCCGAGAGATTTTCAAAACGTGAGAAATCCACGTTTTGATCCCCGAACCAGAAGGCCTTTGAAGTATCCTGGCCCGATTCATTTTCGCCGGCCATAGCAGCTGTTCGCCATTCCTCCGCGGTCGGAAGAGTGAATTTCAGACCCGTTTTTTTCGTGAGCCACTGACAGAAAGCCTCGGCCTCCTGGAGTGAAACCCGAACTACCGGCTGCCGGTCTCTTGAAAGGAGCCAGGCTGCCTCATTCGGGCTGAAATGAATGAAATCGGCATACTCCCAGCCAGAATGGTGCTTCGGGTCAAAGAGGCGGAACTGCTCATTCGTGATTTCAAATTGGCCGATCAGGTACTTGGTTCCCGGAATCCGCGCGAGTTCCAGAAGAATTCCTGGAGCAAGCTCAACTTTCAGTTCCGTCTCCGGCGCGTCGTTTTCCAGCGCGGCAACGGGTTTGGTTCTCTCAAAAAGAATGTCTTTGTGCGGCGGCTTGACGATTTCCCCCGGAGCGGGTTCCGGGACAGCAAATTCAGCCGGGTCATCCGCGTCTGATTTCACAGACGGCGTATAGAGTTTCCGAAGGGCCAGCCGTCGTTCATACTGATGCTTCACCAGTGTCGCGATCTGGTAATTGCGCGACTCTCCCCAGCTTCCATAGTACGGGCAATTCAGGTCAATCCAGGTATTCAGGCGCGCCCAATCCGCGTCAGAAAGCTGGACATCATGGTGTCCCTGGCGGAGGATTTGCCCAAGAATGGTCGATTCGACGTGAAATTCATAGGGTTTGAGAACCGGCATCTGGCTTTCTTTCGTCGGCGTCCGCACGTATCTTCGCAAATTGTAGTAGGATGGCGAGAAGCGTGAAAGCGTATTATACGAATTTCCGCCTTCCATGGCAGGTACCGGCACGCCGTTGCGGAACGAAGGTTCCGCGCGCAGATTCTCCGGCGCGTCCTGGTCATGACATTTCAGACAGTGCTTCTCCAGAATCGGCTGAATCTGCTGCTGGAAACTGAAGCCGCGAACCCGATCCGCGAAAGAAGAACCGGAGTTTTTGAGGAAATCGTCAATTCCCTCTCGCTGCGCTTTGAGAAGTTCCGGCGTAATTGGTTTTGACGGGTCAAAGGCCGTCAAAGCCGCCGGGGGAATCTGAAAATCAGGCGTGATGTCAACCGGCGGACGGCGCGACGCGATTGGAAGCGGCATCGCGGGCGGAACGGAATTCTGTTCCTCATGGCAGCCGGTGCACGAGACGGATTCACCCGGCATGGCCGTCGTCCAGGAACGCATCAGCTGAATTTCCCGTCCCTGAGCATCCAGTGCCTGAAACGCGATCGGCGTGTTAGCGGGCATTCTGAAACTGGCAGAACCGTCTTCGTAAACGGGTACCGTTCCCAAAACACGTTTTGGATCCCAAGGCCCATCCAGCCCAACACTGTGCGGTTCCGCTCCCATTCCCTGATACGCGAATTCGTAGGTGAACAGCCGCAGGGCTTTCACCGTTCCGCGCGGGACGTTCGGCAATCCCTGACCATAGTAAATGTCGGCGATGAAAACATCCGCGTCCTGGCGATTCCAGTCCGTACGGTCAGGCAAAACCGGCGGGCGCGGTGTCTTGCGGATTGGGGTCGGCTCCTGGAAAGTCACGCTCATCCCCTCGTCGGAATTTGGCCGGGCAATTTCCAGCATATTGTCAAACGTGTCCACGAGATAAATGGACCATGGACTCGAAGCGTTCAGCTGACAGGCAGTCAGGAACATCGTTTCGGAAATTGGGAAAGGCTGGGAAAATTTTGGCCAGGTTTGCGCGATTGGAAAATCGAGCATGACCGGCGAGACGGGCTTTCCGGCACCAGGAATACGCTGAACGGCCCCCTCCGCTTCTTTTCTCCCTCTTGACGGGTCAAAAATGACCAGATCGCCAATTCGCGGCAGCTCATGATGCCCGCTGACAATAGCGGAAAATTTGGAACTGTTCGGAATTGGGCGAGCGTAAAACATGGTATTCGGATAGTAGGAGCCGCTTCCGTAGTACTCCGTCTGATTGGTCCCGTCCGGATTCGCATGCATCAGGATGCGTGAAAAGGCGTGCGGAAGATCGGAGTATTCCCAGCGCAGATAGAGAATTCGTCCATTCGGAAGCAGAACCGGATTCCAGTCGTGATCCTGCTCCACGGTCAGCTGGGAGATTTTGCCGGAAGCGTCTTTTCGGTAGAGATTGCAGACGTGACCGCTTCCATTAATGCAGGGAACTCCGGTGAAGCAGGCCGTCGAACAGAAAACCAGTCCGCCGTCCGGGAGGTAGCAGGCATCATAGTCGTCCACGTCTTCATCCGGAACAGTCGGAATCTGAACTGCCCTGGCGTTCCAGTCCGGAGCGCGGTTTTCCGCGAAGGAAGCCCCGTCCGGCATAGAAATTTCACCCGTGGCACTTTCCGAAACGTCTGACTGCCCGGCTTTCGGGAGCGGCAGTTCCCAAATCCGCCACCGCGGCTGAGCCATGTTCGGAGACGGCATGGAAAAGAGAACTTTCTCCGCGTCAAAATGAAGTTCCAAATCGCCAAGCCAGAAATTATTCGGCGAGACAAAAAGCGTCTTAATCTCTCCCGTGCGGATATTCATCTCACAGAGAGAATTCTCCCAGTTCCTGTCCAGCGCGCTGTTGCTTTTGGAAGCCCCCGGCAAAGCAAGCACGCAATTACTATTATAGTTGTGCGGCAAATTCAGCGACGCGCCTTTTCTGCGAACAAAAAGAAAACGGTCAAAATCAAGCTCCGGATGCGCCAAAAGGATCGCTCTCTTTAACTCCTCGAAATCCGCCGCGTTTTTCGACGCGTTTTCAGCCGGAACTTCCGCGCCGTTTTCAAGCGCGGAATTGGCTTTTTCAAAAACAGTCAGCCGCGCCTCAAAATCCTTCTGATTCGGGTACTCTTTACCAGTTTTTTCACGATATGCCGCCATCATGTTTTTAAGCGGCGCGACCGGGAAAGAACGTTTGCGGACGGACGGCGTCACCAACGCGTGAAAACTCTCCGGCGTGTTCCGCCAGGAAAGAATATTCGCCAGGAATCTCTCCAAATTGTTCCTGAATTCAGGAGCCGCGTGATCGTAAAGCTGGGAGAAATTCCAGGAAAGCACGAAAAAAACGCACTTTCCATAACGAACCGCGTAAAATGGATGATACGGTCCGCCCGGCACATTCGCCGCGATAAAAATTTCCGCCTCGGGAAGAACCGCCGAATCGTTTCCCGGCTTACCCGCGTTTTCGGAATCGTTTCCCGCCGGCCCAGGCAGCGGCTGAACCTTCAGACTCTGAAACGCGGAATAAACGGCGTTGGTGAACCAGAAAACTCCTCGGTCTTCCGTGAGGCCATTCCAGAGCGAGTCGGGACCGGCTTCCCCCACGGGAATGAATCCCGCCTGAAACCGGTCATTCATGATCGTCATGTCCGCGGAAACCACGTCAGCGATACCGGCCGACTTCAGCAGACGCGGCGCGCCACCCGAAAGAAGAATCAGGCGAGGGGAATCCATCCGCGCGAGAGTTTGAATGGTCTGGCCCCACGCTTCAGAATAAAGCGGTCCTTCCGCTCCGGCTTCATCCCCCTGGTGAATCCAGAGAACCGGAAAATCCGCGAGATTCACTGGCTTTCCCTCAAAAGAAACGGCACTTCCCGCGGCAAAATCAGACGCGCTGGCGAGAGAGCCGGCCTCAAGACCACGCTCAGCCGGATAAACCGGAAGAACACTGACCGATTTGAGCCGGGCGGCCGTCTCAAGCGCGAAAGACGTCTCCAAATCAGGCACCAGCCCGCACGGCTGATCCGTCAAAAGCGCAGCTTTCGGTAAAGCGGGCGAGGACTCTTCCGCGGCAAATGTTTCCGAAATCCCAAAGACTCCAGCGGTCCAAACCAGGAGAAACGCCGCTATTGCCGGAAAAACAGAGAGATTCCTTCGTTCGGAATCATGAATTGGGCGCAATGCTTTCATAATTAACTCTTTAACGCGTCGAAATGGGTGGGAAAGACAAAAAATAACCGGCAGAAATCTCGCCGGGACGGTACGCTGCCGTCTCTATTTTTTTTCTGATTTTTCAGAATTTCTTTTAAATATACGTTGCGAACTCCATTCTGTCAAGGGAATCCAGACGAGAATTTCGCTTTTTTTGGAAAAGATTATGAAATTTTCCATTTTCAGTGCCCGCAGGCTCTTTACTTTTTTTGAAAGATAGGGTAAAATAGGTCAAAGCTGTCGAATCGTTGACAGACTATTGAGAAATATCAAATTTTCAGACCGCGGCCTTTGCCGAGGCGCCTGAATTTACTTTTGAGTCGGATTCACTTCCAATTCACCTGAAACCTGATGGAGATCCCCTGAAATCCTATTTTCAGAGGAACCTTTCCTCCTGCCGAACAGGAATAATATTAAAAAAACTTTAGACTTTTCAAACCGCAAATGACTGAGCCAGAAAAAAATAAAGATTTTGACGAACAGAAACCTTCAACGGATTCTTCCAATGAACCCCTTGAAGAAAAAAAGAAGCATGAAGAAAAAAACGTTAAGGAAACCAAACCGGTTTTTGACGTGCGCAAAGACTTGCCCGGCTCCTTCAAACCAGGTCATGAAGAGCCGCAGGCCGGAACCATGCGTGTCCTTTTGCTCGCTTTACTGATCATCGCGGGCCTTTGGTACTTCATGAAGCTCAAGAATCCAACCGCTCCAATCAATTACGGTTTCTTCCTGGAGCAGCTGGAGAAGGACAATATCGCGAAGCTCGTCATTAATGGCAACAAAGTTTCCGGTGAATTTCACACGCCGCCGCTTCTTCCAAACTCCGATTCCTCCGAAAAAACGGGGCCTGCCGCTGATTCAAAAACAGCGGAAAAATCAAAACTCCCCGCTGAAAAATCCGGACAAAATCCTGGGGAAGCACCGGACGCCGCCGCGAATACGGAAACTTCCTCCAATCCTTCGTCAAATCCGCTCCCTCAAATCGAATCAACCGAAAATCCCCCGAAAAGTACGGAGCAAAACCAGGATTCCATTCTGAAAGCACCTGAAAATACGGAGGAAGGAAAATCTCCGGCGGTCTCGTCCGATCCGGCTCCTTCCGATCCGGCAGCCGCTCCTTCCGATCCGGATGAAACCGCGAAGAACGCGAATGAGTCTGACAAAACGAATCGAAAATCTATCTTCGCCCTGAACGACCAAACGAAAAAACCGGTTTATCTCCCGAAACGGTTCACGACCATGTTCCCGTCATTACTGGAAGCCGGCTCTGAACTTGACCAGAAAATTCGTGACCGGGTCGGCAAAGAATTTAAGGTTGAGGAATCGCTCGACGCGGTCGGCTACATGATGCTTCTTTCGATTATCGTGACGATCATTCTCGTCGGAAGCATCTGGATGCGGATACGAAAAACCCGCGACCAGCTCGGAGGCGGGCAAATGTTCGGCTTCAGCAAAAGCCCCGCGAAGCGTTTCCAGGGCGGCGAGGACGTCGTTACTTTTGATGACGTCGCCGGTCTGAAATCCGTCAAGGAAGACCTTTCCGAAATCGTTGATTTCCTGAAAAACTCGCAAAAATTCGAGCGTCTTGGAGCGCGAATTCCCAAAGGCGTTTTGATGTGCGGACCGCCCGGCACGGGGAAAACACTCCTCGCACGAGCCATTGCCGGTGAAGCGACTGCCGCTTTCTACTCCATTAACGCCTCGGAATTCATTCAGCTTTTCGTCGGCGTCGGTGCGAGCCGTGTCCGCGATATGTTTGAAATTGCCAGGAATAACGCCCCGTCGATCCTCTTCATTGACGAAATCGATGCCATTGGACGCCAGCGCGGAACAGGAACCGGCGGCGGAAATGACGAACGGGAACAGACCTTGAATCAGATCCTGAGTGAAATGGACGGCTTTTCCACGACAGAATCCGTCATCGTCATTGCCGCGACGAACCGACCGGACGTACTGGACCCGGCTCTCCTCCGACCTGGACGTTTTGACCGTCATGTCACGGTCGACAGACCTGTCCATAAAGACCGACTCCAGTTATTCAAGGTTCACACCAAAAAAGTCCCGCTCAATGCCGATGTCGATTTCGAGCCGCTCGCTTCCATGACCACGGGACTGACCGGGGCTGACATCCGAAATATCGTCAACGAAGCCGCGCTCTGGGCTTGCCGAATGGATCGGGAAAATGTCCGCATGAGCGATTTCTATTACGCCATTGACAAAGTTCTCATGGGAACCAAGCGCGAGGAACTCATCAGCGCGGAAGAAAAAGAAAAAACCTCCTACCATGAAGCGGGACATACCCTCGTCGCGTGGCTCACGCCGGAATGTGACCGCGTGAGTAAAGTCTCCGTCATTCCGAGAGGAAGGGCTTTGGGCGTCACCATGTCCATGCCGCAGGAAGACAGGCTCATGTTCAGCCAGAGGGAAATCGCCGCGAAACTGAAGATGATGCTTGGTGGACGCGAAGCGGAAAAACTCGTCTATAATGAATTAAACGCGGGTGCCGCGAACGATTTGGAACGAGCTACGAATATCGCGCAGAAAATGGTAGCCTCCTGGGGAATGAGTCCGCGCATCGGACCTGCCGCGTTCTATACGGCGGATGAGCATCCGTTCCTGGGAAGGGAAAAAACCATCCTCCGAAATTTCAGCGAGAAAACCGCCCAGATCATTGACGAGGAAGTCATGCGTATTCTGGACGATACCGCCAGACAGGTTGAAGTCCTTCTGACCGAAAACCGAAATAAACTTGACGCTCTGGCTCACGCTCTCGTCATTCGGGAGGAACTCGATGAAGCACAAATTGAGGAAATCCTGGGACCGCCGGCACAGCGAAGATTCGTCAAAGAATAAAAATGAATTCCAGATGAATAATGGATATTGACATCCCGTTTTTCACGAACCAATGCTTTTTACCCAAAGCGCGGTCGTGTCACGTGCCCTTTATCCGTTATTCATCATTCATTTTTCGGTCCCGGTTCGATACTTACTTTTCATTTTCCCTGTTTTAAACTATGATGCCGCGTTTGCTTTCCACTATCCGCTCGCCAAAGGATCTCAATTCTCTGTCTCTCTCCCAGCTGAATCAGCTGGCGGATGAAATTCGGCAGGAGATTTGCTCCGTAGTGGCCCAGCGCTCCGCCCATTTCGCTTCAAATCTTGGAGTGGTGGAACTGACGATTGCTCTGCATTCCGTTTTTGATTTCTCATGGGACCGGCTGATTTGGGACGTCGGGCACCAAACCTACCCCCACAAACTCCTTACCGGAAGAGCCGACCGTTTCTCTACGATACGCACAAAAGGCGGACTGATGGGGTATCCCGACCCGGCGGAAAGTCCTTTCGACCTCTTCATGACCGGCCATGCCGGATGCAGTATTTCATCCGCTTTAGGACTGAGCTGCGGCGACGATCTCCTGAAAAACCTCGACGAACCTTTCGCCAGCAATCCCAACGCTGCCAGCAATCCAAACGCTGCCGGCAATCCCAACGCTGCCAGCAATCCCAACGCCCTGTCCACTTCTCCCCGAAGAACGGTCGCGGTCATTGGCGATGGTTCCTTTTCAAGCGGCGTCGTCTTTGAAGGCCTGAATCATCTTGGAGAGCTGCGTAAGAACATCACGGTCATCCTGAACGACAACAAAATGTCCATTTGCCCGCGCGTCGGAAGTTTCGGCCATTATCTCGACACACTCCGAATGAAACCCTTCTATACCGAGATGAAGGCGGACATGAAGCAGATGGTTCAGAACATTCCATTCATCGGAAAAGCCATACGAAACGGATTTCATGATTTAAAAATGGCCTTCAAAGCCTGCGTCTCCGGCGGAATGTTATTTGAGGAGATGGGAATTCGCTACATTGGCCCGGTCGACGGTCACAACATACGCCAGCTGCGGAAGTTTCTGCGCATGGCAAGTCAGTTTCAGGGACCGGTTCTGCTTCATGTTCTCACCAGAAAAGGGCACGGATTTTCACCCGCGGAGCACGACCCCGCGAAATTCCACGCCCCCTCGCCTCAACTCGTCCGCGGATTTACCTGTCCCCAAACGCGAGATACCTCATCTGCCTCAACGAACGAGACCACTCCGGAGAAAAACGCGATTTCTCCGGAAAAATCGCTCCCGAATCCTGTCGAGGACCGCTCGTACACTGTGCTGGCAAGCAGAAAAATCATGGACCTGATGGAGCGCGATCCGAAAGTCGTCGTCATCACCGCCGCGATGTGCCAGGGAAACAAACTGGAGCGGATTCGACAGTGCTTTCCCCAGAGGTTTTTTGACGTTGGAATCTGCGAATCTCACGCCGTTGTGCTTGCTGCCGGAATGGCGAAAGCCGGACTCAGACCAATTGTCGACATTTACAGTACGTTCATGCAGAGAGCGTACGATCACATTTTTCAGGAAGTTTCCCTCCAAAATCTACCTGTCACCCTCCTCATGGACCGGGCAGGACTCGTCGGGGCCGATGGACCTACCCACCACGGAGCCTACGATTTGGCCTACCTTCGTCCTTTCCCGAACCTCACCATTACCGCGCCGTGTGACGAACAGGACCTTGAACAGATGCTTGAACTGGCGGTAAAGCACCCCGCGCCTTTCTCCATACGCTGTTCAAAAACGCAAACTCCCGTTCTGACCGGTGTCCCGCGTGAAGCGGTAACGTGGGGAAAAGCTGAAATTCTCCAAAGGGGTGTTCCTGGATCCGGCCTGATCATTGCCTGCGGAGCGCAGACCGCGGAAGCGCTCAACGCCCTGCGTCTTGCCGGGGATGAATCAGTCACTCTCGTCAATCTCCGCTTCATCAAGCCGCTCGACACCGAAACCCTCCTTCCGCTGGTACGCCAATCATCCTGGGTCCTGACTGTCGAGGAAGGAAGCCGCATGGGAGGAGCTTCCGCCGCTTTATTGGAGGCTCTGACTGACGCGCAATTAGAAAACTGGTTCCCCATTCCGCCCATCATGCGTCTTGGAATGGAAGACCGATTCATTGCCCATGCCTCACGCGCGGAGCAGCTGCGAGAAACCGGCCTGGACGCGCAGGGAATCCTAAACGCGATTCAAAAGCTCCAGGGATTTAGAAACGCGGATTTTCGGAGCCAAAAGAACTGAAAAAATCCTCTTTTAAGAAAATTCATCCTCAAAGCGGGAAAAAACCTAAAAAAGCAGCCAGGGGGGGCTTGCGCAAAAAGAAAAACGTGATAAACTTAACTTTTGATGTGTTTCACATCGGCCGAGTGGCGGAATGGCAGACGCTGGGGATTTAAAATCCCCTGTCCGGTGAGGACGTGCGGGTTCGATCCCCGCCTCGGCTAATTTTGGGGCTTGCAAGATTTCGCAAGCCTTTTTCAATTTCTTGAAAGAGTTCGCAA
>JAFQUP010000095.1 GCA_017408405.1 Thermoguttaceae bacterium
CCCCATTCGCCATAAAGGAGGTCCAAACAGCTAAAAAAACGCGGAAAATCTCTCACAAACCTGTTCAAAAAACAGAAATTCCTAGGAACTCTGGATTCTGAATAATAGTTTTGCAAAAATTGTAAGTTTTTAGAGGTTGCCATGATTCCATTTTACCAGAGGAGAGGAAAAGGTCAAGGGGCGGGGAAACTGAGAAAAAAAGGGAGGGGGACTTTTCCCGCCTCCCGGGTCGGAGTTTTGGGGGATCTTCCGGAATTTGCCAAAAAACGCCGCCCGGACCCCCTTTTGGTACGCTTCATTTCACGTGCAGCGAGCACGGTCCGTTGACGCACCCGCCGGGGCACGCCATGACTTCAAGGAAATTCGCGGGATCCTTTCCCATCGCCAAAAGTTTCAGCTGGGAGAGCGTTTTCCGGTCGATCCCGTTGATGAACTTCGCTTTCAGCTCGAAATTTTCGCCGCACGGTGTCTCGGTATTTCCGCTGCATTGCCCGTTTTCAACGCATGGGTTTTCAGCATTTTCGCCGCATTGCCCGTTTTCAACGCATGGGTTTTCAGCATTTTCGCCGCATTTCCCGCTTTCGCCGCACGTTCCGCACTTCGGCCGCGTCATGTCTGCGAGGACCGACTCGGTGACGCCGCAGCTTTTCGCGAAGTTCCGTGCGTTTTCTCCTGCCGGAGTCAGGAGCGTCCAGGGTTCCTGCGAGATCACGTCGATCTGTCGGCCGGCCATCATCGAGCCAAGCTCCTCAAACGTCAGGACATAGTCCACCAGCCCGCTTTCTTCCGCTTCGTGCCGTTTCGCGATGCACGGTCCAATGAAGACGACGACCGCGTCCGGGTCCTTTTCGCGAACGAGCTGAGCTGCGTATTTCATGGGACTCGGCGTGTGCGAAACGTACTGGAGGAAATCCGGGAAGTGGCGTTTCACCAGCTCCACGTACGCCGGGCAGCACGAAGTGGTCATGAGACGCTGACCGCCGGACATTTTCTCGAGGAATTCCTGCGCTTCATTCGCCGACGTCAATTCTGCGCCGAGAGCCGCTTCCACGACATCATCGAATCCGAGTTTGCTGATCGCGGTGAAAAGCTGCTCGATCGTGCCGGGAAACTGTGAGTAGGCGGACGGTGCGACGACTGCCGCAACATGTGCCGGTTTCCGCTTCAGGACATTCAGAACATCCAGGAGCTGCGAGCGTTCCATGATCGCGCTGAATGGGCAGGCGCGGAAACATTTCCCGCAGAAAATGCACTTTTCGAAATCGATCTCCGCTCGTCCCTGCGCGTTTTTCCGGATCGCTCCCACCGGGCAGGCATCTTCGCACGGGACCGTCGTCTTGACGATGGCGTGGAAGGGGCAGACATTCATGCACTTTCCGCACTTGATGCACTTCGTGTAGTCGATCTGCGAGACCTGGTTCACGACGGAAATGGCGTTTTTCGGGCAGTTGAAGACGCACGGTCTGGCGAAGCATCCGCGGCAGTTTCCCGTCACGACGTAGGAATTGTCCGGACATCCGGAACATCCTGCCGTGCAGACCGTCAGCGGAGGATCACCGGGGGCTTTTTCCCGTGCGTCGGCGTCCTGAAAGTACCCGGCGAGTGTTTGAGCTTCGTCTGTTTCCTCCTCGCAGCGCATCCCCAAAAGCGCCATGAGCCGGTACTTCAAGACCGCCCGGTCATGGTAGACGCAGCATCGGCTGGCTTCGCCGTCTTTGGGACGGACTCTGATCGGGATCCGATCCAGTTCTTCATCCAGCTTTCCCTGGTCGAAGAGACGCACGAGCCGGATCATCAGCTCGCGCCGCATATATTCCGCACCGCTGATCATTCGCTGTCCTCCCTCTCTTCTTTCTCAAGGAGCTTCCGGATCTCCTCAAAAACCGACTCGACCGTCGCCTGTGCATGAGGCACGCCGTTGATCCGCACAAACGGCGCACGGCAGATGCTCTCCTCCATGCAGACGTTCAGGCACGGAACGCCCGTGATCTCGACCCGCTCCCGAAATTCTTCCGGAAGCAGCGTTTCCATGCGCATCAGTTTGTCCGCACCCAGCATGAAGCAGGTCGTTCCACAGCAGATCTCAAGACGGATCTTTTCCATGATTTCACTCTCTCCTTTTGATTTTCAGGGACCGCGGTGTGTGATCCACGCCGCGGTGCAGATTCCAAAAAAATAATTTCCAGTTTGCCTGTCCTGAAGCCCGGACGGTGATTTGACGGTATTCGTGACCGCTAAAAGTACCGCACGACGACTTTTTTCCGGCAGCGGGTCTCCAGAACGGACGTCAGACGCTTCACGATGTTTCTTCGCAGCTCCAGCTCCATCGGAAGATTGGGGTCCTGGTGCGCTTCGTTCACTTTCGTTCCGACGATGAACTCAATGACGTCATTTTCATGCATCCGGTTCAAGATCGCACGGGCGGCCATCGGCGCGTTTTCCGTCTGTCCGGATTCCAGGAGTGAGCAGACCCGTGAAAGCGTGAGGATCCCCTCCGTCACGAGTCCCACTCCCGGCATGTTTCCCGGCGGGGGAAGGTCTCCGCTTGCCTTGACGAGGTGAAGGTCGATCTCGGTCTTTTTCTGAAGTTCGCGTTCCAGGATCGACGCTGTCGTGCCTCCGCAGACGATCACGTCGTTCGCTCCACCTGCGCCGAGCTGCGCGAATTCCCGGTCATGCTCTTTATGGAACGGCGGCCCGGTGAGGATCCTGAGCACTCGCGGTCTGCGAAGGTAAATGACCAGGCAGCTGATGTCGTCCAGACATTTTCCCGGCGTGATCGAAAGTGCCTGAAATGCGACAGAGTACGCCAGGTCTTTTGCCGAGATCTCCGGATCTCGCGCGATCAGTTTCTGGATGAATTCGAGTTCTCCGCTGCGCCGCCAGCCGAATTTGAATTTTTTCTGTCCCAGTCCGGCCTGCGTGACTCCGTCCGAGCAGAGAATGAGCCGGTCGCCCGGTTCCATGCGCGTCTCAAAGCAGTCCACTTCCCGGTCCGGCCAGCGTTGGGAAACGATCCGCGTGTGCTTCATCGCCGGGACTTCCGTCGTGCCGCGCAGCTGAATGTACTGCGGATTCCCCATTTCGATGATCCGCGTGATCCCTCCGAGACGCAGATCCGCCATTGAAAACGTCGCGTAACTGATTTTACGCACTTCGCAAATCGGCAGCGTGTCCATGATCGTCTCGACGGAACGCAGAATGTCCACGTTGGATTTGAGAAAATGGAGACCCATGGTCGTCGTCATGTTCGCGAGAATGTGTGCCTTGATCCCGCTTCCCAGGCCGTCGGAAAGGACCGCGATACTTCGGTTCTCCTTCTCGAGCGTCAGGAGCTGGTAGTCGTCTCCGCACGCATTCTGCCCGCTTTTGGTGAATTGCCGGCACTCCATTTCAACAAAAAGATCGCCTGCCGCCATCGTTCATTCCTCCCGTTTTCCGAAGTAGGTCCCCGCGATCTCTTCCAGAAGGATCTCCGTTTCCGCGATGTGCTCGCCGAAAAGCCGCGCGACCTGCTGGACTGTCAGGACGTTTTTCCGAATGACTTCCTTTGCCTTTGCCGCGATCTGTTCACGCTGAAGTTCCGTTTTCGTGACGTCCTGAATGACCGCCCCTGCCGTTTTGCCCGGAGCGATGGAGAAAACGCTCACGTTCACGATCTTCCGACCCAGCGGCTGATTGAATTTCTCGATCTCTCCGCCGTTTTCCAGAACGCTCTCGAAAAGATCCCAGAACGGCAGAAGATTACTGACGGGGATCGAGTCGAGATTCCCAAGCGTGTTGAAGATCTCCAGCGTTTCCTCGTCCAGAAGCTCCGCGAAATGCCGATTGCTCTCGACGATCTGGAGCAGTTCATTCACCAGGACCACGCCTGCCGGAATGTATCGGATCAGCGCGTTGCTCGTCCGCTCAAAATTCTTCCGCAGATACGTATGGCACATCGGAGCCTCGGCCTTCCCGGAAAGAAGTGCTTTCGCGAATTCCCGGCACGAATCGTACCCGCACGCACCGCAGTTTACCTCATCTTCACGCGAAAACTTCCCGACGCTCAGGAGCACTTTCCGGATCTCTTCTTCCGCAGGTTCCGAAACTTCCACCATCTGCGGCGTGTAATTTCTGCGAATGTCCACCAGTACCGGTCTTCCGAGGCTGGAACGCCGTGCGCTCATCCGGTCCGTGACGGAAACGACTTCCGCCGAGGCAGAACCGGCTTCCATGACCGGACCGCTGACGCACCCGTTTCGGCACGCAAGCGCTTCCAGAAAGATCTTGCTCTCCGAGACCGCCTGCGGACCTTTCGCCGGAAGAAAGGTCGCGAGACGTTCCAGTCCTGAGACGGCCATGAAGCGAACGTCGGAAAGTTCCTTTCTCACCGTGTCGCGCAGCGTGTCGTTCATTCCGCCTTCCAGCGAGTAAAGACGTCCTTCTTCCGCTTCACCGAGGACCGGGTCTTCCTCCTCAACGTCCTCAAATCGGATCCCGCGCGCCGCCATCAGTTTCTCCAGCGACGGAAACGTAATGGCGAGATTCAGGACTGACGGATGCTCGTCCGCCTCATTTTTCTTCGCGGCGCACGGACCAATGAAGACTGTCCGAATAGAGTCTCCGAACTCTCTGCGCAGCATTTTGCAGTGGCAGAGTACCGGTGAATCCAGAGGCACGATATTTTTGCTCCACTGCGGCAAATACTTCCGGACGTACTCCACGGCAGCCGGACACGCGCTGGAAACGTAAACGCCGTTTCCGCTTTTTGCGAGAAATTCTCCCGTCGCCGAGCTGACCGCCTGTGCGCCGAGTGCCGTTTCGCTCGTCCCGGAAAATCCCAGAGCCTTGAGTGCTCCGGCGAGCTTTCGGATGGAAACTCCCGGAAAATACCCCGGAAAGCTTGGCGCGACCGATGCAAAGACCCGTTCTCCCTGAGCAAGAAACTGGTTCAGACGGGCGAGATCGGAGCGGATCTTTTTCGCGTGTGCCGGACAGACCCGAACGCACTCTCCGCACGAAACGCAAAGTTCCGGAATGACCTGCGCGCGTGCGTTTACGATCCGGATCGCTTTCGTGAAACAGTACCGGACACACCGATAGCAGTCCTGGCATTCATTTTCTGTCGTGAAGACCGGAAATTGACGATTCATTTTACCCTCCGGAATTTTTCCTGTCTCGAAAATTTTTTATTCTCTCAAAATCGGCCGGAGATATGCCGCCGTGCCGAAACGTGCACTCAGCTCGCTTTCGGAAACCGCTGATTCAGAATGTCGAGCATCACGCCCGTATCCACATGATGGAATATCTGACCGTCAACGATCACGTTGGGACCATCCGCACATTTACCTGCGCACAGACCGCCGCTGATCTCAAGATCCACTTCATCTTCGAGACCGCGTTCCTGCATGAATTTTTCCGCGACATCCACATTTTTGGAATTTCCGCGTGAAAAACACGAACTCCCGATGCAGATCACGATTTTCGGCTTGGAGATACTCTGACGAGCTGCCGTTTCCTCTTTTTCCGCTTTATTTTTCACGTCCTCGGTCATTCTATCTCTCCCATATTTCAGGCGTTAAAGAAAATATGTTTCGACAAATAAGTATCGATAATCGATTAACGATAAAAGTATATCAGATTATATTTTCCTGTCAATGGGGAGCGGGGCAATATTTTGATAAAAAGGTATCAAAAAGAAAAAGTTTTTGTTTTTTTTGATTTTCAGAGTGTCGCAATTCAGACAGGCACGGTGCTCGTTGCGTAAAATTTAAGATCCATCCGGCAATTTTCTGGCCGGTCCGCATCGAGATTTTGGCCGCAAAGCAGGCTGGCGTTTGCCGAAGAACTCACGTTAAATAGTTTCCTCGAAACGTTCCGTTACCTCATCCGCACCGGTGAGAGTCGTGACGATAAGCGCGATGTCGCCCGGCTCAAATTGGAAATTCGCACCTGGCACTTCATTGGTTCGGCCGCGTTTCCGTGTCGCACCGAGGATGATACACTGGGGCGGGAGCTGCGCTTTTCGAAGCGGGACCTTCGAAATCGGCGAGTTGGGCTGTACTTCGATCTCAAGAAGCTGGATCTGGCTGCGGAAGATCGTGTCGCGGGAAATGACGGCACCGCGCTGAAGGAAATTCATGACCCGGCGTGCCGTCGTTTCGTTCGGGCTGGTCCAGAAATCAATGCCGAGTTTGTTCTTGATGACCTCGCCGTAATTCACGCGGCTGATGACGCAGCATGTTTTGCGTACGCCCATTTCTTTAGCTTCGACGCACCCGATCAGATTGTTTTCATCATCGCCGGTACAGGCCACGAAGACGTCGGCGCGGCCAATGTGTTCCTCCTCCATATCGATCCTGTCGTGCAGGTCGATGTTGATGACCTCTGCCGATCTTCCGAGGATCTCAGCCAGGTCCTCGCAGCGTTCGCGGTCCGATTCCAGAATGCGGATCTTATGGCGTTTCTGGAGGATCTGCGCCAGATGCAGTCCGGTCTCTCCGCCGCCCGCGATGACGATGGTTTTTTTCTGCGGGAGTTTTCCACCCAGGCTTTTGCAGACTTTCAGAAGGTCTTCATAGATGCCGAAGACGGCGATCTTGTCGTTGATCTTCAAAACATCATCTGCTGCGGGGATGAACGGAGTCCGGTCTCTGGAGATCGCCCCGATCCGGACGTTGGACGGAAAACCGAGATCGCGGATGCGTTTTCCGACACCGCGCGCCCCTTCGAGCATCTCGAACTCCATCAGTTCCAGGTTGCCGTAAAGATTGGATTCCATATTGAGGGATTCGGTGAAATTGTCGATCTCCTGCGCCAGACGCACTGCCGTGAGCTGTTCCAGACTGATGATCCGGTCGATCCCGAAATGGGAATAGTAGTCAAAGACGTCGAGATTATTCGCGACCGGTGCGTAAACGCGGGCGATGACGCGGGTCGCGCCCATTTTCTTGGCGATGCTCGCAGCGACGAGGTTGGTCTCATCCGAGTCCGTGACGGCCATGCAGATGTCTGCGTTCATGACGCCGGCCTGAAAAAGGACGGCGGCCTGAGATACGTTTCCCGCCAGCGTCATTGCGTCGAGCGTCGCTCCCCGTGCATCCAGAACATCCGCGTTCCGGTCGACCAGGGTCACGTCGTGTCGGTTTTTGCTTAAAAGCCTGGCGACAGAGTAACCGACTGTCCCGGCTCCCAGGATCACAATGTGCATCTCGTATCCGTGAAAAAATCGGTTTCAGTTTCAGAAAATGACCACCATCAGCACCAGTCCGAGGAGCATGAACCCCGCGAGCCAGGCACTCAGACGAAGTCCCTGACTGAAGATCTCCTGCGTGACTTTCGTTAAACGATTGCGGTAATCCCACGTGTATAGCTCGCGCTCGGTATTCGCGGTGTTCGTTTTGGAAATCCTGTTCCCCTCGGCGTCGTATGTGTAAGTGTAGTTTCCATCACTGGTTAGTTCGTTATTGGCACCTGTTGTATAACTGTCGCCGTTGGCATGGATCCTATTTCCATTTGCGTCGTAAATATACGATTCGTCGGTTTGATTGGCGTGGTCTGCGCTGATGAGCTGACCGAGGAAGTCGTAGTCGTAGAACGTTTGGCCGTCGATGGAGTTCAGGTACTCGACGATGTTGTTTGTTGAGTCATATGTGTAGGAGTGTTTGACGATTTGTGAACCATTCGAATCGTTGTGTGTAATGGAGGTGACGGCGTTGTTCGCGTTGTATGTGTACAGCGATTC
>JAFQUP010000096.1 GCA_017408405.1 Thermoguttaceae bacterium
GGCGGCAGAACGTGCGGAATTTACCCAAATACGTCTGGGCTTCTGCTTCCCAAACCATTTTCGACCGCGATCTCCCGAAAGGCTCTCTACCCGGCCGGCGGTTGCGTCATGCCGTGGATGGCGATCTGGGAAGAAAACGCGCGGCGCGGGATCTATGCCGGATTCCATGACCCAAAAGGGAGCGCGAAGACCGTTGAGTTCATCTCGGAGCCGCTCCAAAGTCAGGTGAAGCTCGCTTTCACGCATTCGGTCCCGAACATGACGGTGCCGGGAAATGAGACCGTTTCGCCCGGAAAGTTCGTCCTTCAGCCATTTGACGGAAACTGGTTTGACGCGGCACTCATCTACCGTGCATGGGTACGCGAAAACGCGGAGTGGTTCCCTGAACTTGGACCGGAAGGCCGAATGGACACGCCGAATTGGATGAAGGAACTCTCCATCTGGGCACAAGGCGGAGGGGAACCGGCGGCGGTCGTTCGGATGATGCGCGATTTCCGTGATGCGTTTGGTTTGCCGTGTGCGCTCCACTGGTACAATTGGCACAAAACGCCATTCGACAATGACTATCCGCATTACGTTCCGGACGACGGTTTCCGCGAGGCAGTCTGCGAGATCCAGAAGGACGGCGATATTTTCGTCATGCCGTACATCAACGGAAGACTTTGGGATACGCGGGATCGCGGGATGGAGGACTTTCAGTTTTCCAGCGTCGCATTCCCCGCCGTGACGAAAAAAGAGACCGGCGAGCCGTTTACGGAAACCTATGCAAGCACAGAGGCAGACGGTTCCAAAGTCCGGCTCGGCGCGATGTGTCCGTCCACGCAGCTCTGGCAGGAAAAGGTCACGTCGATCATCTTGGGACTCATGAACGACCAGTACGTCAAGGCGGTCTACGTCGATCAGATCGCGGCGGCGAGGGCCGTCGAGTGCATGGATCCGACGCACGGCCACCCGCTCGGCGGAGGTTCCTGGTGGGTCGAAGCGTACGCGGAAATGATGCGGAAGATCCGCGCGGAAATGAAAGCATCCGGAAACAGAGCTTCTCCCGGAAACGAGCGGATGCTCACCTCCGAATGCAATGCGGAAACCTACGCGGATCAGTTCGACGGTCTGCTGACCTGGCATCTCCAGTCCGATCAGGCAGTTCCCGCGTTCGCGGCAGTTTACGGAGGTACCGTCCAGATGTTCGGCAGAAGCTACTCCGGCGACGATACGGCCGTCCGGATGAAAGCCGCACAGCAGCTCATTTTCGGCGAGCAGATCGGCTGGTTCTCCCCCCTGACGATCCAGCGGAAAGCGGTCATGGAGTATGTGCGGCCCCTCGTTCATTTCCGAAACTGCATCGTGCCGTACTTCTTCAAGGGGGAAATGGCGCGTCCTGCCGAATTCCTTGCCCCGCTGCCGACGGTGACTTCCGACTGGAAATGGCACGGCAAAGCTCTCGTGACCATGGAAGCCGTCCAGTCTTCAACGTGGCGGATCCTGGAGTACCCGGAAGGGGAAAAGAGAGACTGGAAGCAGGGAAAAGTCCGAAATTTGGTCTTCATCTTCACCAATTCCTCGGACACTCCGGTCAAAAGCAGGATCCGCGCGCATCTGGAAGAAGCCGGTTTTTCCGACCTGAGTAAAGTCCGCGTCGAAAAGATCGCCTCTGACGGCACGCGCACACCGCTTTCCCTTGAGTTTTTCGAGCAGGAGATTGACTTTGCCCCCCTTCAGACCTGGGGCGTGGAGATTTCCTCCGCGGAATAGTATGATCGGACCGGGAAAAGACCGCGAAAACCGCGTTTCATGCGGTCTTTTTTGAATTTCCATAAAAAAAGACGCGATTCGCCTGAATCACGTCTTTTTAATGGAGAATAGCGGGTTCGAACCGCTGACCTACTGGCTGCCAGCCAGTCGCTCTCCCAACTGAGCTAATTCCCCGATTAAGATAAGAATTAATATACCACAAATAAGAATTATTTCAAGGGGGTCTCTTCTTAAATTTCGGAAAATATTCTAAAATTTCTCTCCCGCAAACTCCCAGGCAAACCGCCGCGCATGATAAATTATCTCATTACTTCCTAGAAACAGTTTCCCGGATAACATTCAATCAACGCACGGAACAATTTCCTTAAGTTTCCAATTCCTGATGCACACACGGCTCAGGTTGGGGAACTCGCGCGTAATGGACAGCAGGAATACCAAAAAGCAAAACGATCTTCAGGACAAAACCGTCCGGAATATTCAGTTTCTCGTAAAGTTCGTCACTTCCGTTGAAAAGATCCGTCGCCATGCCAGCCCAACAGGTCCCAAGACCAAAAGCGGACGCAAGAATTTCCAGCTGGGAAGCCGCGATAAACGGGTCGATATGGGCATCTTTCGCCTCTGGCGGAACGGAAATAGCGACAAAGTGCGGAGCGTTACGGAAGAAAATATCTTTCCCCGATTTCAAAGCCGGAATAAACGCCGCGAATCGGGCAAGCGACGCAGGAAGAGTTCCGGTAAGTTCACGCTCCTGAAGCCATGAGGAAACCCGCTCGCGGAAAGAATCTGTGACTTTTACGTCAGAAGACCAGGTAAAACGCAGTCGATGGTCATTGCACCCAGTCGGAACAAAGTCCATCACGTTTCTCAATTCACGCATGATTTCAGCAGACACATTCTCCCGCCGGTAATCCCGGATACTTCTTCTTTGCCGAAGAAGATTCCGTACCAGTTCCGGTTCGGGAAGTTTTCCGATCGGAAAAGAATCCTCCGGTCTCTTTCCCGCAAACGACAAAGCACCCGTCGGACAAACCGCGAGGCAATGCTGACACTGGAAACAGCGTTCCGCTCCCCCCTCACAAAATTCAGGAAGACTGGAAACAGAATCCGCCTCGGAACTGCTCCTCTCCGGAAAAAAAAGTATTCCCGCGAGGCAATCATGAACACACGTTCCGCAACGCGCACAGAGACGGGGATTAATCTCAATAAATGGAAGGGGTTTCATGAAATTCATTCTTTTCTTAAATAAAATTCTGAGCCAAACAGACTAAAATTCCTCCCAAAACATGGAATCCATGAAAACATCGGAAAAATTCTCTTCCTGTGCCAGGTCAATACAGAGAGTTTCTTTAGCCAGCAGTGCGGCTCTTTCCCAAGCCCTTCCCGAAGCGGCTGCCCAAATCGTTCCGGCAAGAGAAGTATTTCCCAAAAAATGAACAGCGGATTCTGAGATTGAAGCAGGAATTAACCCAATCTTTTGCGCGTTACGAACCCGAAGTCCTTTACCGAAACCACCGGCGATACGAAATGTTCGCAACCGTGAGGCAGAAATTCCCGCTTTCGCTAAAAGGAGCCGAATCCCGGTCCGAATCGCCCCGACAGCAAGCTGAAGCTCACGAAAATCTTCCTGCGTAACATGAATTTTTCCCGCAATTTGGAAACAAAGTGTTTCTTTCGCGGAATTTTCAGAATCCAGTTTCTTTTTCAGAATACGGCACCTCCAATCAACGGGAACATCCAAGGAAACTTCCTCCGGCTCAAGAAGACGACCATCCGAAGTCAAAAGTCCCAATGAAAGCAGCTCTGCCGTCAAATCAATGAGAGCCGAACCGCAAATTCCTTCAAGACGGGAATTCTCGAAAGTCTCAAAGGAAGGCCTTCCATTTTTATTTTCACAGGAAATGATCGCTCCCGTTCCGGCACACATTCCGAATGAAATTTTTGCCCCTTCAAAACACGGACCAGCCGCCGTCGCGCAGGCCAGCCGCCCCTCAGGCGTTTCGAGAACCATTTCACCATTTGTTCCCAAATCAAGAAAAAAATCATAGTCCGAGTCAAATTGCCGGTCAATTCCATCAATTGCAGTTTCCGTCGAGAAAGAGGAATGAATCGCGAGTATTCCGGATGAGATGTCCCCTCCGACAAACGCTCCGATTACGGGAAAAACAAGCACTTTCGTTTCCGGAAGAAATTTATCCAAACCTCCGTTCCACACTGAATCTCCAGCCGAGTACTCAGTATTCAGCTCTTTTGAAGGCTCAAATGGAACCGAGGCAAGCGAAGTCAGATCCAGCCCAAGCAGAGTCTCTTCCATCGTCGTGTTGCCGGCAAAAACCAAACGGTCTATCTGATCATAAGAAATCAAAAGCCCTGATTCCTGAGCGACATTCGCGAAAAGTTCCTTCGCCATCGCGCAAACCGCACGAAGAAGCAGAGTCTGAAGCACATTCCGCTTGACGAGGGACTCATTACCGTAATTAATTCTGGAAATCACGTCCGCGCCAAACTGAATCTGTGGATTGGGCCGAGAAACAGTAGCCAGAACAGTTTCCCGATGAATAATTGAAGCCGCGAGGGTCGTGGTTCCCAAGTCAAAAGCAATGGAAAAAGAGGACTCCGCCTTCTCCCAAGGCTCTTCCCCGGCAATACCCTCAATCAAAGAATTCGGAAATGACGTGAGAATGGCACTGCGGCGAAGTGTCGGCGTTTCCACAAAAACCGTCATTTCCGAATCACAAACCGTCTGACAGGCCCGGACATACCGTCCGTCACCAAGACGCACGACGCATTTTCCGCAACTCCCGCCTCCTCCGCAAGCCATTTGGAGGAGCGGGCCGAAATTTTCACGAATGACGTCCGAAAGACGAGTTTTTTCCGGAACATCCAACGTTTTTTTCTGATTGGGAAAATGAATCTTCATGGAAATTCAAAGACTACTTTTCAACAGGGACATAGGTAATCTTAACAGATGCGTTCTTAACCGGATTCGGCAGAACAATCGCCAAACGCCGAGCGGACTCACGAGCGGCAAAATCAGCTTTAAATCCATCTTCTTTAAGCGTCCAGTCTGTCATTTCCTTTCCATCCGCCTTAACGCAAATCACGGCGCGAACCGCGCTTTTTCCCTCTCCAAAAATGACATTTTTCCCATCCTTTTTCCACCCCGTGATCGTCACCATCGGAACTTCAAACGTTTGAGGGGAATCAAATTCGACCTGATCTTCCACAGAAAACTTCGTTTCCATGCGCGAATAAACGAATTCACGTGTCAACTTGCGGCAGGCTTTCACGTCATAAGCGGCCGCGTAATCAAGAAGAAGAGAATCTTCTTTCTCGTTAAAATCCGTTTTGAGCACCTTGGCGGCATACTGCGCACCTGTCTTCTGAAGACAGCCGGCAACGACCGGCACATTATGCCCCCATGAATTCAGGACATCACTGACATAACGATCTTTGCTGAACGTTCGCCGCGTATAGACTTCGCCGCCAAGATCAAGCGCAGGCAAAGTACCACGATGCAAAATCACATACGTTCCGACATCATTATGGTTATGCTGTTCCGCGTTATGTCCGCCTTTCATCGCCACGGCTAAACCAGGCAGCTCTCCAACCGCTTTAGCCAATTCAGCCCTGTTTTCAAGTTTCGTCAATGTCGATTTCCATCCTTCCGGACGCAGAATAAGAATCTGTGCCGAAGGGAACCAGGTACGATTGGAAATCGGATCCTGAAAACTTTTCACATTTCCAAATTTCGGAGCGTATCCAGCCGAAGCCTCAGTCAGCCGCGGTGGAAGATTCGTACCGTAAACCCCGAGAGCGCAGAGATTTTGTCCCTGTTCCGGCAGAGTAAAATCATAATTATTCAGCTGAAAACCATAGTATCTGTTAAGGAAAGCGAGGAGACTGCGCGTCGGAATCGCTCTCATGCTGCAGTCGGCGAAACTCGGTGAAAAACCAGGCAGAATCTCAATCGTGAACCCGTAAAGAGCGACCTTGCGGAGTTTTTCCTGGTCAAGAATCTGAATTTTATCGTTTGTCGCGCGGCGGACGGTTTCTGAAAGCAGCGCGTGATGCCCAAATCCATAGCACCAGTAACCCACGCCCTCCGTGCAGTATCCGTCCTCTGTGTACCCGATATTCGAATTCTGAATAAAAGTTTCTATCGCCGCAAGGAACCAGGCGCGCTCCTCTTTCGACTTAAGATGAGTCAGGGCAGCTCCACCGACTCCTGCCAGACATACGGCATTCCAATTATTAATGCCGCGAACCCACCAGAGTTTCGGTTTACCTGTCAAAATATGAGTGCGGAAAGGGATGAAGCAGCGAAGTTCAAGCTGGCGATCAAGTTCCTCACGAACGTCTTTGGAAAGTCGGTCTCCCAAAACCGCTCCAATCGTCGCGAGCATCCAGGCCGCATTACTTGAAGCCAAATCAATATCGTACTTGCCGTTAAAATTATCGAGGCTTCGGTCATGCGCCGGCAGCACCCAGCTTCGATCATTAAAATAAGCCTTCAAATGTTCTTCAATCCTGGGGATAAAACGTCCCTGATTTTCAAAACACTCGGCAAGCACCGCCCGACTCAACCCCGCGTTTCGCCGATTATACGCGTTTTGATAGTTGGTCCTGTTTCCGTTTTGGCTGAATTGAAGATAAAGCTCTTCCGGAACATTCGCGACGGGAGTCTTCATCTCTTTTTCAACCGTCTGAATGATTTTTCGATACTGCGGCTTTTGAGAAAGTTCTTCCCAGAACGCGCGTTCCGTAATGGACGGCAAAATACAGAAAGAATCGCCCAGAAACGGCAAAAGCTTTTCGGCTCTGGCTTTAAGCGCCTCGTCAAGTTCTTTTCCTGAAGGCATTTTATTTGGAATTGTGTTCGGAGGAAGAAGTTCGCCGGCATTTGCCGATGACAATCCGAAATCCATTACGAAAAAAAACAAAAAGAAAGAAAACAAAAATCCGGCAAAAGCCGCAGGCTTTCGGCATGAAATTTTTTCTAAAAAGGCGGGCATGAAAAAATCCTTTCTTAAAAAATGAAGTCTCCGCGTCAATTAAATTATCGGAAATCCCAATGATTAAAGGGAGCACTCCCAAACGGCTTTCAGGAAGAAAAACGCGCTGGTTTTAATTCTTCTCCAAAGCACCAGGAGTTCCTCGTATTCGAAAATCCCCGGAACTTCCGGTAACGCTGGAACTTCCGGTAACGCTTCCCAAAATCAATTTTGTTCATCTTTTGATAATTGAGTTTTGAGAAGTCCCTAAAAGAAAACAGGCAAGCCAGCTTCCTTGAACTCAAAATCAGGTAATTCCTCAAAAATAAAACGGAGTATCTGGCGGAAAACCGGATTGTTCCGGCTCTGAATCTAACTGATTATAGACGAAAAACTGGGATATTTCAAGGGGGACAAACGAGTTGAAACCTGATTAATAAAAAAATATTTTAAAAAATTGGTATCCCCCGATTGAAAAAGAAAAAAATCGAAATATAATCAGAAATAGACGTGGCCTCTCTCCAATGGCAATCTCGATTTCCAATCCTTTCGCGACTGGAAGAATAAACCACAGCGACCTTAAAAATACTCCGATAAGGAATTTTATCGAATGAATCATATTTTCCCCTGGATACCGATTCTTGGCGGACTGATGTCACTTTCAGCCTTCTTTTCCGCTTCAGAAGCAGCCTTTTTCTCTTTGGAGGCAGAGCTTCTCAGCACCATGCGGCACGGTTCATCCACAGAACGCAAAATATCGAGACTGATGGATTCTTCGGAACGTCTTCTTTCGGTAATGCTTTTCGCCAACCTGGTCGTCAATATGTTTTTCTTCAGTATCGTCTCCGTCATCACGCTGAAGATCCAGTCTGAAAATGCCGCGTTTGCCGGAACTTTCAGCATGACAGCACTTTTAACGATGATCATTTTCTGTGAACTTCTTCCTAAAGCGATCGCGCTTCTGATTCCTCAGCCAGTAGTCCATTTGGCCGTGTTTCCTTTAACGGGCCTCCTTTGGCTCTGCCGCCCGGTTCTTCCAATTTTGACTCTTGGGAAAGACCTTTCTCTTCGTCTTTTTGTTCCCAAATTTCAGTCCGAACCCCTTTTGGACCTTGAAGATCTTGAAAAGGCGGTAAGCCTCGCTCACGGCAAAAGACTCTCCTCTCCGCGAGACAAAGCCGTTTTGAAATCACTTCTTTCGCTTTCTGAAATCTCCGCACGGGAAATCATGCGTCCTCGGACAATGCTTCCGCTCTTTTCCAAACCAGTCTCATTAGCAGATCTTCGCGAGGCGGACCGTTCCCTGGGATGGATTTTCATTCAGGAAAGCGACACCTCTGATGCGATTGAATTGGCCCTTCCCATGAGCCATCTGGTGAAAATTCCGCCGGAAGATTACGGTATGCTGGAACTTCACGCCTCCCCAACGCTTTACGTTCCCTGGAATCAGCCGACTGCCGTGATTCTCGACCTGATGCGAAAAGAAAAACGCACTGTCGCGGTGGTCGTGGATGAGTACGGATCAACTCCGGGAGTTATCCTTCTCTCGGATATTTTGGAAAGTATTTTTGCCCCGCACTCCGAACGCGTTTCGCAGCTGACAGACCGTCAAGCCATTCAGCAAATCTCTGAAAATCAGTGGGAAGTATCAGGTCTTTGTTCACTTCGAGCATTTTGCCGCCATTTTCAGATTCCTCTTCCAGATATTCTTGAAACCGCGACAGTTGCCGGGTTCCTTGCGCACATTCTCCAAAAACTTCCAGAAGTCGGTGATCTTACGGCATGGCAAGGGCTTGAGATTCATGTCACACGGATTGAAGACCCCTCATTGATTACTCTGGAAGTCGTTAAAATTCCGGAAGAAAACCAGCTTTCGCCTCCTTGAGCTGCAGTTCGAAAATACGTTATCCCTAACGCAAATTCAACCTGTTTATCCCCGTACCAAATTTTAATCATTCGAATCAAGTTTCGATTGATAATTCGTATTCCCTATGAAAATTTCAGAGAGTAATGACCGCCAAAAGAGAAAGAGAACTTAAGCCCTAAGGAAATTCCCAAGACGCATTGAAAGGGCTTCGATATTTCCTGGTATTTTTTGATATTCCTGAATTTTGATTTCCGCCTCGAAATCACTTTCCCAATCAAGAGTACTTGACGTAAGCATCCTGCCCGCATGAAATAAGATTTTATTTAAGTTTCAAAAATCTTTCAAAATCCATTTATCTGGAGAAAGTCCACCATAAGTATTAAAATTTCCGAAAAATTTGGAAAAATTTCGGAAAAAAGGGTGGGAAACATTTGCATTTCACACAAAAAAATGTTAAGATAAGAATACTTTAGTGAGAACAAAAGTAAAAAATCCCACCTTTGCGTTTTCGGGAGTCTCGACCGTCTGTAGACACGAGCGCATTGCTGCTTCTGGTTCTGCCAGTCAACTTTTCGTGTTTGTTTCATTTTAAGGAAAATTCCTTGCCGTATTTGAGAGATTTTGAAGTCTCAAAATTTCAATTGGAGTTTTTATGTCGAAAGATGAACGTAATCAGACGCATATCTTGTCTTCCAAAAGTATCAACGAACAAAAATGGGAACAATACCTGGTCGAAAATCTTCATTCTCAGGATATTCACGACTTTATTGTCTGGTTTCAGGAAAAAAATCCTTTCTGGAATCAGTTCCCCGATGCGGTCGCCATTCTCGAATCCGATCTTTCTTTTATCTGGACTAACCAGCAATTCCGAAACTGGTTTCCCAAAGCAGCGAACTCGGCTCCCGGCCAAACGATCCATGAAATCCTGAATCTTCCTCAATTTATGGATCCCACCGAGGAAAATGTTTTGGAGACGGATCCATTTGAGGCATACCAGAAAAATCAGCAAATAATCCGCCGTAATATGCTCCTTCCGGATGGACGTTTTTTTGAAATTACTCTTTCCCCTTGGGAGTGTCCAGGAGAAGCCGGTACTTTTCTGAAACTTTTTATTCATGAAGCCACAGAACGGCATAAGCTGCTCGGTAAACTTAAAAATATCCATAAAGTCTGCGAATCTTTCGGCACATTGGATAATCTTCAAACCCGTACGCTTGAAGAACGCCGGCGTTTTCTCCTCAGCGGCATCAGCTATATGGCGGAAAAGCATCTCCATTACGAAATTATGGAACTTCGTCTGTTTAATCCGTCTTCCAAAACTCTCGATCTCTGCGCCCATCGCGGAATCAGCGCTGAAGCTATTGAGCGAAAAATTAAACCGGATGTGAACGATAACGGTATCATTGGCTACGTCGCGGTAACGCGAAAAAGTTATCTTTGCCAGGACATCAGCCGTGACCCGCACTATCTCCCGTGCGCTCAAGCCGCGCGTTCCTCATTAACGCTCCCAATCATCTTCAAGGATGAGTTGCTCGGTGTCCTTAATGTGGAAAGTTCAAAGGAAAACGCGTTTAACGAAAATGACCGTCTGTACTCGGAAATTTTCGTTCACGAAATTGCCAATGCGATTAATATTCTGAGGGTTTTCGACAACGCAAAGCAAAATCATCTTATGGCATGTGTCGGCAAAGCGCATGATACGATCAGTACCTGCGTCAATCGAATGATCCTTCTGTCCTCTGAGATCTTTCAGCTTTTAACTCCTGAACAGATCCAACTGCAGAAATCACTCTACCAAATGCTTCAGGGAGTGGATTCCATTCGTCAGGCAGCTCACCAATTGGGCGCTGTTTTGCCTGTCACTCGAAACGATGTGCAGAATCTGGAAGATTTTGTGGAAGAATGGAAAGAAAACTTCGCGGGCAAAAGAATTCTCCTGATCGATGGTGACGAAGATCTCTTCCGTCAGGGACAGTCAATCTTCAATCTGTTTCAGTGCGATTTGGATTTTGCGCAAACCGGGACGGAAGCATTGCGTCTGCTGAAACTTGCCAAAAATCGTAATATGGAGTATTTGGCGATTTTGTCTTCGCTTCATCTCTCCGACTATGAACACACGACTCAATTCTATATTGACCTGGCTCAGATCTTTGAACGCCGCCATCCGCCGCTCGTCGTGCTCCAGGAAGAGATGACGTATGATCCGACGCATACGGCCACGAACATCATGGCTCGTTACCCGGCTCGCGGATACGCGGCGAAACCATTTTATATTCAGCCGCTCTTCAAAACCATTAAACAGGTTGTCGAACGCTCTCCTCAAACAGAACCCAATTTTATTTCACTCGGCGACCATTATTTCGATCCGTGGGCTCTTCCGCCAACAAAAGAAAAAACGGGCGTTAAATGAGTCCAATCAATCACGAGGAGAACAGAGCAGCTCTGTTCTCCCTTTTGAGTGTGCCCAAGACCTCAATCCGTACTCCTAAAAAACTGTTTAAGAGAATTTTCCTAAACTTCTTTCCGATTAAAAACGAGAGAGTCCAAGTTTTCCGCAAGGTGCCGAACGTTCCGCGTATTTGAAAGCGCACACGATTTTCGGAATTTTAGTCTCTGGAAATTCCTTAAAGTATTAAAATACCTAATTGGAAAATTAATTCCTTCTGAATCGCTAATTATTCCGAATTGTCTCCCTTCTCGAATGAAATCAGATTTGAACGCGTTTCACGATTTTTAGATTTTCTTTTGGATTGCCTGGCTTCTTGCTTTTCAGGCAGTTTTTCACTTCCCGAAACTCCTGGACCAGTGATCCGACTAAAATGATGCGGAGCATATGGAGTCAATTCAATCAGAGTGTCTATCTCATTTTGAACGGCATCAACATGTGAAATAATTCCAATGAGTTTTTTGCCGACACGACGCGCGTTTGCCTGGTATCTCTTGAGAGCATCCAGCGCGTTTTCCAATGTTTCCGAAGCAAGCGAACCAAATCCCTCATCGATAAAGAAGGAATTGATCTCAACATTTCGACTCGCGAGTTTCGTTAACCCCAAAGCCAATGCCAAACTTAAGGTAAATTTTTCTCCTCCTGAAAGACTGGAAGGGGAACGAATCGCAGCTTCGTGCATGGAATCGACAATTTGAAGTTCATTCGGATCTGCCGCACAGGTTTTCAGCTGATAGCGCGGATTAAGTAATTTCAGCTGCTGATTTGCGTAATAGAGAAGATTATTAAAGGTAATACTCTGGACAAAATTGACAAATGAAGTATTCTTCGTACTGGATTCGGGACCAAGTACTTCGCAGAGATGACTCCAACGTTCCGCTTCTTCTTTTGCTTTGTGAATCTTCTCATCCAACTCGCCGATTTCCAGCTTCAAACGTTTCTGCTCATCAAAAATCTGCTCAATCTTTCCCAAATCCGTCACGATTTTATCCCGTTCCTCCTTCATTCCATTCAGCATTTTCTCAAGCTCCCGTTCAGACTTCTCAGTAGGAGCGTTTCCACCAAACTCCTTAAACTCTTTTTCATTTTGAGATTTTATTGCATTAAGTCCATGCTGGCGACTTTTGAATTCTTCGTCTTTTTCCTGCAGTTCTTTCAGATGAGAGTCCGGTCGTTTTGAAACTTCATATTCTTCTTCATCCGCAAACTTTTCTTCCTGAAGTCGAGTCTGAAATTCATTTATTAAGCGATTTTCTTCCTTCTGAAATCCTTGAAGATCATCCTTACTGTGGGAAAGGTTCACAGAAACAGTTGTCTGTTTTTCTGAAAGCCGAGCACGTTCTTCCTGAAGCTGACCTAAATTTTCCTCATGAGATTTGATTTGTCCGGAAATTTCCTCCTCAAACGCATCCGGATTCTCGTCCTTAAACAATAAAAAACGTTCCTTTTTTTGCCGCTCGTATTGCTTTCCTAATTCATCAAAATGAATTGAGATTTCCTGTTCATTCGCTTTAGCACTCTCAAAATCCTTTTTTTCATTCACGACTTCAAGCTCAAGGATTTTCAGGCTGTGATTGGTTTCTTGAATTTTCTTAAGAAGTTCATGCCTCTTTTTAAGATCTTCCTGAATACTTACCCAGACTTCCCGTCTACCGGAAAAAACGAACTCCTCTTCTCCAAACTCTTGAAGAGACGCTAGCGATTCAATGGATAAAATATCGCGAAGAGTCTGCTTAAGCGATGATTCTTCTTCCCGAAATTTTTCTCTTTTTTCACTCAAATCCCTTTGGGCCTGCTCAAACTTCTGTTCAAGAAGTTTCACATTCGCGTTCCATCGATTACACTCGTCTCCAATTTTCTGAATGTTTTCCTCACTTTTTCTCTTTTGATTTTCCAGATAATGAATTTTTTCATTCAGGTTTTTTAGCAAAACCTCCTGGTTTGAGCGCTGTTTTTCTTTTCCCTCCAGCATCCGCTCCATTTCCGGAGAGTATTTTCTAAATTCTTCGTTGAGAATTTGAATATCCAGAGTTTCTTGAGAACAATCCATTTCAGAAAAAGCGAAATTCAACATCCCGCAATTCTTCGCGATTTTCCGCCAATTTTCTTTCAGCTGGGAAATTATCTGATTTTGGGACGTTTTCAGATTCGTCAGACGAACCTTAGCATTCTCGTTCTCGCGAGCCAACTCGATTCTTTTTTTATTCAGCGATGGCAACTCTTTTTCAACAAGTTCCTTTTTTCGTTTTTCCAGCTCATTCTTCCGTTTTTCTTCATTTTTTCCATCGTTCGGAGCGAACGAGGCAAACGGATGCTCCAACGCTCCGCAAAGCGGACACGGTTTACCTTCGTGAAGATGCGCCCGCTCTTCCTCAAAATTTTTGAAAGCACGAACTCCCGCAAGAATCTCGTGAAGCCCCTGCAATTCTCGCTCAAGCGAATTCCTTTCGTTTTGCCGAACTAAAATTTCTTCAGAAAGAACCTCTGTTTTCTTTTCTGTTTCCTGAAGTGCCGCCTGACATTCACGAATTTCCCGCGTGTTCTGAGAATATTCCGAAAACAAATTCTGAATATTTTGGCTTTGGCTCTTCGTTTCCTCTTCCCAGATTTGGCTCTTCCAAAGTTCATTTTTTATTTTTTGCTGCTCCTCAAGATTTTGCCGACACTCCTCCAACTCTTTCTGAATCTCCGCGCCTTTTTTCTTCTCATCTTCCAGCAGTATTTCCTTTTCGGAAAATTCCCGCTTCTCCTTCTTAATCTTTGGTTCAGTCTCAAGACTGGTCTGCTGAAATCTCTGGCAGTCTTCAAGAATTCCAATAATCCGCGAAATTTCCAGATTCCAATCTCCAAAAAACTTCAGAATTGAATGTTCCTCTATCCGCTCAGCTCCTCCTGAACGTTCCGTTTCCGGCAGCTTCTCCCAAAGGCAATTTAACTCTCGCATCATCCCTTCCTGCTCTGATTTTTTGCGATTAAAGCCTTTTTCCGCTTCTTCAAGTTTTTCTTTAGCGGTACTCAACTCTTTTTGCTTTTCGTCCTTCTTCCGGAACGTTTCCTGAAGTTCTTTATCCCACTCGCGAACACGCTGGAGCTTGGGACGGATTTCCTCAAGTTCTTTTCTTTTTCTTTCAAGCAATTCTTTTTCTGCCCGTTCGCTCTCTTCCACTTTTTTCAACTCTGACGAACATTCAGCCAAATCATTTTTAAGTGTTTCCAGACGACTCGTTTCCTGGCCCAACCGCTTCTGAACATCCCTTAACGTCTCTTCACAGGAAAGAATCTTTTTGGCTCGAAGCCCCTTTTCGAGAATTTGTCTCTCAGGTTGAAACGTGGTCAATTCATTGTCAAGCTCCTTCTGCATTCGCTCAGCCTCGGCAATTTTCTTCTGAAGCGCGTTCCATTTCCCAAGGGACTCAATCTCCTTTTGAATTTTTTCGGTCTCCTGACGATTCTCCTCTTTCGACACACTCAAACGATGACGCTCTTCCTCATGCCGTGCCATCTCTTCTGAAGTTCGAAGGCTTTTGCCTTTCATCACGTTTTCAAGATTTTCTATTTTTCGTTTTTTATCACTATTTATCTCTTTGGAAAACTTCGTCATTTCCCTAAAACGCGCGGTTCCAGTGAGAGTTTCAAGGATTGCGGTTCTCTCTGCCAAACCTGCTGTCAGGAATTTCTCAAACTGGAACTGGGCAAGCATTGCCGACTGCGTAAACTGCTCAAACGTCAATCCCGTATGTTTCTCAACAAGTTTTTTTGTTTCTGAACTTTTTCGGACACAAAGCGGTCCGTCAATCTCCTCAAATTCATGAACCGCCTGAGAAAACGGTTTCTTTGCGCCCGCTCGTGCCCGGCTCTGCTTCCAACGTGCCGCAAAACGTCCTTTGGACGTTCGGAAAAGTACCTCAGCCAAACAGGAAGAAGTTCCTTTGGTCATGATTTCATTTGAAGTTGAGGTAACTGTCTTACGGGGACATTCTCCGTAAAGAGCAAGGCAAATGGCATCCATGATCGTGCTTTTTCCAGCACCATTCGTTCCGGTGACAGCAAATATTCCGCTTTCATACTCTGGAGCGGTGAAATCAATAGTCCAGCACCCCTTAAGTGAGGCCAAATTTTCAAGTGTGATTTTCTCAATGAACATCGTGTTTCATCCTCCGCGCTTCAGAAACCAGCAAATTTAATATTTTCATTTTCCATTGGAAGAATCAGTTTCACTGAAATCTTCTTCTGACATTTCCGTCTTGCGAATCTGTTCCGCCTCAAACATATTCTGAAGCTCTCGAAAGGTTTCCTTCAACTTTTCTTGAGATTCCTGAGACATCATTCCGTGACATACCTCGAGAAATCGTTCAAAAACCTCATTTTCATCCAGCTGACGTAAATCTTCGTGCTGCGAAACTTCTTCCGATTTCTGACGAGTTCGTGAAGTCTGATTTTCAAAACTTACCAGATCCAGATGAGGCAATGCCTGAAAAAGTTCTTCAATCTGGTCACGAATAGAGAGTTCATAGTACTCCCCAGCAAAAACCGCTTTTACCCAAATTCGTGGTTCCTCTGCCGGCAAAGCGCGCGCGGCTGCCTCTATCTCCTGAAAATCTCCCCGCAGAACTTTCAAAGTTTGAAAAACGGGAATCGTTTTGGACTCAATCCGAAACGGAAAAACCTTTTCGGGCACGTGAAGCGAATTTTCAGAATTTTCTTCCCCTTCAAGCGTTTCAAGAATCACTACCTGTTTCGGAGTTCCAATCTCTGAAAATCCCATCGGAATCGGCGAGCCTGAATAGCGAATGTTTTCTTTTCCCTTAATACTCTGAGGAATATGAAGATGCCCCAAAGCAAGGTAATCCAGCTCCGCGGGGAAATCTTCAACTGGAAACTGATCAAGTGTTCCGACATGAACAGGCCGAACGCCGTCGTCTTCAACCGTTTTTCCGTGTGCCGTAAAAAGATGACCCGTCGCCAATAGAGGAATTCTGCGCGCGGCCTCACGCTGCCGCTCATTTTCCGAAAAATCTCGTGTACGTTCTTCCCAATCCGGATATTCACGCCGCAGGAGCTTTTCACGAATCTCAACTGCCCGATCCGTTATCTGACGATAAAATTTTCGAAATGCATCCAGCGTTTTTCTGCTTAAATCCATATCAACCGAATGGTCAATGAAAGCGGCGAGATCTCTCTCGCGCAAATATGGAACAGCAAGAACCAGCAGCCGTGTCTTTCCGGAACTATCCGAAACAGGAAAAATCATTTTCTCTATCTCCGCCTCCGGAACCGTCACGACATGCATTCCCAAAATTTCAAGAAAAGGCTCTGATGTTCTGAGAAATGAAGGAGAATCATGATTACCGGCTGTCACAAAAACATTCCTGCAGCGTGATTTTCCTGCCTCCGCGTCTCGAAAAATATCTCCAAGGAAACGGGAATAACGTAAATAGGAAGCATTTCCCGGAGTTCCCTGGTCAAAAACATCGCCGGCAACAATCAAAACATCTATTTCCTCCGAAATAAGTGTTTTCCGAAGCCATTCCAAAAAAAGATCATGCTCGGCAGAACGCGATTTCTGCTCCAGTTTCGCGTCAAGATGCCAATCCGAAGTGTGAAGTATTTTCATTAAAAACTCCAGTTTTCCAGAACCAAACCAGCAACAGCTCAAAACATTCCAATTCGTTTAAAAGCCAGCCGGATTCATTTGGAACTTCCTCCAAAATTCCGGCTGGCCTTGCCTCAAGAAGAAAAGCGTTGAAAAAATTTCTCGCGCGATTAAATTACGGGTCTTCATTTCCCGGCTTCTTTTTTACTTCGATCCATAACACAAAACCAGTCATAAAGACTCTGAAGCCACGTTCCGCGATGCTCTGAACGATAATCCACGACAAAAGTATGCGGAGTCTTCGCGTAGACATGGAGTTCAACCGGAATATTCATCGTTCGCAGCTTTCGGTAAAGCGCAAGTGATCCCGTCGGAGTGCAGGTCGTATCCGCATCGCCGTGGAAGAGACAAAACGGCGGCGTTTTCTCATCAAAAAATAGATTATCCGCCAATTCCATCGAATTGGAATAAGATTTAACCGAATACTTTTCTTCCGGCACAAGATATGCGGGATAAAGCGGCGCGGCATAGTTCAAATGGCACGGAACCTCATCAATCTCATCAATCGGTTCGTAAGCCCGATGCTGGGAATTCACGGCACAAACTACGGTCAAATGGCCGCCGGCGGAACCTCCCATCGCGCCAATTTCCTCAGGGTCAAAACCCCATTCTGACGCTTTCGAACGTACTAAACGAATCGCTCGCTGCGCATCCTGCCACGCGGCCCAATGACGATCTTTCCCTTCCCATTTTCTGACGGGGACTCGATACTGAAGCACACAGCAGACAAAACCACGCTCACGAAAAAACTCTGCCGTATGGTAAAACGCTCCCGGATAAACAGAAAGAAATTCGTAACCGCCGCCAGGAAAAATCATGAGGCATTTGCCGCTGGACTTTTCTTTTTCCGGAAGAAAAACATCTATCATGGGACACGTTACGTTTCGCACTGCCTTAATTTTCTCCTCACTGACACTCTCTCCCGGAGGCAATCCCGGCCAAAGACGCAAGTGAAAATCCTGCGCGGACACCAGTGAGGCATGCGAACTTCCCAAGATAGCCAATACTCCAAGAAAAAAAAACGTAAAAGCAAAACAGGAAACTCGCTTCATGAATATCCCTCTCAAAAATAAAACTAAAATCGGGCATACGTAAAATCCGTGCCCTTTTTCTGAAAATTTCAGAAAATTCGAACGTAAGAAATTAAGTCGCACCTGACTGAATCCGGAAGAATAAACTTTTCACCCCGAAAATCGCTAAAATTCACTCTTCATCATATTCAGGAAGCTGACCATCAATAAGCGTCATGCGAATCGGCTCGCGGCGAATCTTTCCAAGAAACGAACTGGCGATTCGGCAACGAATGATTACGGTGCCATCATCCCGGTACTGCCGCGAGAAAACCTCACCATAATTCGCCAAATATGCGGTCAGCTTACCATTCGTAATTTCCGTTTCAATCTCAACCGTGGGAAAATCCCGGCTCAGCATATCACTCACCGCCTGAGCCAATTCAGGAAGTCCCTCTCCAGTCACCGCGCTAATCCCCAACGCATTCGGGTAACGATTGAGAAGCGCCTGAAGTCCATACTGCTCCGGAAGTTCGCCATTTTCATCCATTTGACGTAAAACATCAATTTTGTTGATGACGAGAATCGTGTCCTTCTCCTGAATGCCAAGCTGTTCCAATACTTCATACGCCGCCTGAATCTGAAAGATGACCATGGGATTACTTCCGTCCGCTACGTGAAGCAAAAGATCCGCGCAGTGCGCTTCCTCAAGTGTGGCGTGAAAACTGGCAACCAGATGGTGAGGAAGATTCCGGACAAATCCAACCGTATCACTCAAAAGAATCGGCCCCCAGCCAGGCAGTGTCCAACGGCGCGTGCGCGTATCCAATGTCGCGAAAAGCTGGTCTTTAACGTAAACATCCGCTCCCGTTAAAGCATTCAGAAGCGTACTCTTTCCCGCGTTGGTATACCCAACAAGCGAAACAGTCCGCGTTTGACTTCTCGATTTGACTTCTCGCTCCTTTCTCTGCTGAACGATCGCCAATTCCGCTTTCAAATCCGCAATGCGCTTCTGCGCGAGACGACGGTCCGTCTCAAGCTGCGTTTCACCAGGACCGCGAAGACCTACCCCCTTTTTCTGACGGGAAAGGTGCGTCCACATGCGCTTCAAACGGGGAAGAGAGTACTCAAGCTGCGCAAGCTCAACGGCAAGACGCGCCTCCTTCGTCTGGGCACGTGACGCGAAAATATCAAGAATCAGCTCCGTTCGGTCAAGAACCTTCACATTAAGCTCTTTCTCAAGGCTGCGCGTCTGACTTGGAGCAAGATCATTATCGAAAATCACCACCTCCGCACCGGTTTTTTCAAGCATCCCTTTCAGCTCTTGAACCTTTCCGCTCCCAATATAGGTAGCTGGCTCAATCGCCGCGCGGCGCTGGACCATCTCACCAACGACGACCGTACCGGCAGCTTCCGCCAAACGGCGAAGCTCATCAAGCGGTTCTTCGCCGGCAGCTCCTAAAATACTTACGCCGCTCGTATTTTTCTGCGGCAGAATGACAGTCACGAGGAAAGACTTTTCGTTGACGATATTTCCTGAATTATGTTCTTCCATTTTTATGCTTTATTCCCTGCGGCTTTCATCCTTTGGATTATTTTTGCTCATTTCCGGCTCCGCCGATCGGGCAGCCGCAATTCTCCGTGACAGGGATCAGACAGAGAAATTTCAGCGTAAGCATACCGGAATTTTGAACCTGGTGCGGTTCGTTCGGAGGAACAAAGGCAAAACTGCCGGGACGCACAGGATACTCCTCTCCACCGCAAAGAACCGTGCCTGATCCTTGAAGAAAGTACATTTCGTGCTCCCAGGAATGCTCATGATTCGGAGTGCAGCCGCCCGGCTCCAACTCAAACTGACGCATGGCAAAAAGAGGAGCTCCATCATTCGCGCCAATAAGAAGACGCATTTTGGCTCGTTTCGCCCCCGGTTGCCCGACCGCGTTAGCTGGAATCTGATCCGAATGCATGACTTTTTTCATTTTATTCTCCTGAAATCTGTTCTTGGTCATTAAAAGATTTAATATGACTCAAATCCAAATAATCTTTTCATTTTACACGAAATTTAAAAGTAAAAAAAGGTCCCCCGCCTCAAAAAACAGCAAAAGAACCAAAATTTTTTCATTTTATTTAAAATTTAAATGACCAAAAAACTTCTGCCCAATGGCTCCTCCGTAAAATTACCGAATCGAATCCAATACGGTCCGACGAACCTCCGCATCCGTTTCATACTCCAAAAATTCATTTCGGCACATCCGAAACAAATCCGCGAAACGCGTTCGATAAACACTTCTCCAATTCTCCAAAAGCTGAACCCGAACCTTTCTTTTCTCCGGAACAGGCTCCCAGCGCATGGTAAGGAGAATTGCCGAGGCATAGAGACAATGAAAATCCGCCGAATTGGGATTCTGAGTAAAATAATTGGCAATTCGAGTTAGAAGCTCCGCAATCTCTCCAGCATCCTCGGAACAAAAAAGACGACAAAGCATCGCTGCCGCATACTGAACTGAAATTTCATCAGTACGGTCATCTGCCTCCGCCAATTTTCGCGCTTCTTCAAGAAGATAAAGCTGATGCCGTGAATTCTGCCGAAGCAGCGCGGACGCGATTCCTCTCGCGTATGCCTCCCGAAAACACGCGTATGAACGATTTTGGAGAATCTCTGTTTTCAGTGCCGCTAAAAAAGCGCACTGCTGAACTGGATTCTTCTCACTTGCCACAAGATACGCGAACGCGTTACTAAGAGAATTCCGAACGGCGACGCGCGCTTTCTCCCATTCACTCCGTTCCTTCGCGCAAATCTCCCAAACCGCCGCGAATTCTCTGTTCACGTCACTCTTCAGAGAATGATCCAACTCCTGAAGAGTATCCACTATTCGTAATTTTTTTTCAGGCGAAAATGAAACCTGAACCGCGTATTCAAGTGCCTGCGCGTAAGCAACAGTAATTTCCGGATATTTGCCTGAGGAACAGAAAAGATTATCCAGACTCTTTAAAACCGTTTCCTTTTTCTCTATTTCATGTTCAGCCTTGAGAAGAAAAACAAACCCTTTAACCGCAGCGGTCCATGTCCGCGGAAGCGCGTTTTCACGCTCCGTCAGTTCGTAAAGAAAACGCGCGTCCTCCCTTTTCCGCGTCAAATCAGGACTGATTCTCAGACGATTCAGAACAGCGCAAGCACAGATCGCGTCTATTTCCGGCTCGGCCATTTCAGACCTGCTTAATTCCACGAGCTGTTCACCTGCCTTAAACATTTCACGCGTATCCGTTTCCGCGTTCATACGATGAAAAACGGCCTGTGCGTAAGCGACCCGAAGGTCACGCGGCCCGCCAGCCCGAAGAGCAATCCGCCGCAAAAGTTCCAAACGGCTCAGACGGATTTCCCAATCCGAAACCCGATTAACTCGAAACGCGAGTCCCCTGGCGTAATCCCAAAGAGCCGCCTCGGAAGTCTCTTTAACTTCATCAAGCAAAGCGAGTATTTCCTCCTGCCGTTCCGGGGAACAGCCTTTTTCCATCATCTCGGCAAGAAGCGCGGACGAAGAAAAATCTTTGGGATTTTCATTTAACTCAATCATGATTCCCCCCCCGCGTCACTCTTTCCTGCTCTGAACTATTCATGGCCTTCCCTGAATGTTCCTGAAATTTACTGACGGTTTCCATGATTTCATGAAGATGTTTTTGAATGATCCAGTCCTTTTCAGCATTAAAGATCTCGCGCAGAATATCCGCAAAGACAAAAAAATACTCACTTTTACGAATCTGGTCAATTGGCGGTATTTTCTTGAGAAACGCGAGTTTTTCGGAATTATTCACGCCAATCCCAAGGCACAGCGCCAATCCCTCCGCGTAAATGCAGAGAAAATCCCTGCGCGTATCCGAATTCATCCCGCGGTTTTGCGTAATCTGCTTTTTTTCTGAAATTTCCAGAAGCCTGACCAACAGACTCTCTCTCTCCGTTTTGCCAACGGCACAAAGAGCAAAATTCATCAAAGCCTTCGCGTATTCAAGCGCGACTTCATCTGATATTGACTTCTCAAGCGCCAAATGTTCAAGAATCTTCAAATACGCTTTTCTTTTTTCAAGGTTCGGATCATCAACGATCAAATTCACTAACGCGCGCGCGTATTCCCGGCTGACAGAGGGAAGATACCCAGTGCGAACCGTAAGTTTTTCCAGTTTACCCAAAACACCGCGCTTGCGCTGAATTGATGATTCATCGATAAGGTGGTTGAAAAAGGTTTGCGCGGCCGTTTTTAAGAGAGGAGGAGAAAGTGAAGGTTTCCGAAGCAAAACCGTTAATGCCCGAATCAGCTTCCTTTTCTCGGAAATTTCCTTTTCCTCAAGAGCAAGAAAAAATATCGCGGCCGCGTAATCCTCCTGAATCGAGTCAGAAAACGCGTAACGTTTCTGGAGCCGATACAGTTCCCCCAAATAAGGTGCTCGTGAAACATTATCCGTCTCACGATAAATATGATTCACGATTCCTTTGGAATAAATATTCTGAAAATCGTCATCCGATGGATATTTCCTGCTCAACTCCTCAAGAGATCGCAAATAGGCTCTCTGAAAAGTCAAATCCGAATCCTGAATTGAAAGATTGACAAGAGTTTTCCCAAAGACATGGCGCGGTTCCTCCGAAATTTTATCGCGATAAGCCAATTCCTTAAAGCAGGAAATTGCCGTACGTCTTTGAGAAATATCCGGAATTCGATTTACCAGGTCAAACCACGAACGGGCACAGATACTCACCTCCTTGGGATCCGTATGCCCGCCAATCATCCTGGAAAAATCAATTCGATGAAGCAGTACTCCCACCAATGGCGAAAAATTAAAATGATTGTCATACCCAATCAAGAGCAGAAATTCCAGGAAAGCTGGATCATTCGTTTTACGCGGAAACTCACTCTGAATCCGTTGAAAAAACCGCTCCTTTTCAGGTGGCAGATTTTCGGTTCCCCAGCAAATTGCCAGAGCATACAGAAAATTGAGATGAGATTTGGGTGTCAGATAAGAAAGCCGCTCAAGTTTGCCTAAAATAAAGTAAACCAATTTACGATTTTTGTGAGCTTGTCGAATCAAAATCAGAAGATATTTGGAATATGACTCCCAAAGATGACTTTCGATCTGCCAAAAGAACAGCTCGGCAGAACGTAAACGCATCACGCCCGGATCTGTTTTTTGACACTTCGAATTTTTCACTTTTGAACCTCTAAATTTCGCGTAAACCGTACGGATAAAATACTCGTCTGCCGCAAGGGGTAACTTTTCATATTCCCCAGCTTTCCACACGCGTGAAAGTCTGATATTATTTTATGGTTTGGTAAAGGTAGAAATTCTTCCTCCATCCCCATTTGACAATCAATTAAGACAAAAAACCGACTCTCCCCTGCCGAGCTTAAGACAGGGGAAACGGTTCCGATAAAAATCTATGAAAACTTCACGTGACCTGCTCCAATCCGCTTAAAACTGATAAATCAGAGAAGATCGATCCATTTTTCAGTACGCGCGCTTTCCAAAACCATATCGCAGACAAACTGCGTACGCATTGCCTGACGCATATCCGGTTTATAGTCGCGTCCTTCGTTCACCGCGGAAAGAAATTCCGCGAAATTATTGATGAACGTATGCTCGTAACCAATTGTCGTTCCGGGAACCCAATAATTCCCCATGTATGGATGCTCCGAATTTGTCACGTGAATATTCTGCCATCCGACGATATGGTCCGGCGTTTTTTCTCCCGTTTCCGGGTCACGATAACGGAAGAACTGAAGACTGTGCGGACACTCCAAGTCAAAAAATACCGCGCCATTTTCGCCGTTCAGCTCGAAAGTATTATGATTTTTGCGTCCTCTCGCGTAACGGGTACTGTGAAAAGTCCCGAAAGAGCCATTCTCAAAGACAGCAATAAAAGCACAGGCATCATCGATCGTAACTTTTTCCATCTTTCCACTCTCGACGTGCAAACGCTCCTTCACGAAAATTTCCGTCTTGGCGCATACGCGGGCAATCGGACCGTTAAGCCATTCCGCCAGATCAATGGAATGCGCGAGAAGGTCACCGGTCACGCCAGAACCGGCAACTTTAGAGTCAAGACGCCAAAGCGCGGCCCCGCCCATTGGAACGTTTGTCGAAATCGTGTAATCCTGATTATAGACCGCGTTATAGTGAAAAGGACGCCCAATACGATTTTCCTCAATGAGCTGCTTCGCCAGTGAAACAGCTGGAACACGACGGTAATTGAACGACACCATATTCGCGACACCCGCTTTTTCAACGGCAGCAACCATCGCTTCCGCCTCCGCCATGTTCATGCACATCGGTTTTTCGCAGATAACCATTTTACCGGCCTCCGCTGCCGCGATCACGATGTCGTGGTGAAGATTATTCGGAACCACGATGTCGATCAGATCAATGTCATCCCGGGCAACGACCTTACGCCAGTCCGTCTCAATCGATTCGTATCCCCATGTGTCAGCGTATTCCTGAAGAGATTTATCCAATGAGCAAACGCTTTTCAGGACAGGTTTAAAACCGGTTTTGAAAAAATGGGGAACCTGAAGGAAAGCATTGGAATGGGTACGGCCCATGAAACCTGTCCCGATTTGGCCAACTCGCAGTTCTTTCATCGTTTTTCCTTTCTGAAAGGTGGGAAGTGAAAATCAATTCATGCCTGTTGAAATTTCTGAAAAGGTGAAGATCAAGGAGAAAAAAGAAGAACGCGCCGCTGCCAGGGAAAGTCCCCAAGCATTCATGAGCTTCAATACCTCCCGCTTCGCCTGATTATCCAATTTTAACAAATCTCTTTCTTTTTTGAAAGGGGGGGAGGGAAATTTTAGGAAAATATTTAAAAATAATTACGAAAACAATCTTTTCAAAAACTAATTTCCTGAAAAACGGACAATTTAACTTCTGGTAAAAATCCGAACTTTCCCGTTTTTTCCGCAGAAAAACGGGAAAGTTCCTCAAAAAGTTAAATCACTAAAATTGGAAAACTCGATGCCGATTGGGGTAATCAGGCTGAGAATCCGAAAAATGTCACAGCAAGTTAAAAAATCTCTTTCAGGACACCTCTGAAGTCTGGCAAATTGAAAAAAATTTCCATGATTTGAACAAAAAATTATCAAACATTTATTTCCCCCCTTGATTTTCTCATCATATCCAGTAAAATCAAAGAATGTTTCGGCAGACGATAAATGCCTTAAATAAATCTTTTACCTTGTCACAAGTCGAAAAATTTTAAAAAGCAGAATCAAAATTTGGTTTTATTCGTCACTAATAGCAGTTCACGCTGTAAAACAGCGAAATTCCGACTTTAAACGAATTTAACCTGAATTCGATTACTTTGACCCCCAATTAGCCTTTGGTAAAGGAGCTGATTATGCGCAGTCTTCTCTTCATTTCATTCCTGATGATCGCGGGAGGCCTTTTGATCGGCAATTCTCCAGCCGTTGCCCAAACGAGCAATACGGAAAGTGAAAAAATCATTGATGCCCTTTTCCAGAAAATGGATAAAGGAGAATTTTTGGAAGTAATCACGGATATTGACAAAACTCTTTTTGGAAAAACCCCAAATCAATCGGCCAATTCCATATGGATCAAAGCAGAGAGTAAAAATGATCTCTTAACGCTTTTGAGAATGCGCAATCAATCTCTCGTAAATCTCAACCGTTCATCAGAAATTGATGATTTCATGACGAAATTTGAGACAGTCTACGCTTCCTCATGGCGAGCGCTTCAGGCAGCCGCTTTGGAATGGCAGAATGTTCCATCCATAGGCAGAGTCGTCGCGGGAAAATTCTACCGGGGAAATCAGCAGAGAAATGGACAACTGGCCTCTTCAGCCGAACGGGATCGGATTCACGCCTGCCAGTTGATGGAAAAATGCGTTCCGCTGGTAACAGCTGAGGAAGATTCTGTCGAGTCGGGCTGGTTCTTCCTTCATTTAGCGGATTTCATTCTGACGGGAAGAAACGGCAATCTTTCCTCTTGGGAACTTCAGGACCTAACCGACTGGTCTGAGCTGCCGGAGGCAGACACTGAAAATCCTTATTCTCATGGCAGAAGAAATTCCCAAGTCCAGGGAACGCCAATGACCGAAGACGGAACCCCCTTAACTTTCTCCCTGCCGGAAAGCCTGGAAAAGGCAGCGAATGACGGGGAACGCTGGCGTTGGGCACTGGAGCAGGCAGTTCGTCTGAATCAGGGAAAATTCATTGAGGAAACCCCCAAAACACCCAAATTTAACCTTGAGAAAGCGTTCCGTGACGAAGTTACTCTTCGCCTTGCCCAATTCTATCAAAAGCAGTTTGGAGAGCAGACTCTTCAAAACATCTGGAATCAATTCGATCCGGAAACCAATGATGAACTGAAACGGGAAGGCAGTCTCCTCGCGCTGGAGACTTTATCGGATTCTCAGACAATCGCGCGGACAGCCGCCGGTATTCAGCGTTTCACGATGCCGGAAGACGCGAACTATATTCTGCTTTACCAGAAACTGGCAAGTGTAGAAGGACTCTACCAAAAATTCGCGCTAGGGCACTTGGCACACATCAGCAAAAACCGACGCCAATACGAAAAAGCTGTGGACTATTTTGAGCGGAGAGAAAAAACCGAACATCCGCCAATTCCTTCAAAATACTGCAACCTTCCGAATCCATATTCCTTCGACATGATTGAAGATCTCCGAGAACAGATTACCGGTAATTGGGGACGTTTTGAGCCGCTTCCCCAGCAGACAAGCGAGGATCCGAAAGTAACGATTCGATTCCGAAATGCCCGAAAAGCGAAATTCACGGCAATCAGAGTTGATTTGGAAAAACTGAATGCCAAACTGAAGAAAGAAATTCGCGAAGAAGCGGAGCGCGGCTTTGGTTCTCCACAGGAACGAAACATAAAATTTCCGCGTTTCTCTCCTGAATGGATCACCAATTCCATTCTTTTGGAAAATTCTCAGGAATTCCTTACGGATGAAAAAACAGAATGGGAAATGGCTCTTGAACCACTGCCGAAATTCAGGGATTCAAAACTGACGACTCCCCTGAAAGTAAACGGACCAGGTGCCTGGTTAGTTGAAATGCAGCTCGAAAATGGAAATCGTTCTTTCATCATGGCCTGGATCTTTGATACGGTCCTCGTTCAGAAAGACCTTGATGGGAAAAAATTCTATTTTGTGATGGACTCCCGTACTGGAAAACCCATTCCCGGAGCAATTCTGGATTTCACCGGGTATCGAATCGAATGGCTCGATTCCAAAGACAGACGCCGCGGCAGGCAGCTGCGGGTTCACAGTAAGGATTTTCAGGCCATTGCCGATTCAAACGGGATCTGGGTTTCCACTCCAGAATTAATTGAGGATTTCACCTGGCAAATATCCATACGCCGTCCCGGCAGCGCGAGAATTGAGACTTTTACCGGAACGTCATCGTCCCATGGATATTTTCCTCGCGCCTGGATTGAAGCATACACTCAGTTAACCGCTTTCGGAGTCACTGACCGCCCAATCTATCGCCCTGAGCAAAAAGTTCAATTCAAATTCTGGACAGCTCGCGCGGCATACGAACTCGGCAATTATTTGGGGATTGGCAAAAATGCCTCCACCAGACAGTCTCTCGAAATAAATCGGATTAAACAGTATGGCGAATATCATACCGGCCCGCTCTCTAACCAGGAAATGAAGGTTCAAATCCATGACCCCAACGGTGAAATCATTTATGAACAAAAAGTTCAAACGAACGAATTCGGCGCGGTCTCCGGAGATTTCAAGCTTCCCAAAGACGCCCGGCTTGGACAATATCTGATTCAGCTGCTTGGTCAAACAGACAATTCGGATTTGTGGTCTTTTGGCATAGTCACGTTCCGCATGGAAGAATACCGTAAACCTGAATTCGAAGTCAAAATTGACGCTCCCCAAGAGCAGGTTAAACTTGGTGGTCAAATTAAAGTAAATATTCAGGCTAAATACTATTTCGGCGCGCCAGTGACAAATGGAACGGTAAAATATCGGGTTTTTCGCCAAAGCCATTCTCAACGCTGGTATGCTCCAGCCCCATGGGACTGGCTCTACGGACCAGCCTACTGGTGGCACACCGAAAACTACTCATGGTTCCCCGGCTGGCGTCGATGGGGTTGTCCTGCCCCTATTCCAGCATGGGGCATTAATCACGCTTCTGATGAAGAACTCGTTCTCGAAAATGAAATCAAACTCACTCCCGAAATGGAAGGAAAAGCGGAAGTAACCATCGATACGTCACTCGCTGCCGCCCTCTATCCAGACCGGGATCACCAATACCGGATTGAGGCAAATGTCGTGGATGCCTCACGTCGTGAAATCACTGGAAAAGGAACGATTCTCGCCGCGAGAACTCCCTTCAAAGTAAACGTCTGGAGCATGCGCGGTTTCCTGAATGTCGGAGATCAGATCCCGATCAGTTTCGCGGCCAAAACACTTGATGGAAAAGGAGTTGAGGGAGATGGAATTGTCAAGGTTTTCGAAATCTCCTATGAAAAAGACGGAACTCCAAACGAAAAAGAGATCCACTCCGCGAAACTCTCTACTGACTCTGAAGGCCTGGCCTCCTTCAATCTTAAGGCAGACCATCCGGGACAGTTCCGAGTCGCGTATCTTTTGACCAGTAAAGGCAAGGAACCTGAAACGGTTGAAGGCGCCATGATTTTCTCCGTTCACGGAAACGAGTCACTGGGAGAAAATCTCCGTTTCAACGATTTAGAGCTTATTCCCGACAAAGCGGAATATCAGCCGGGTGAAAACGTGCGGCTCCTAATTAACGTAAATCAGGAAAATTCAACCGTAATTCTCTTTGAACGCTGCGTCAACGGAGTCTGTTCCTCCCCCAAAATCATCCCAATGAAAGGCAAAAGCCAAATCGTTGAATTCCCGGTTCGGGGCTGCGATCAGCCAAACTTCTTTATCGAAGCATTCGTAACCGCCCGTTCCCAGGTTTATGCCGTAACGAAAGAAATCTGTGTCCCGCCTCAAGAACGAATCCTGCACCTTGAGATCATTCCCTCGAAAGAACGTTTTCTCCCCGGCGAAACGGCAAAGGCAGTCCTGAAGCTCACAGATCAAAACGGAAAACCGTTTATGGGCGAAACCATTTTGACGGTTTACGACAAATCGCTTGAATATCTTTCCGGCGGATCAAATGTCGGTGATATTTACTCCCATTTCTGGGGCTGGAAACGTCATCACCATCCGGTGACACACAGTACGACAAACCTGAAAGGAAGTAACTGGAGAAAACGTGGTGACGAACAAATGTCAATTCTCAACGCGTTCTTTGCTCTGCCGTTAAATACCGGTGGAAAAGGATTCATGATGTTTGACAGAAATCTCGCGCTAACCAACCACATGAGAGGTTACGCAGGTGCTTCTGGCAATGGAATCACGGCATTTTCCAGCGATCGAAGACTCCGAAAGAATGCTGCTTCAATCCGGATGGAAGCTCCTGCCGCAATGGCTGCTCCTGCCGCGTTGATGGAAGAGGCCGCTCTCCCATCCGCTCCTGTCGCGGCAGCGGGAATGAACGGAATGCTCGCTGCTTCGCCGGATACCGATTCGAAACCGAAATCCAAGGAAGAAAAAACTGGCGCGCAGGTCCCTGATACTCTTAAGCCAAACGAGGCTCACACTGAAAAAGACGGGAACCTGGCAGAAACCCAAATCCGCCGGAACTTTGCGGACACCGCTTTCTGGACCGCGGCACTCAAAACAGATGAAAATGGTTTAGCGTCCGTGGAATTTCCCATGCCGGAAAACCTGACGACCTGGAAAGTCTGCGCGTGGGCCATGGGTGAGAAAACTAACGTTGGAAAAGCCGAAACGGAAATCATTACGGCTAAAAATCTCATTCTCCGAATGCAGACACCACGCTTCATGACGACCTCGGATGAGATCTTCCTGTCGGCCAATGTCCATAATTACCTTACTTCAGAAAAAACGGTGAAAATCTCGATTTCATTGCCGGAAAATGCTCCGTGCCGCCTGCTGGAAACCTCACCGAAAATAATCACTGCCAAAATTCCGCCTCAGGGTGAAACCCGTGTCGACTGGGTCGTGCGCGCTGAAAATGAAGGTGAATGTTCCGTTACCATGACCGCGCAAACAGATGAGGAATCTGACGCAATGTGTCTTTCAGTTCCAGTTCAGATTCATGGAATGGCCAAACAGAACGCCCAAAGCGGTATGATTGGCGCGGATGAAGGTTTGAAAGAAAAAGCAAACGACGCTTCTGAGGCCAAATCAGAAAATGACGTGAAAAACGTGGAAACAAACGGCAAAAAACTTCCGAAGACTGAAAATCTCCCAAATGCGGACCATCAATCAGCTCCAATCGCAAGCGGATTCATGGATTTTTCGATCCCGGAAGCTCGTCGCGTCCATGATTCCGTATTGGAAATTCGTTTCTCTCCAACTCTGGCCGGAGCTATGCTCGACGCGCTTCCATACCTCGCGGATTATCCTTACGGATGCACAGAACAGACTCTGAATCGTTTCCTGCCGGCCGTTTTGGTTCGCAAAACACTAAATGATTCCGGAATCAAACTCTCCGAAATCGCCAAGAAAACGAATAATCTGAACGCGCAGGAAATCGGTGAGGCCGAAGAAAGAAATGCGCAATGGGAAAAACAGATCCCCAACCGCTCTGAAGAACCGGTTTTCAACGAAAAGAAACTCAACGATATGGTCTCCACTGGCGTTGACCGGTTAATCAATATGCAGTGCGCTGACGGCGGCTGGGGTTGGTTCTCCGGCACGGGAGAAACCTCCTCCGCTCACTTGACTGCCATCATCACCCGCGGGCTGCTTTTGGCCCAGCGCGCGGAAATTTTCGGCAAATATGAAAATTCTAACGCGGTTTCCAAGGCGATCTCTTCTGCCCTACTCTGGCTTCAGAAGTATCAGCGAAAGGAAATTGAATACCTTCTCTTGGGCGAAGAGCTTGAAAAGTATCGTTCAAACGAAGAAAACGCGAAGATTAACGAACTGCCTGAAAAGTTCAAAAATCGTCCCCTAAAAAATCGTGTTGACGAAATGGACGTTCTCGTTTTCGCCGCCCTTGCCGAAGCTGGAATTCGTTCATCGGAAATGGACCAAATGGGATCTTTCATTTTCCGCGACAGAATTCATCTTTCACCCCAGGCTAATGCTCTGGCCGGCATCGCGTTTCATCAGCGTGAGGAAACAAAACGTTTCCAAACGATCCTTAAATACCTGACTCAATTCCTGGTAACAGACGAAGAAAACCAGACTGCTCATCTTTCACTGCCGAATTTCTGTTTCTGGTGGTGCTGGTACGGAAACGACATTGAGACACAGGCTGCCTATCTCCGCCTGCTCTGCCTGGATGGAAGGAAGGAGAGCCTTCATCGTGCTGCGTATTTGGTAAAGTATCTGCTCAACCATCGAAAAAACGCGGTTTACTGGAACTCAACGCGCGACACGGCTCTGGTCCTTGAAGCATTCACGCGTTACCTGCGCGCAACGAATGAACTTTCACCCCAAATGACCGTTGAAATTCTGCTTGACGGTGAACTGCGGAAGACAGTTGAAATCACTCCGGAAAATCTCTTCACGGCCGACCTCTCATTCCGGCTTAAAGGAGAAGACGTTACCAGCGGATCTCATCGCGTCGAACTTCGCCGAAGAGGAACTGGACCTCTTTATTTCAATGGTTACGCTCGTTATTTCACGTTGGAAGATTTCATCACCAAATCAGGTCTTGAAGTTAAAGTGAACCGAAAATACTTCCTGCTGAAACCTGTGGAATCCACGAAAAACGCCGCGGACTCCCATGGACAACTCGTGAAACAAAAAGTACTTGATTACGAACGAATTCCGCTGGAGAATGGAGCGAAAGTCACCAGCGGCGACCTGGTCGAAGTGGAACTTACCATTGAAAGTAAAAACGACTATTCCTATCTTTTGATTGAAGACATGAAACCAGCCGGTTTCGAAACGGAAAATCAGCAGAGCGGATATGACGGAAATCCAATGGGAGCTTACGTTGAATATCGGGACGACCGTACCGCGTTCTTTGTGCGAAGTCTTAACGAAGGAATTCACAGTCTTTCGTATCGTCTGAAAGCTGAAACCCCCGGAAAAATTTCCGCGCTGCCAGCCAAAATCGAGGCAATGTACGCGCCCGAATTGAAAGGAAACAGTGACGAAATGAAAATCGAGTGTCAAGACAAAAAAGATTAATTAAAAAAATTAAGGAACCTTCCCAAAACTGCTTTTCGGCAAGAAAAAATGACTGTTTTTGAATTTTCCCAGACGCCAGGAGTTCAACCTCTTCGGAAATACGCTGACATTCCGGGAACGCTGTCAAAAATTCAAATTTATCCTTTTTTACGAAACTTGAGTTTTGGGAAAGTTTCCTTTAACCAATTTCAATTAAGATCTTTCTCCCCTCCTTGCCCTAAACATGGATTGGGATAAATTAAAATGGATTCAGGTAAAATAAAAAAGACTTTTAAACCTGAATTTCCATCACGAAAATTTAATTCGCATTGGATTTCAATATGCAGAAAAATAAACTTTCTCCAGCACATCAAACTTTCCTGAAACAAATTCAATCTTTCATTCCCTCCCGACGAATCTATCTTGACCAGATTCGTCGTCTGGCATGGGGAACAGATGCCGGCTTTTACCGATTGGTTCCTCAAATAGTCATTCGTTCCGAAAACGAACAGGAAGTATCAAAAATACTTAAAGCCGCGAATCAGCTGGAAATCCCGGTTACGTTTCGCGCGGCTGGAACCAGTCTCTCCGGACAGAGTATTTCCGATTCCGTTTTGATCGTTGCGGGAAAGAATTGGGAAAACTATTCCATTTCCCGCGATGGCTTTAAGGATGGGGAAATCGTTACCCTTCAGCCGGGAATCATTGGCGGCAGAGTAAATCGAATATTGAAACCATACGGAAGAAAACTTGGTCCGGATCCCGCCAGCATTAATTCCGCGATGATCGGTGGGATCGTCATGAATAACGCCTCTGGAATGAACTGCGGCACCCACGCCAACTCCGACCAGGTCCTCCTTTCCGCCCGAATGATCCTGGCTGACGGTACGGTCCTGGACACGGGAGACCCTAAAAGCTGTGCCGATTTTCGGAAAAACAAACCGGAATTCATTCAAAAGATCGAAACTCTCCGCGACAAAATCCAAAAAACCCCTCAATACCTGGCAAGAATCCGGCAAAAATACTCCATCAAAAACGTAATGGGGCTGAATCTCCTGCCTTTCACGCGATTTCAGGATCCTTTTGAGATCATTGCGCATCTGCTCGTTGGTTCTGAAGGAACATTGGCCTTTCTTTCCGAAGTAACGATGAAAACCATCCTGGATCCTCCTTTCAAAGCAAGTGCCATGCTTTATTTCCCGAATATCCAGGAAGCTTCAAGAGCCGTAGCCGCCATGAAATCCGGGCCTGCGTACAGCGCGGAAATGCTTGACAAAAAATCTCTTGAAGCGGTAAACGACCAAACGGGAAACGGCCTAACCGCAGTCCTCACGGAAACTGTTGCCGAAACACGGGAAGAATTGGAGCAAAACATCCAAAAAATGCTGGAAATCCTTGCCCCTTTCCAGATGACCATCCCCGCCAGATTTACCGATGATCCTGAAGAATACGCTCCATTCTGGAACATTCGATCCGGTATTTTCCCTGCCGTCGGAGGAACACGCGAACCTGGAACAACCTGCCTGATTGAAGACATCGCCTTTCCAATCGAACACTTGCCGGAAGCAACAAAAGAATTGGAAGATCTTCTTGTCCGGCACCAGTATCTTGACGCGTGCATTTACGGACATGCCCTTGAAGGCAACTATCATTTCATTTTAAATCAAAAATTCGACTCTGACGAAGAAATTGCCCGATACGAAGCATTAATGAATGACGTGATTGAGCTGGTGGTTCAAAAATATGATGGTTCTCTCAAGGCTGAACACGGAACAGGGCGCAATATGGCTCCCTTTGTCGAAATTGAATGGGGAAAAGATCTTTTTGGTATCATGCGTGAGATAAAAACTCTTTTCGACCCCAAAAACCTCCTGAATCCAGGCGTCATCTTCAATGAAGATCCCCGCTGCTTCCTAAAAAATCTCAAACCGCTGCCTCTGACAAGCAGTCTGGTTGACAAATGCATTGAATGCGGATTCTGCGAAGTGAACTGCATGTCATGCGGGTTTACTTTTTCCTCGCGTCAAAGAATCGTCATTCAGCGTGAAATCTCCCGTTTGGAAAGTATTGGAGAAAAAAAAGAAGCTCAAAAACTCCGCCGCGATTTCCGTTATCCCGGAAATCAAACCTGCGCGGGCGACGGACTTTGTTCTCTATCGTGCCCAATGGGAATCAACGTAGGACATTTAATCCACCAGATTCGGGAAAAAGAACTGCCGACAGGAAGTTTGGCGTATCGAATCGGAAAACTTTCAGCTCGCCGTTTCGCGACGATAAAGCCGCCGCTTCGACTGATTCTAAAAACCGCCGATTTGGGACATTCCATTCTCGGAACAAAAACCATGACAAAAGTATCTCAAGGGCTTCATCGCGGTTCCGGCAAACTCATCCCGCTCTGGACACCGGCCATGCCAAAACCATACTCGTTCCGCGAAAAAGAATGTGTCCGCGAAAAAAATCTGCCGACAGTCGTTTATTTTCCAAGCTGCATCAACCAGACTTTTGGCACGCAAAAACACGCTCCTGACTCTACGCCGCTCGCCCAAAAAACTATTCAGCTTCTGCAAAAAGCAGGGTTTCAGGTCGTATTCCCCAAACATCCAGAAAAACTATGCTGCGGAACCATTTGGGAAAGCAAAGGAATGCCTAATTTGGCTGACGAGAAAGTCCAGGAACTGGAAAAAGCTCTTTGGGAAGCATCTGACCAGGGAAATTATCCCATTCTTTGTGATCAAAGCCCCTGCCTTTATCGAATGCGGGAACACATAAAAAAAATGAAACTCTACGAACCCGCGGAGTTTATCGAAAAATTCCTAGTGGACCGCCTTGAATGGCACCCAACAGAAAAACCAATCGCGGTTCACATTACCTGCTCCATGAAGAAAATGAAACTTGAAAGCACTTTTCTCACTCTGGCAAAACGCTGTTCAAAAAATGTCCTTCTCCCCGAAAACGTAAACTGCTGCGGATTCGCCGGCGACAAAGGTTTCACGTTTCCGGAAGTAAATCAATGGGCATTGAGGGCACTGCGTCCCCAATTGGAGGCTCATCAGATTGACATTGGCTACTCCAATAGCCGTACCTGCGAAATTGGTCTCACCACCAATGGAGGAATCCCATACGAGTCAATTATTTACCTCGTGGATCAAGTCACCACAGCGAAAAAAAGGTAAAAATATCCTCAAAAAAAGAACAGACTGCTCCGATTCAGTCTGTTCTTTTTCTTTTCAGGAAAACATTTGCGAAAAATTACGGGTCCAGCGGAATATCTTTTCTCGGAAGATTCAAATTTTTTATCCAGTGCTGAATGTCCAAATCATATTCACTTGAAAGGTTGAATTTCACAAGATCCCGTGCCAATTCCGCGACGGCACCATGTTCAACCACTGCCGCTTCGGCCGTTCGATAACGAATTTTCAAATCCGGATGGATCATTCGGCGGCAAAAATTTACCAGTTTATCATTCACCAGCACGTCTTTCGGCAAAATATATTCCAGTTTATGAATCAGTTCGTACTTTTGATCAAGCAGACTTTTGGCTGAAATAATCCGGCAGCCATTTGCCTCATCCAGACACTCAAATGGTGAACGACCCGCCAAAAGCTCAATCAATACGTACCCTAAACTCGCGATATCCGATTGCGGAGTAGACGAAAGAACTTCCTTACGGCAATGAATCTCTGGCGCCGCGTAAAATGGAGAGCAAAATCGTCTTGGAGGTGTGTCTTCGTAAAAATACGCGGCTCCAATATCAATAATTTTCGTACTTCCAGTCTTTTTGAGCATAATATTGGCCGGCTTAATGTCGCTATGGACGATTCCTGCCGCATGAAGCGCGGCCAGCGCGTTCAGACAGTCACGAATAATCGCCAACGCTACTCCCGGTTTAAATCGCGGTCGAACCGGTCCATAGTCCAAAATGACTTTCGTCTTGAATTCGTAGTCATCTTTTTCCAAATGCTGCCTCATCCAAAACAAAACGTCATTGGACATCAATTGCGACAAATCGTATCCGTCAACAAGATCCATCTCCATAACACGAATCCCGTTGAGAGTAAACCAATCTCGAACTGTTGTCAAATTGTCATGCTGAATCTGAGCTACGGCAGAAGCTACCTTAGCGCAATAGTTCATCGCTTCTTCGTAACGGCTCTCGAGTTTAAATGACTCCGGAGTAAAGAATTTCAGAGCAATCGGAAGACGAAAACTGTCTGTTCCTATCCGCATACTATGAAAAACGACCCCTTGATTACCTTTCCCCAAAACGTAATCCAGTGAAAGATTTTCCTGATTGGAGATATTCTTCGAGCCGGTTAAAGCAAGATAGTTCCGCCAGAGGACAGAAGAATCTCTGCCGCTGTTCAATGATGAGCATGGAAGCGTTTCCGCCCAAATATTCGTATTACGATTCAAAAGACTGGAAGAACTTTCCAAATCCTGAAATTCCTGAAAATTCTTCTCGCCCGCGTCATTCGCCCGCGAAAACGCCATCGTGGATTGAGAATCATTAAATCCGCCTGGCGAATTCTCTTCAATGCCATCGTTAACGCGTTTCTCCTCCGGAAGATTTTCTTCCTGACGAAAATCATTCGAAGGAAACTCCGCGCACGGACGAGTCTCGGACAAATTTTGGATTTCTTCTTTTTCGTTTCTGTTTTCACTCATGAAACACCTAATCCGAAAGGAACCGCGCTCTGAAAATTTCTTTCAGCCTGAAGAAACCCATTCCAATCCCGCGCTCAGCAATCTTGGCTCCACAGGCAATGAAAATACGGAGCTCTCTGAAAAAGAGAGGGCAAACAAGGAGTAGAGTCCAACAAAACAATTTTTTTCATTCTATCCGGATTACCGGATTTTGTCAAGGGGGAGACGCCCACACCGGAAAACAATTTCCACAACAAAAAAATGAAGGGAACCATCACCAAACTCTTCCCCGCGGAGAAAAAGACCGTGTGCGGGAAAGTTCATGAAATCTTTCCTTCTGGCCCGCGTTCAATACTTCTATCACGGATTTCTTCTCATGCGAACTGGTTCCCCCAAAAGTCATGAACTCCACAAAAACGTTTCTCCCCCCAAAAATCAAACTTCTCTGGCTTCCCGAATCAGTTCATCCGCCCCGTGCGCAATCAGTACCCGCGCCAGCTGTTCTCCAAGCTCCACCGGATTTTTTCCGGAAAGCTCAGATTCAACCCAAACCCGTCCATCCACCGCAATTACTCGACCGCGAATAGTGAAAATCTGTTTCTCCTCATCAAACCGGCACAATCCGCCTATCGGCGTCGCGCAGCCGCCGTCAAGCGCCTTGAGCATGGCTCGTTCCGCTAAAACGCATTGGAAAACTGGCTCCTCATTCAAAATCTCACGAATTATCTGATTCGTGGCCTGATCCTCAATTCGCGTCTCCAGCCCCAACGCACCCTGACTCACCGCTGGAAAAAGTTCCTCAACCGAAAGAACCGAACTAATCCGTTCCGTCATTTCAAGCCGCTCGACTCCAGCACGAGCCAAAATCAAAACATCATACTCCCCTTCATCCAATTTGCGAAGACGAGTATTCAAATTCCCGCGAATACTTCGAATCTCCCAACGCTTAAAATTTTTTCCGGCATAAGCCAAAAGCTGCGCGCGCCGCCGAAGACTGGAGGTTCCCAAAACTATTCCATCAGGCAAATCCGCAAGCGATGAAACTGAAAAATCCCTCCCTTCACGATTCTTCTTAAATTTTCGACTGGTCTCCTCACTTCTGCCGATGACGAGAACATCTTCCACCGGCGCGCGTTCCGGTACTGCCGCGAGGTGAAGGCCGGGAACACTCTCCGTCGGTAAATCCTTTAAACTATGAACCGCCAAATCAACAGTCCCTCTCAAAAGGGCTTCCTGAATCTCTTTCGTAAAAATTCCCTGGGCCGAACCAGCGGCAATCGGCTGCGAAAACGTTTCCGGACGGTCTCCCGATGCCGTCATTTTCACGATCTCCACCTCGATTCCGGCCTCCTGAAGACGTGACGCGCACCATTCGGCCTGCCAAAGCGCGAGTTGACTCGCGCGTGTCCCAATCCGAACTCGTTTTGCGGAAGAAAAAACTCTTTCTTTTTCAAATACTGAACTTTCAGAAAAATCTTCTGGGGTACTTTTTATCTGAGTCATTTAACGTCCTGTCTGAACAATTTAATAAAATTTAAATTTATGGAACAAACCATAATCTGACAGCGAGCCAGGCAAGCTGCCAAAAAATACTCACCTCACCAATCTCAATCCGGTTTTCATCCGGCCCCGGCTTCCAACGGACTGGATTTCCGCCCTAATCCCAGTTTCATGAATTACTTCGATGATTTTGGTTTCTTTTTCAGATTTCTGCGCTTTACATTAAATTTTCTCGGCTTCAGTTTAGTCTTTTTACCGTATTTTTTCCAGCGTTCTTCCCAAATCTTCTCATATGAATTGAGTTTTCTCGGCAGAAGAACCTGATACGCGTCTGTTTCGGGCACAACATTTCCCCGCGCCCTGGCAATGACCACGACAGTAACGTCCGCGAAGCCCAATTCCGTTTTGAGAATACGCGACAATTCATTGATGGTGGCTCCTGTCGTCATGACATCGTCCACGACTAGCGCTCTCTTGCCCAACCAGCGTGTTTTATCCGGAATTTTATGATACGGCGCAAAGATTCCCCGTACGTTCTTTGCTCGATCTCTCATCTTTACCGCTCTCTGAGAAAGCGAAAGACGGCAGCATCTCACAATCCGCTCATTCACTGGAACTCCAAGCCGTTTTCCTATTTCCGCCGCCAAAAGCTGAGCGTCATTGGTACCGCGCATCCATTGAAAAAACGGATGCATCGGCACAGGAAGAACAACATCCGACTGAACGCTGGTCAACTGAAAATACCGCTGCTCACAGCAAATCTGCCCCATGGTCCGCGTCAATGGATTGCCAAGACGTTTTTTCATCATAAAAATCGCCTGACGCAAATTTCCTAGATATTTTCCAAGCGCAATCACTCGATCAAACCAAAATTCACGACGGCAGCATCTTTGGCAGCCGTTCATACTGAATTCATGCTGTTTCACGAACGAACCGCACCGCCGACACGCGGATACCGGACCAATAGAAAAAACATCCTGACAATCCGCGCAAAGCGACCATTCCGCGTGAAAATGATGTCCGCGCGGAGTCCATTGAATCTCACGTTCAGAAATAAAGTTCCGTAATTGTCCGCAATAGGCACAGCGCTCCGGAATCAAAAAATGAAAAAAGCATCTTGCCAGATCTCTTAAACGCGGAAATCTGCCACCACTCATTTTCTCATCCCCAATTTACCCAATGACGGCTTCATGATTTTCCCAACCAAACCTTCGGAAACAAAACTGACGCCTGATTTTCTTAATTAAAGCACTTTTTCTTAAAGAATCAACCTGGGAGAAGCGTTTTTTCGAAAAAAAAGGGAAAAAATTTAAAAAAGTACACAAGAAAAACAAAATTTTCTGGAATGGCATATTGACGAAAAGTGATTTTTAAGGCAAAATAAAAGAAATTTTTATTAGTTTTAAATGAAGCAGAGAAAATGAACCTGACCAGAAAACTTAATTTAGCTGTCATCGGTGTCGGAGGCCGCGGAAAAGAAAACCTTGGCGGTGCCTTTACCGAAAACGTTATCGCCATTTGCGATACTGATGACGCGGCTCTCGCCAGAGCTCTCGAAAGATGCGGCTCCGCTCGCGGTTACTCGGACTACCGCCAACTATTGACCGAACTTCACGACAGGCTTGACGCGGTCATCATCAACACTCCGGACCATACCCACTATCCTATCGCGATGGAGGCGATGGAATTGGGAATTCACGTCTACTGCGAAAAACCTCTCGCCCACAGTGTCCGACAAGCCCGCGAAATGGCGCGTAAAGCAGCGGAAAAGCAGCTCATTACTTCCATGGGAAACCAGATGCACTCATGCACCAACTACCGGCGGGTAGTGGAAATCATTCAGTCCGGAGCGCTCGGAAAAATCCAGGAAGTTCACGTATGGTGCGGAAAAGGATGGGGAGGAAACTCTGTCCGGCCAAATCGGGAAGATCCCGTTCCTGCCGCATTCCATTGGAACGAATGGCTGGGACCTGCCCCCAAACGGCCATACGCGGAAAGACTCTACCATCCGGCAAACTGGCGCCGCTGGTGGGACTTCGGAAGCGGAACGCTCGGCGACATGGGCTGCCATTACTTTGATCTCGTTTTTTGGGCTTTAGGACTCAAATCTCCAAAATCTGTTCAGGCTTGGGGACCGAACATCAATGAACAAACCGAAATGGCTCCATACGGATTAAAGATTGAATATGAATTTCTTCACGAAGGAAAACCGCTCAAAGTTTTCTGGTACGATGGAGACATTCAGCCGGAAGTCCTCGAGAAATATGGACTAACCAAATGGCTTGGAGGCGTTTTCTTTATCGGAACAGAAGGCGCGATTCAGGCTGACTACACGAAACGAATTATGGCTCCCGTGGAAAAATTCGAGAATTTCAAGGAACCTGCCCCATGGATTCCTGATTCCAAAGGACATTTTGCCGATTTCTTCAACGGAATCCGTACTCAAACCCTCCCACCGTGCCATTTCGGTTACTCCGGCCCGTTGACAGAGACGATTCTTTTAGGAGTCGCCGCCTATCGTTCTCAATCCCATATTGAATGGGATTCTGAAAATCTGCGTGCCGTCGGAAACCCCGAAGCACAGATTTTTATTGACGCAAACTGAAATCAATATTTGAAATCAGATTTTAACTATTAATTTTTTCAATCCATACTCACCTTAACCTAAATTAAGGAATCAATCATGAAGAAAACTTTTTGGAAATCGTTTTTTTCCGCCGCTCTGATTCTCATTGGAGCTATTTCATTCGCGCAGGCCGAAGATAATGTTCTTTCTGACGCTGAAAAAGCCGATGGTTTTGAACTGATCTTCAACGGAAAAAATCTCGACGGATGGCGCGGCGACACAAAAGGTTACCTTGTGGAAGACGGAATCATCGTCTGCAAACCGGGCGGAAATCTCTACCTTCCGAAAGACTACAAAAATTTTGTCATCCGCTTTGATTTTCAGGTTCCGCCGGGAGGAAACAATGGACTCGGAATCCGTGCGGAAATGGGAAAAGACGCCGCTTATCATGGAATGGAAATCCAAATCCTTGATGACTATGCCGATTGCTACAAAAACCTGAAACCATACCAGTATCATGGCTCCATTTACGGTGTCGTTCCGGTCAAACGCGGTTTCACTAAACCCGCGGGCGAATGGAACACAGAGGAAGTCATGGCTGACGGCGGACGCATTCGCGTTACCATTAACGGAGAAGTCGTCACCGATGCCGATATTTCCGAAATCAAGGAAACTGCCGATGGACGCAACCATCCGGGACTGCACAATGAATCAGGAGCCATTGGTTTCCTTGGTCACGGAGCAAAAGTCATGTTCAAAAACGTTCGCGTCAAAGAACTTGATTAAGAATGACCTGATTCATCTTAAACTCTGCGGAGAGTCAGGAAATGATTCTCCGTTTTTTATTTATCTAAAACTTTCTCCAATTTTCAAGGACAATATTCAGCCATGAACACGGTACTTCCCGAAATCGTGCGGCAACTGCGCGAAAATCTGGCACAGAAAGGAATTTTTTCTCTTCTCTCCGCGGCTGAATCTCTCCATATTGAAGGAGTTTGGGGAGCGGGAAGCGCAGCGGTTCTCGCGGCAATCCTTCAGGAAATGCCGTCCAAAAAAATCATTGTCCTGGCTCCGTCTCAAAAAACCGCCATAAAATTTTATGATGATTTACCCCTCTTCACTAACCGGCAAGCTCTATTTTTTCCATGGCTGAATGATGCTTCTGACTTCCTGACGAATGATACCGGCAAAGAAGAGTTTTCAAACGATAACTCCCAAAAAGAAAACCAAAATAACGAACGTTTGGCAACATTCATCCCCGATTCAAGCTTTGGCGAACGCCTGCGTGTTCTGAAAGCGCTTTTGAAAAATCCTTCTGAAGAGCAGCCTTTTCCCCTGATTGTCACGCCAATTCAGTCGCTCCTGATGCCCTGCCCCAATCCGAACGAACTTCAAAACGACTCTCTTCGTCTTCATGTTGGGGACCAGCTCTCAATGGATTCCGTTACGGAATGGCTCGTAACTCATGGTTTCCAAAACACCACAGCAGTTGAATTTCCCGGCGAATTCTTTGCCAGAGGCGGACTCATCGACATTTTTGCCATTGACGGGGAATATCCTGTGCGCATTGAATTTTTCGGTGACGAAATTGATTCCATTCGCGAATTCAACTTAAGCTCCCAACGAAGCCTTCGCTCTTTGGATAAAGTTGACATTACGGCATTTACCTCACTTTTGAATTACTCCGTTTCTCTGATGAATTATCTTTCGGAGGAAGATACTTTCTTTTTCATGCTGGAACCGGAAGATATTCAGCTTCAGGGGCGTAGATTTTATCAGGCCCAGGAAAATCCCGAGCGTCTCTTCACGACGGAAGAAATTTTCCAGCGTATTATGAGATTTCATTCTCTAAGTGTTTCAGCACTTGGAACTGGAATATTCAATGACTCCCTTCGCCTTCCAATGGAATCAGTTGAACATTTCAGTGGAGATTTCTCAAAAGTTAAGGAAGAACTGGATCGCTTTGGAATCAGTCAGACGGTCTATCTGCTCTGTCCCAATGAAGCTGAGCGGAAACGTCTTGAAACCATTTTCGAGGACACTCAATTAGCCAGACGAAACGCTCTGAAATACCGGCTCGGAATGATCTCCGACGGATTTCGCCTCGTCTCGTCACGCTCGATGGTCATCTCATCTTCAACTCTATTCCATCGCGAGGAAATACGACGCGGCGCCATCGACCATAAAAAGTCCGGTTCCTCAGCCGTGAATCCGCAAACCAAAGCCATCGACGCGTTTACCGATCTTCAGGAAGGAGATTTTGTCGTTCACGTCTCTTTCGGAATCGCGCGTTACCGAGGTCTGAAACTTCTTGAGCCATTAAAATCCAAATCATCTTCTGCTTCGAAGTCCCTATCCCGTACGGAGCAAACCTCTCCTTCCAGATCTCCGGCGATAAAATCAGCCGCCAAAATTCCCAACGCCGCGGGGGCCGAAGAACACATGATATTGGAGTTCAGAGATAGTGTTTTCGTTTATGTTCCGGTATCCAAAATCGCGCTGGTTCAAAAGTATGTCTGCGGCGGCAATTCCGAACCCAAACTTTCAACATACGGCGGCAAAGCCTGGGAACGAATGAAAAAAGCGGTCACGGATTCAGTTCAGGATCTGGCCTCAGAAATGCTCGATATTCAAGCGATTCGACTTTCCCGACCCGGAATTTCTTTTCCGGTTAATACTCCTCTTCAGCAGGAATTTGATGCTCTTTTCCCCTTTACGGAAACTCCTGACCAGCTCAAAGCAATGGAAGCAATTCATGCCGACATGGTCTCTCCGCGTCCAATGGACCGCCTGCTTTGCGGTGACGTCGGATTTGGAAAAACAGAAATTGCCATGCGGACAGCATTTACCGCGGTGGAAGCGGGATACCAGGTCGGAATCATGGTCCCAACGACCGTTTTGGCGGAACAGCATTTGAGGACATTCAAGCACCGAATGGCAACTTTCCCCGTAACGATTGAGTGCATCTCAAGATTCTCTTCGCCCATGAAACAAAAAGAGATTCTAAAACGGCTCGCGGAAGGAAAAATCGACATTCTCATTGGAACTCACCGTTTAGCCAGTTCTGACATTAAATTTCAAAATCTTGGACTGATCATCATTGATGAAGAACAGAAATTCGGCGTGGAAATGAAAGAATCCCTCAAAAAGCTCCGCGCGACAGTCGATGTTCTGACGATGACCGCTACGCCAATTCCTCGAACGCTTCATATGTCGCTTCTCGGTATTCGTGACATTTCAAGCCTTGAAACTCCTCCGACTGACCGAAGAGCCATTGAAACGCGAGTAACACGATTTCAGAATGCCCAGGTTCGAAACGCCATCATGCGTGAAATCGACAGAAACGGTCAAATTTTCTTCGTCCACAATCGAGTCCAGGATATTGAAGACGTTGCCGCCCGTTTGAAAAATCTTGTCCCGGAAGCTCGTATCGCGATCGGACACGCGCAAATGCCGGAACGTGAGCTGGAACAGGTAATGCTCAAATTCATCAATCATGAAATTGACCTTCTCTTAAGCACGACTATCGTCGAAAGCGGGCTGGACATCCCAAACGCCAACACTATCTTCATTGATGAAGCCAATCGATACGGCCTGGCTGAACTTCATCAACTCCGCGGCCGGGTTGGACGTTTCAAAAATCACGCGTACTGCTATCTGCTGGTTAAAGAAAAAGCATCTTTGACAGAAAACGCGGTTCGACGTCTGAAAGCAATTGAAGAATTTGCTCATCTCGGGTCCGGATTCAGCATTGCCATGCGCGACCTTGAGATTCGCGGTGCTGGAAATATCTTAGGAACACTTCAAAGCGGACAAATCGCAATGGTCGGATACGAACTATACTGCGACATTCTGGATGAATCAGTTCGTAAACTGCGCAAACTTCCTCCGCGTGAAACTATCGACGTGGACGTTGATCTCCCGCTAACTGCCTATCTTCCGCACCATTTCATTCCTGACATGCGCGTTAAAATGGAGCTTTACCGGCGGCTGTCCCGTTTAACCCGTCTCGAACACGTCGACGACTTTGAAGCGGAACTGATTGACCGATTCGGAAAGCTCCCTCATCAGGTACAGCTTCTGCTGAAACTCTACCGCATCCGAATCCTTGCCCACCAGTGGCTCATTTATGCGATTCACCGTGATGGAGAATTCATTGTGCTCGAGTTTTATTCTGCAAAAGCCCTTCAACCTGTCGCAAATCGACAGATTGGTCACCCCCAAAAGTCTCTTCGCTTTGTTGATGAACATACCGCTTATCTGCCGCTGGATGAAGAAACCATGAATTCTTCTCCTGATTCAGGAAAAATACTGAATTATCTTGAAATGCTATTGCGCAATTCGTGAATTTTTGTTATCCTGAATTCGTTCAAATTTTGAAAGAAATTTCGGAACAGTACTGACTTCACGAAAAAATCCGGAAGTTTGAAAACATCATCTATCCGCAGAAACCAAATGAAAACGGACACTGCCATTCATGACGTTAAACTTCCTTTACTTTATCACCAACTCGCGAGGGTGGAATGCGCGCATTCAAAATTTCCGTTTTGCTGATTCTTTTTTCCATGTTTCAGGTTATGGTATGCCATGAAACACCTGCTTTCTGGTGGAAATCAAAATCCGAAAAAGAAACTGCGGAGAAAAACGCTGAACTGCAAAACACACAGGAGTCGAAGTCATCTTCACGTGCGGGTTCTTTTTGGCGTTCCTCAAATACTGAAAATGAAAAAGTACGGCAACGTAACGAAAATTCCGCCGAAAAGCCTGATCCGGACCGTTTTTTAAGTAAGGAAGAACGAGAACAAAAAGAATTTGAACAGGAAAAAGCGGAAAAAGGAATCTTCTTTGCTTTTCCGTGGGCTAAAAAAAATACGGAAACCAAAGAAGAAGTTTCGGATCCGTTTGGAAATGTGAAAGAAGAAGCTCCGCGTTACCAAAATCTTGAAGAATTAGGAATCACTCCGTCCAATACTTCCACGGCTCAGACCGCGCCAATTGTCCCCAACGCGGCTGAACAGAATTCGCTCGCTTTCAACGATGTTCCCAAATCGGATACTCAGATTAATACCGTTTCTTCCGGCTTAAATCCAGCCCCTGAAAATGCCGCCGTAGGTTCCGCGGTTGAACTTCCTGCTACTTTAAACGGACTCCCGGCCGCTGGTGAAGCGTTGCCCAGTGAGCTGCCATCCACTCTACCCTCAGGCCTCCCGGAAACAATGCCAAACCCCAATTCCGTTTCTGGCCAGGCTCTTGAGAGCTATCAGGAAGAAGAACAGGTAAAACCTCAATCTGACACCATTTTCAAAAAAATGCCCGCTTTGATGGCGGACTCTTCAAAACTTGGCGGTGACGGCGTTCAGTATTATGGCCACGGACAGGTTTTGGCTCAAGTCGGCAATCAGGTCATTCTTTCCGGAGACATCATGGCTAACGTGGACCGGATTATGGAAGAAAATAAACAAAAAATCCCGGAAGAATACTGGGATCTTCAGCGAGAAATGCTTACGCGAATGCTCTTGGAGCAATCCGTTGAATCAAAATTAATCTACTGTGACGTTTTGAGAAACGTGCCGCCGGAGGGAATTGAACAGAATTTCAATCTGATTGACGATCTGTTTGAAGATTCTGAATTGCCTGCCAGAATGAAAAAAGCGGGTACTCAAAATCGTGACGAATACGAAAAACAGCTCGCGGCGGAAGGAACGTGCATTCAGAAACAAAAGTATCTCTATCGGGAAGCGGTCTTTTGCCAGCAATGGATGATGAAAACCATTCCGCAAAATCCTACGGTCTCCTACCTCGAAATTGACGATTACTATCGCGAAAATCTAAAGGATTTTGAGACTCCTCCTAAAGCTCGCTGGGAAGAATTGGTAATCAGAAAATCCCGTTTTCATTCACGCGATGAAGCATATCAGGAAATCGTACGCATCGGATCACTGGTCGCGGTTCAAAAAAAACCGTTTGACCAGATTGCCAAAGAATTCTCCCATGGAGTCACGGCCTCTGATGGCGGAAAGCAGGACTGGATCAAACCCGGACAGCTCGCCTCAAAGGAACTTGAAAATGCCATTTTCTCGCAACCCGTGGGACAATTGAGCGCAAGTATTATCGAAGACCCAAACTGCTTTTATGTCATTCGCGTACTCGATCGAAGAGAACTCGTCCGAAAACCGCTTGGAGACTGCCAAGGGGAAATTCTCTCCATCCTGAAAAAACAAAAAACTGACAAAGCTCGTGAAGAGTATTTTGCCAAACTTCGCAGGGAAATTCCTGTTTTCACGATCTTCGATGGAATCCCCTCGCCGGAGGAACGCATTCGGGCAGAGCAAGAAGCAGCTCAACAGGCAATGGGGCAAAGACCCGATTCATTCTTTTGAGTAAATTTCATGCGGACCGTAAAAATGAATGAATCATGAATTTTTCCATTCATGATTCGTTTTTATCGCCAAAGTTTCGTCCGCATGCCAGCCTTAACGAATGCGCGAATACCTTTTTCAGTTACTCTTCGAACCACTTTCCTTCCTTACGATAAATTCGCGTTCACCTGTTGGTAAACGACGGTTAAACCGTTCCGAAGAATTATTGTCCATAAACCGATGACGATAAAAACTAACTCTGACTCTCAAAATACGCCAGATTTCATTGCGCTTCGAAAAGACAAATTAAACTATCCAACAACCGCGAGAATCTCCGATTCATTCAAGATCAGATATTCTTCACCATTGAGAGTAATTCGGCAGCCAAAGTATTTTTCAAACAGAACGCGATCTCCCTCACAGACCTGAAGCGGCGCGTACGTTCCATCAGGCAAAAGTTTTCCATCACCAACCGCCAATACTTTTCCCTCCGACGGCTTCTCGGCAGCTGTCTCAGGAAGAGCGATTCCTCCAGCGGTAACCGTAACGGCATCAATTTGACGGACAACGACTTTTTCTCCAAGTGGAACCAATTTCATTCTTAATATCTCCCAAAAAAATATATGTTTGAAAATCTACTCCTATTTTGACATGAAATCGCATAAAACGCAAGTAGGAATTGATATTTTTTTGAAAACAAACTCAATATTCGATTTAATAATACCAAATAAATGGTTTTTTCAGGCAAGTTTTAATCAACTCAAGTCTTTTTTAACGCTAAAAATTTAAACTTGACGGTTTTTTAACGTTAAGATAAAATATGACAATCTCATGAAATTTAACGATTAAGAAATAGATTTAATCCAAAAGTTTAAACCGCTCAGGATCAAATTCGCTGAAAAAAACAGTATGCCAACCTATTAAACGCCCTTCCCGAAACTACTTTCCAGAGACAAAAACGTGAGTATTTTTGAATTTTCACGAGAATCCGAATGTTCCGCATATTTCAGGATACGCAGAACACTCAAGAACGCGGGCAAAAATCAAAAAACTAAGTCTTTCTGAAAATGGAGTTCCGGGAAGATTCTTAAAATCAGTCCTGATTCAACTTTTCCGCGGTAGTCCAAAGTCCTGCGGATGGAGTACTGATGAAGTAAACCTCCTCGCCGTCTGGCATCGTATTGAATCCATTTTTCATGACGGCCGGATCGTAACGTTTCAGCATTTCATCCAAATCCGCGTAGCCAAAGCAAACTCCTTCAACTTCTTCCTTGGTCAATGCTCCCGGAGCGTAGGTAATCTTGAATCGCCCTTCACTCGATCCATGAATAAGGTGAGCCGTACCGTGCGTTAAATCCTGAAGCATAGGTTCTGTCTTCCAAAGTTTCAAGATATTTTCGGTACCGGAATATCCATATTTACGAATGAGCAGGTCCACATCTTCCTGTTCACCAAAACGTTTCAGACCAGGAGCGAGAATCAGGAGTTCACCACCGTCCGCCATGGCCTTTCGAGTACGGTAAATTGCTTTGTTCGCGACCCACGTACTATAGAATTCATCCCCCTGCATGACAGCGACAACTTTTTTAAGTGGCGGAACTATCGTAATATTTTGTGCTCTGGATGCTTTGGCCGCGTCAAGATACGTGTCAAGATCATTACCAACGTAAACTCCCGTATGACCAAGTTCACCGTTTTGATCATACGCCATGACAACTTCAAAGAAAAAGTCCGGAAAATGTCCGAGGAAATCCGCTTCCGCCTTATTGTAGCACGCGCGAAGCGGCGAAATGAGAGTTCCCAAATTGTTTTCAATTCCACAGCAGGCAGCCGCCATATGCGATGCGCAAATCATCGGCTTGCCGGCAAGTCCAATAAAGTAGTTCTTATTGTGGTTAGCAAAACCCAATACTTCATGGGGCACAATATGCCCAACATTAATAATCAAATCCCATTCACCATCAAGCAGAAGCGTATTGAGCGAAACAGGAATCGCCCAGTCCACTTTACCGCCGGTCGCCTCTTTCACGAAATCAGACGAAACTTCACCAATGGTTCGGGAACCGCCGCGCCAATCGTGAACATGAATTCGATCAAGCGGAATGGAACCAAACATCCAGCGATTCTGCTCATCCGTATGCGGAACATGCTGACCAAGAGTAGGAATCACGTGGACGTCCGAGGTCTGGGAAAATATTTTATAGAATTCCTCAGTAATCCACCCCGCTCCACTGTGCGCGCGCGTAATATCCGGCGGCAAAAGAAGAACACGCTTTGGATTCGCGCAAATTTGGCGGCGCGCCTCATCCGCCGCTCGATGAACCAGTTCCAAAATCCGTTCACGGGTCAAACGACCTTCTTCTGAAAACCATGTCATGATTTTTTCCTTATGTTTTTCTCAGGTTAAGAGATCTCTCAAAAATTTTTCTTCATTTATTTTACACAAAAAAAATTTAAAGTAAATAAGGAGCGGTAAAAATTTTAATAACATTCTCCTCTATCTAATAAAAATCAAGAAATGGATAAAATTCGCGGACAAAACTCTTCTCCGCGAGAGCAAAGGACCTTCCCAAAACGTTTCGCGCTGTGAAGCCCTCCCGTGAAAGAGAATAGCTCACGTCCATCAATTCGTCCGTTCAAAACCTTGAATCCTCATTTTCTACGCCGCGAAATCAAAGAAAATTTAAAAATTCAGTTCTTGAACAATCGGAATTATTCTCCTGGAATGAAAATTCATCAAACGTCAGGAATTTTCCGCGCTTTGAATCTTCCTGATCTTTCGATCCAGCGTCGTCCGTTCAATCCCCAGAAGCAGCGCGGCCCGGCTTTTATTTCCTTCGGTAAATTCCAACGTTTTTCGAATATGTTCCAATTCCGCTTCCTGAAGAGAAACCGGACGAAAATCCTCGCCGGAAGGCGCGAGTGCCGGTATGGAAGAAAGCTCGCCAGAATCAGTCCCGGCCGCAAGGTTTGAAAGAAGAATGTCGGACGCTTCAATTCGATTTCCGCGAGCCAAAACGACGGCACGTTCAATAACATTTTTCAATTCACGAATATTTCCCGGCCATGCGTACTGCTGAAGCAGCGCAAGAGCTTCCTGCGAAAAACCAAGGAGCTTACGTCCTGTTTCCGCTCGAAAACGCTGAAAAAAATGCTCCGCTAGAATCGGAATGTCCGTAACTCTCTGTCGAAGCGGCGGAACGAGAATCTCAACGACTCTCAATCGAAAGAAAAGGTCTTTTCTGAATCGGCCCGCAATAACTTCCTGCTCCAAATCACGGTTGGTCGCGGCAATGACTCGCACATCAACCGAAATCGGCTTCGTCCCGCCGACACGTTCAAAAGGATGCCCCTCAAGCACACGCAGAAATTTGGCCTGGATATTCAGTCCCATCTCGCCAATTTCATCAAGCATGAGCGTCCCGCCGTTAGCGGCTTCAAATTTTCCAATTTTTCTGTCTGTCGCACCAGTAAAAGCACCGCGTTCATGCCCAAACAGTTCACTGGCAAGAAGATCTTCCGAAAGTACCGCGCAATTCAGACAAACGAAAGGAGCCTTTTTTCTTGAACTTGAAAAATGAACAGCCCTCGCGACAAGCTCCTTGCCGGAACCGCTTTCACCATGAATCAAAACCGTCGCGCGACTGTTCGCCGCCAAAGCAATCTGCTCGGTAATCTCCTGAACCGCCGGACTGTTTCCGATGATTTCACTCTGAACCCCAAGGCGCTTGCGGAGATCCGCGTTTTCATCTCTGGCTCGATTCAGACTTTCTTCAAGCAAATTTTGCTCTCGGAGATTCTCAAACATAATCCCTAAAATTTCCGCTACGCCTAAAGTAAAATCCAGATCCTGAACATCCGGAACCCGACGCGGATCGGTTGAATAGACATGGAGAATCCCCCAACGCCTCGCATCGACAAATATTGGCGCGCAGATCACGCTCGTCGTGTCAATAATTCCTTCACTGTTTCGACGCCCTAAAATACTATCACCGCGAACATGGCGGGCAATAACGGCATTTCGAGACTCAAGAACCGTCTGCGCAAGATAATCAGAAACCTTCTGGTAAGTATTGGATTTACCGCGAATACCAGCCCCTGACGTCATAGACGCGCTAACTTCCAGGGCATCGATTGGGAATTTGTCCTCACACGGCACAGGTAATAAAAGAACCGCCGCATGATTAACCGGCAATTCACGCAAAAGATACTGAAGAGCCAAATCCAGCTTGGCTCTTTCGTCAGCACCGCGATTTATCTCAATCGCCAGTCGGCAGAGATTGGCAATCGAACGCCGAATCCGTTTCCCCGCCGGATTGGATAGTCCAGAATTTTCCAGTTCAATGGTTTCCAAAAGCCGCGCTTTGTCACGGCGGAAAGTAATCATCGTTTCTTCTGAAACTTCCATGTTTCCAGACAAAACGTGCGAACTTCCCAAAACGCTCGAACTATCCATTTTTTCCGTAGCAAATTCCGCCGGTGGAATTTGAAACTCACTGCTTGAACCATCGGAAGGAAGTTCACGAAGCTCATTGAGAAACATCAAGTGCGACTTGCCAAACATCAAAATATCGTTCGTGGACAGACGAAATTCAGCCTCCGAATCAATTTTTCGACCGTTTACCAGAGTTCCGTTTCTACTCTGAAGATCCTTCAGAAACCACGCGTCCTGCTCTTCATCAAAACGAATCTGCGCCTGCGCCCGACTGCATCGGTCATCTTTCAAAACGATCGTATTTGAAGGGGCACGGCCAATCGCCGTAACTCGATCAGAGGTTAATCGAAATACTTCGTTCCAACGGGATTCATCCCGAAAAACCAGATATGCGGATGCGTTCACGATTTACCTTTCTCTCTCCGCGTAATTGCTTGAAGTCGCGTTTTTCACGTTTTACGTTTCTAATAGTTTACCTCATCTTTCAAAATATTTCAAGGGGTGGGGGAAATTTTGTCAAAAATCCCCTTCCGCCTATTGACTTTTCTGCCTCCTAAAAATGAGTTAAAAAGTACTATGGGAGCTTACGTTCAGCGAATCGTTTTTCCCATAGACCAAATCAAAACCTTGCCAAATTTGGAGATTTTTTCATGAAATCACCTTCCCCCTTGAGATTTACCCTGTTTTTCCGTTTTCCGGTGTGGAAACAGTTCAACCATCGCCTTTCACGGTACCATAAAAAAACCTTTAAACGGGAAGAATCCACGAAATACGAGCAAAATTCCACCGTCATTGGGAAACTTTCATTCAAACTCCAGTTGAACTACACTGAATTTAAGATTAATTCCGGTTTTTCAATCTTCTCAGAAAATTCCCAACCGTCTGTTGCCTGGAGTGAAAAGATATTTACGGAAAACATCGCGGCAGAAAAATAAAACTTGAGAAATACTCACCAACCGTTTGCCGAAACTAAAAAATGAGTTTGGAGAAATTCTCTTTAAAAAGAGGGGGCACAAACTGCTTTCACTTTGTCAATCATCTGCAATGAAGGAAAAAGAAAGCCAAATATTTATTAAGATTTCGCGGAGGCCTCGTTTCCAAAACCTCCGCGTGATTTAATTAAAATCAGAAGACTAAAGTTCCTTAATCATGATATTGCGCCAGCGAATTTCACCGCCGTGAGTCTGAAGCTGAATCGGACCAACTTCCGGCATATCTTTGCTGCGGTCCCAAGTATACTCCATGACCGTATCCTTAACCGTCTGTTTGCCGTTAAGCCAAACGTTCACGACATTGCCGCGAATGATAATGCGGACCGAATTCCATTCACCGAACGGTTTGTCGGCGTATTCCAGCGGATGACGCGCGTTTTTCTGATTGTTCCAGAGACCACCGGAGCCTTTATCCGCGCCAATGCCCCACTTGCCGCCTTCTTTACGGGTATCCCAGATCTGAACCTGCGGATTTCCGCGAAGATAAATGCCGCTGTCCGCCATCGGAACCGTTTTGTACTCGAGACGCAGCTCGAAATCGCGGTAGAATTTTTCGGTCGAAGCGTACGGGCCATTGCCGTCATTGACCAATTCACCATTTTCAATCGTCCAGTGGGCATCGTATTCCGCCTGATTGTCCGCGTAGAATTTTTCACGTTCCTCATCAGTCATCTCAAGAAGCGGATAAGGACGAAAATCCCGTTTGCACGGTTTCCAGCCCGTCATGTCCTTGCCATTGAAAAGCGGAACAAAACCGTCATCACTCTGCGCGAAAGCCGGCAGAATCATTACGGCTGCCAAAAGAAAAATGGCGGGGGTGAGAATCTTTTTCATGTTTTTCTCCTTGGAAAAAATAAACTTTGAAATTGAAGTTCAGTTTGAAATATATCTGAAATTCTTAATCCGCTAAAATTGAAACTGTTCTGAAAGAACCTTCCCAAAATGCTTTCCCGCGGGAAAGAAGAAACTGGTTTAAATTTTGGAAAGACTCCATCCTCCCTCAAATCCCCAAAACACGCGGAACTTTCCGGAACACAGGCAAAAATCAAAATATCCGTTTTTCCGAAAATCACTTTTGGGAAAGTTTTCTGAAAGCTCAGCTGAATTCCGGAAGGGAGTCGGAATCAAGGAAAAGGGAGACCGAAGGATGACGGCGCATAATCGTCGCCGGTACCTCCGTTGAAATCTCCGCGTCCGTCAAAAGGCGGCGGACTGCCTCACGTTTCGTCGCGGCCGGAACGGTACAGACCAGATGACTACAGGCAAAAAGAGTCGGAATCGTCAATGTCATCGCGTGCGTCGGAACTTCATCAAGGGAAGCAAAGCACCCGTCATTAACCTGCTGCTGACGACAAACGGAATCGAGTTCAACCACTTTAACAGTCTGCGGGTCATTAAAATCAGCAACCGGAGGATCGTTAAACGCGATATGTCCATTTTCGCCGATGCCAAGACAGCAAATATCCACTTCTCCCTCGCGAAGAAGTTCTGAATACGCTTCCGCCTCCTGAAGATAATGAACCGATTTAAAAGGCACAAGGCCGAAAAGACGATCGCGCAGGAAATTACCGAATCCCTGAGGCGCCGCCGGATCAAGACCAACATATTCATCCATATGAAAAGCGTGAATCCGCTCCCATGGAATATTCGGCGATTGGGCCAGATTTTTCAGGACTTCATTCTGAGAAGGAGCCGCGGCAAAAATCATCCGTAATTCATCCTTTTGCGCAAGCAATGCCCGAATCAGCCCTTCCGCGTAGGAAGCGGCGGCAAGCCCCATGCTTTCTCGATCTGAGTACGCGCGCCAGGAAAGAAGATCTGTTTTTCCGGATTTAACTAACATTGAACTGCTTTCTGAAAAAAAGGAAAAAATCGGGCCATCCTCCGAATACCCGCAAAGCGGAAACAAAAATCAGTAAACGTAACGCACGAGAACCGCGTCGCCAAGACCATTCAGGACAGGAGCAAGCGCCTCGCCTTCAAGCTGGGAACAATTCTCAAGAATCACGCGATAGTACGTTTTATCGTTCGGTTTTCGCAGCGCGCCCGTCAGTTCCTCAAGAGAAACAGATTTCCCGTCAAGAGTAATCCGTCCCTCGTTCGTCAATTTAACGTTAAACGTACGAACAGTAAGGTTTTTAGACTCTTCAATCACCGATTCCAGCGTCACGTGCGCGCCGTTGCGGGATTTACTGACATCCGCCGCACTCATGAACGCCATGATTTCAAGCGTTTCACGAGAATCAAACGGTGCTTTACCCGTCAAAAAGAAGCGGCAAATTTCGTCACAGAGCGGTTTATATCCGTCATATTTACCCGCGAAATCAACTCCCTTGCTGCCGAAAACGACTCCGCCGTAAGGTGCTGTCCCGGCTCGAATCCCGCGAAAAGAACCGATCCGGCCGTCGGCCCAGACTCCTACCGCCAAATCATAATTCGGAGTTGACGTTCGCGAGACACTCACGCACCCGGACCCCATCATCGTGAAAAGAGTTTCAACTCCATGAATCCCATACCAGTAAAAATCAGGATGATGCTCATTCAGAGAACAGGGACTCCACGCCTCAACACCATGCGTTTGCCCCAACGGACTGTCTTCACGAATCTTGCGGATTCCCGCACTGTAGCGTAAAGATGAGGCGGAAAATATCGGCACATTCTTTTCTGAGGCAAGACGAAAAATCTCAATCACTTCCCAAAGATTGCCTGCCATCGGCTTATCAATAAACAGCGGTTTCCCCGCGGCAATTACCGGACGCGCGAATTCCAAATGAGGACGACCGTCAACACTCTCCACCAAAACGCCATCCACGTGCGGAAGCATCGACTCTATCGTCTCGTAAATCGTCACACCAAGCGGCTCTATTTCTTCCGCGTATTTATCCTTTCGGCTCCAACTCGATTCATTATCCGGCATACCGCCCTTCACCGCTCCGACGATTTCAAGTTTTTGATAATCCCCTTCCGCGTTCGGGTCATTAAACAGTTTCGTAAACGCCGGAACATGCGAAGTGTCCGTTCCAATGATCCCAAGACGAAAAACCTCCGCTGCGCTTAAAGAGACCTGAGCGGACAAAACGAAAAACAAACCAAATGTAAACAGGCGGGAAAGGATTTTCATGACTGATTCCTCTGGTAAAAAAGGCCGATTTCCAGATACGCTCCAAAATTCCTGAAATTACGAAAATTCCTCATATTCTCTGATTATATTCCGCGGACGCGGTTTGTCAAGCCGTTCAAGAAAAAAAAGAAAGAAAAAAGAGAAAATATCCTGAATTTCCACGGATTCCGGAATAAAATCTCATTTCACGTCCGTAAAATCAAAAAACAAACGATTACCATAAAAGTTTGCCTGAAATTCACCACACGCGTCAACGCGGCTCAGCCAGAGAAAAGCCGGATAAAAAGCACGTATCTCCAAAACAAAAGCGCGAAAACTCAAACCGCGGCTTTCCTGAAATCAACATTAACATTTGGCGAGCGACTCCAAACTCCAACTCGCCATATTCAAAATCGGAAACAGTTCCTCACGGCATTTACCGCGCTCCTGACCCGGAGACGGCAGCGCACGAGAGAATATTCGCGGACCAAAGATTCACGATTCCGGATTTTATTCTCCAGTCACGTCACGCACCTGAATCATTGCCCCGAGAATATTTCGCCATGTTTCCGGGTCCATCATGCACGCGTTGGAAAACATACAGCCATCCCAGCAGATATGCTTTACCGCTCCGGTAAACTTTCCGGAATCATCGCAAAGCCAGAATTTCGCGTAATGAGGAATATCCAGCTTACCGTTCGGATCATTCACGAGGCAATGACGCCCGGTTTTGTCGTGAGAGCCGGAACCAAAGACAGAGCCGTCATTTTGAGCGACATGAAAGTCAATCATCCACGGACGGAGTGCCGAGGTCAGCTTGAAATATGCTTCATCCAATACTGATCGATCTTTCCAGTCATATCCCTCCGGAAGAATACGGTCTTCCGGAGAGTTAAATCCCATCAGATAAAGAAGCGTATGGGACATATCCGCCTGAAAACCGAATATTTCCGGCCAAGCCACGCCTTCCAGTACGCGAAGCATCCATTTCCAGGAGTGCATTCCGCCCCAGCAGATCTCACCTTCCGCCGCAAGACGTTCACCATAATCCGCGGCGATTTTAGAGGCCTCAATGAAAGTATCAATGATTTTCGCGGTATTCCCAACCGGGTCATCACTCCACTCTTCCACCCCGCATGAGGAATCAACGCGAATACAGCCAGAAGAACGAACTCCCAGCTCTCGCAGTTTACGCCCAATTCGGCACGATTTCCGAACCATCGAGCAGAATCTGTCACGATCTTCCGCGCTTCCCATCGCGCTTCCGCCACCGCAGCCTCCCCAAACCGGAGCGACGCAGGAACCAATTTCCAGTCCAAGAGTACGAACTTTGTCCGCCAATCTCTCAAGGTCATCGTCCGTACTGTCAATATCCACGTGCGGAAGTGAGAGGAAAAGGTCCACTCCATCAAACTTCTGCCCATTGACCAAAGTGTCGGCAGTCATCTTCAACATCGTGTCCAAATCAATAAAAGGCTCTGTACCGGGCTGGCCTTTACCCACGACACCAGGCCACATCGCATTATGCAGTTTCAGCATTTTTCGCTTCCTTTCAGGTTGGATTTTCAGAGTGATAAAATCTGGCAGGTTTCAGGCAGCTTCCCGACACCTTTGAAATTCAAAACGCTCTAATTTTTTCTCATTGAAAAGCAGTTCCAGGTGCTTATTTATCAATGAGCTGAACTTTCATCTGATTAGTCATACTTGAATTAAATTTCGCCGCTTTCCGGTCATCAGGCGCCAAAAGCTGGCAGTAAAGCAAATATTCAATACTGCGGTTAAGATAACGAACAGAACCATCCGCGAAAGCGGTATTGAACCCATGCTGAGGATGATAGCTGGACGGATAGGCATCCGTAGTGCGACTTTTCGCCCAAAGTACTCCATACTGATTACGATTTGTCGTTTTCCAGTTCGTCGCGTTAAGGTTTTCGGTGAAAAAAACCGTATACGAGGCTCCATCCTTCATTTTTGCTGTCATTGACTTCTTACTGGTACTGGGAACAAACGCCCCAAGATGAAGAGCCATCACGCCGTTTCCGTCGTTCTCCTGACCGGAATATCCACAGTTCGCGACATAGGTCATCCCGGCCTCCTGCTTCTTCTTTTCCGGCTGATCCGGACAAATCAGTTCCGTAAGCGTCACGTAACGAGTGTCGTTTTTCCCCTGTTCCCAAACCGTCCAGAGCGCGGACTGGCCAATATGAGGCAGAATCGGAATAACCCAGCACCCTTTCGTATTGGAGTAAGTATTCATATGAAACGGCAAATATCCCATTGTCGTCTCAAAAGACTTTGCCGCTGTCGTGATTTGCTTTTGATTATTCAGACAGGTCGTCTGACGCGCCGAAGAACGCACCGCCTGAACCGCCGGAATGGTCAATCCTACCAAAACGCCAATGATGGCGATGACAACAAGAAGTTCAACCAGAGTAAATCCCTCCACCCGACTGCTGAAAATAAGCGTTTTGTTTCTCTTCATTTTTAATTTCCTGATTTTTGACTGGCGTGAAATACCCGATTTGCGCTCCAGGATCTTTCACTTTCGTTCCTGTGGAGGTTCCCCGCCCGCTCCCGGCCTCCCCGATTCAGCCAAAATTCGGAACGCGCGATAAACCTCATTTTTCTGTTACGTTCTATTTTGCACTAAATTTTCAAATAAATCCAGCCCTATCAGCAAAAAAATTTAAATTTTTTCAAGAAAAATGGCCCATGGGGGCTGGAAATTTCCTAAAAATTCGGCAAAATAGAAGAATATGATTCCTTTGGGGATTTTTACGCCAAGCCAAAACAAACTTTTTGGAGAATCGCTGCGTAAAAGAATATGTTATCAATAAAACTGTTTTTTATGGAAAAGGGGAATTTATGTCTGCCGGAAAAAAGAATCGTCTTTCCACCCGCGGCGGATTCACGCTCGTGGAACTGCTTGTCGTTATCGCTATCATCGGCGTTTTGGTCGGACTCCTCATGCCCGCGATCGTGAACGCGAGACTCACCGCCCTTCAGACTACGTGCGCGAATAATCAGCGCGAGTTGGCACAGGCCATTATCCTTTTCGACTCAAATAAAGATCGACTTCCATATGCCGGACGAAATGACCGTACTTATGGAAGCTGGTACGCACAGATCCTTGAGGAGCTCGGACGCGGAAAAGAAAGCGAGCAGATTATGACTGGTTCTTTTTCCACGCCTCCGGTAAAACAGTTCAAATGCCCGGTCAGTGACTCCCCAACAAAGGGCGGCAACTACATGGTGAACGTCGGGAATTTTGCGTTCGGCGCTCAAACCAATACTACGAATCCCACAAAAGGGGTGCGCGGATCCGGTCTTTTTTTCTATTATTCCGGAAAAAACAACACCTATTCCAAATCATCCATCTCCAGCATTAAAGACGGGGCAAGCCAAACGATTCTCCTTACGGAAAAGTGCTGGAAACGTGTTCCCGGCTACACCGGAGACATCAACACTGAATTCAGCCCGGCTGACGATTGGGCCAATTGCGGAAACATCACAAATACCTACAAAAGATTCGGAATCAACTGGAATGGAAGCGGCATCGACACCTCGAAATTCAGTAATTACCCAACGAGCCGCCACTCGCAGATTAATAATATCGCGTTTGCCGACGGAAGCGTAAGATCCATTAGTAAAGCGATTAAATACGAAACCTTCAAATCCCTCATGTGCCCAAGCGATTCCTGGGTCGGCCTGAACGTGAACCTTGGAAACGACCCCAACTTTAAAGAATAATCATTTCAGTGTTTTCACTTTCCGGGTTCTTCACGCCAAATAAATGAAGAACCCGGATATTCTTTATTAATGGAAAATTCCTCCCGCTTCCTTTTTTCCGCCAGCTTTCTCAAAAAACTTTCTCAAACGCGAGGCCGGAAACTCTGTTCAGCTTAAGAAAACGATTCCACACTCGTTAGATTCAAAACCGGAATTGGGCTTTTTCGCCGAAGCAGCTCCTGCGCTAATTGCTTATGGTACCAGGTAGAAAGTGTGCCAATAAGACAAAGTTTACCGTCCATCATCTCTATTTTCAGACGGCGCAACTCCTGAACGGAGCAGCTGTTAAGCACATTGCGCAGCTGATTTTCAGTTTCACTGGAAAAGAATGTTGAATTTTTCATTTTTCTTCCTTTCTGTCGGGTATTCAAATTTTCTCTCACGAAAAGAACGATTTTCGCGCCATACTATTTTACCTGTCCTGCCTAATCTATTTGATATGTTTTCTCTTTTTCTCACGTTAAAATCTTAAAATTTCAGAATTTTTGGAAAAAACATTAAATTTTACCAGAAAAATCCACGCATTTGCCACTGCCGGGAATAGACAAAATTTCAAAATGTGCTATATTTAAAATAGATTTTCTTGATTCGGCGTCTGTTCATTTCAGGCGCGGCACTTTTTCAGAAAGTTTGAGTCAAAAGAGACCATGAACGCTCGTCAACACGCGATTGAATCCATCGGAACCCAGACTTCCCTGCGTCAGGGACTGGTTGACTACAGAACGTCCTCTCTGACGGACATTTACGCTTCCTGCGTCTTTACCGAGTCTGTTCAGAAAGAAAGACTGCCGGCTGAAATCTTTGATTCACTTCAGCAGACAATCAAATCAGGCGGCGGTCTCGATCCGGCAATCGCGCCAGCCATCGCCTCCGCCATGCGTGATTGGGCCATGGAACGCGGCGCGACGCATTACTCGCACTGGTTCCAGCCTCTGACCGGCCAAACCGCGGAAAAACATGACAGTTTCCTCACTCCGTCCGGCCCCTTGAAAGCAATCGCGAAATTCAGCGGCAACGAATTGATTCGCGGAGAATCGGACGCTTCAAGTTTCCCCTCCGGCGGTCTTCGGGCCACGTTTGAGGCTCGCGGATACACCGCGTGGGATCCCTCAAGTCCCGCGTTCATTCTCGAAAACGCCAATGGCGCGACTCTCGTGATTCCCACGATGTTCGTCAGCTGGACAGGAGACTCACTCGATCAGAAAACGCCCATGCTCCGTTCCCTGGATGCCCTGAATCGACAGGCTCTTCGCGTACTGCGTCTTTTCGGAAATACCTCCGCGAACCGTGTCGAATGCACTCTGGGCGTTGAACAGGAATACTTTCTCGTTGATCGCCAAATCGCGTTTCAGCGCCCCGACCTGCTCGTTTGCGGAAGAACTCTTTTTGGTGCGAAACCCCTGAAAGGACAGGAACTTGAGGACAATTATTTCGGGGCAATCCCTGAACGCGTGCTGGCGTTCATGACGGAAGTCGAATTTGAGCTGATGAAACTGGGAGTCCCAATTAAAACGCGGCATAATGAAGCGGCTCCCGGTCAATTTGAGCTGGCCCCAACCTTTGAAACGACCAATCTCGCTCTCGACCACCAAATGCTCGTAATGCAGATTCTGCGCCAGGTCGCCCGGCGGCACGGTTTTCTCTGTCTGCTCCACGAAAAACCATTTGCCGGCGTAAACGGTTCTGGAAAGCACAATAACTGGTCCATAGGAACTGATACCGGCGAAAATCTCCTCGAACCCGGAGCCACACCGGAAAGTAACGCCCAATATCTTCTCTTCTGCTCAGCGGTCTGTCGGGCAGTCCATAAATACGCGAAACTCCTCCGGCTTTCCGCCGCCTCACCCCAAAATGACTTTCGCCTCGGCGCGGCTGAAGCTCCGCCGGCAATCATGAGCGTTTACCTGGGAAAGGACCTGACTGACGTCCTGGAATTCATCGCGAACGGCTCCTCCGACGATTTCCACCACGACGACTCAATCCAATCTTCCATCGGACTGCCGATTCTGCGTAAATTGAAACGCCATACCGGAGACCGAAACAGAACGAGTCCTTTCGCGTTTACCGGAAATAAATTTGAGTTTCGCGCTGTCGGTTCCAGTCAAAATTCCGCGGCCGCGGTCACGGTCATCAACACGATCGTTGCTGAAAGCCTGGACTATGCCGCGACGAATATCGAAGCGGGTTTGGCCGAGGGAAAAGACTTCAAAACCGTCGTTCATGATTTGCTGCGCGAAATGATCAATGAATTTCGTCCCATCCTTTTTAACGGCGATAACTATTCCATGGATTGGGTCGAAGAATCCGAGCAGCGCGGACTGCCCAATCTCAAAGATACGGTAGACTGTCTTCCCGTTCTGATGGAGCAGGAATCAATTGACCTTTTCGGAAAATACGGCGTTTATTCTCAATCTGAACTTCACAGCAGACAGGAAATACTCGCTGAAAATTACTGTACGGTATGCAGTATCGAAGCTAATGCGATGCTCCGGATCGCCCAAACCATGATCCTCCCGGCAGTTCTTCGCCACAAGGCAAACATTTTTCCGGCACTGACGACCATCACTCAGCGTAAAATACTTCAGGAGCTGGATGAAAATCTTGACCTGCTCGTTCAAAGTATTTCAGAACTCAAAAAAAGACTGGCCGGAGTCAGACCTCAAATGGATGTCCTGGAAAAGGCGCAATACTATCGGGACGTGGTTCTCAAGGGAATGTACGCGCTGCGAGTTATCGCGGATTATCTTGAGACACTCACCGAAGACAGTATCTGGCCTTTACCAAACTATTTTGAACTCCTTTCCATTCGATGAAACAGGAAAATTTCCTTTTTTAACCAGTTCAATGAATAAAGGTGAACCGCGAATGGAGGTGAATGCCTTTTCACAAATTTTTTCCTATTTTCCTTCAACTTTCACAAATTTACAAAAAATTTTGCCGATTTTATCAAAAATCCCGTAAAATTCACCTGCTTCCCCCTTGTCACAAACGCAGAAAAGTGAATAATAGACAATTAGGATGAAATAGGAAAAAAGAAAAGTGCAGCAAACTGCAAAACATATTTTCGCCTGCTCCGGTTTGCCAGGCGTTTCAATTCAAAAACCCAACTGATTTTAATTTTATGTCACAGAAAAAAAATAATTACTGGGATCAGATTTTTATGACTCCCGCGCAGGAAGAAGAATCTTCCCAAAATGAAGAAAATGTCCTGGATTTCTCTGAAGCCACTCCGGATCAGAAACAGGAAAAGCAAATTCGTGAAATCTTCTTTTCTGAAGAAAATGGCCATGAGTTTTTAAAACCGGAAGAAACCGTTTCTTCAAATCTTCATGAGATGGAACCGAATGAAATGTTCGTTTGTCCAGTTTCGGAGGCTGAAGTAAACATGGAGACAATTAATGCCTCTGCCGCTTCGGACACTTCAATGGGACTCAATGAGGAAATGGACGATTTCTTCTGTGGGTGGACGCAGACTACCAAAAACTACTCTCATTTTGGTCTTGAAGGAAAAGAGATTGATTTGACCGCCGAAACCCAGGAAGAAAATAAAATCGAAGAAGTTTCCGCGGAAATCAATGAAATAGAAGAGGCGAACGAAACAGAAGAAGTTTTTACTTCAGAAAATGACGATTCTCTCGAAAGAAGGGAAATTGACGCGGCAGATTCGGAACCAATCCCGATTCTGTCTGAGGACGGAACTCTTTGTCGTGTCCTGAATCGATACGAACATCCTTCAATGGGATTTGGTTTTGGGCTGCTGGACGAAGAAGATTCGCTCGATGTGGAAGCTGAAACTTCACAAATGGAAGAAGCGACTGCCTCCGCTGAAACTAAAGAGGAAGAAAGCACGCCGGATCAGGAAGCTGAAATTGAAGTTTCTCGCCCTGAAGGCTTGGATACCTGGGACAGCCTGGCTTTTGAACTGGGATTGCCTGTTACCTTGCCGGAAACTGCGGAAAAAGAAAAAGTGAAGTCCGCTGCGGATATGGAAAAAATCCAAAAGCAGGAAAAAAATGGCAATTTTGCCGCGGAAAAATCAGGCAGGGTCTCTTCTGTTGCCAATTTCACTTTAGAAAACGTCGAAAATCCGCCTCAAATTGATTTGGATGACGATGATTTCGTCTCACCTGAGAACGTCTTTGCTGAAACTCAGGAAAAACCAGAAAAAACGGCAAAAGCAGAAAAAGTAGGAAAAGAAGGAAAGCCGGAACGTTCACGGCGTTCACGGCGTTCAAAACGCGGAACAAAAGAAGAAGCTGATGTTTCTGTTTTTGAGGAACACTCGGCGGAAACTCTTCCTTCCATTTCTGAAACTGAAAGTCAGTCGGAGGAATCCGTACCGCGTCGTCGAAGTCGACGCAGAAATCTTCAGGAAACCGTTGCCAGCGAAGAAAAATCGGTTGCCATTGGCGGAATCATGGCAAGTGTTGTCGCGAGCAAAATGACAGAAACAGAAAAAACTCAATCCAAAACCGCGCGGCGGCGGGACACAGAAGAAATGCCCGCGGTTTCTACGCGCGGTGAACGTTCACGGCGTCAGCGCGTGATCGAGGAGGATCTGCTCTCTGAGCAAAATGAATTCTGCGTTTTGGAAGAAGATTCCTCATTTTCCTCTGATGATTTTGGCGCGGAGGAAATGGAGCAGCCGAACGGTGCCCGATCACGGCGTCGACGAAGGAATCAGCGTGAAAAATTGGAACGAACTCGCGTGACTCAGGAACTTCCTGCCGCTTTGATTGATGAGGAAGATGACGAAGAAGAACGAGAGGAATCCCCCCTTTCCTCAAGAAAACGCACTCGCCGGGACGGACGAAGAGCTTCCGAGCGTTTCACCAGACAGGATGACGATTCCTGGCAGGAACCAATGAACATGGAGCTTGAAATAGAGGAAGAGGAGGAGGAAGAAGAGGATCTTCCCCGTCGCCGTCAGCGTCGTTCACGCCGTTCCGCTTCTCAAAAATCAGTTTCTCATTTTGAGGAACAGGATTTTGATGATGAAGAAGCTTATCCGCAAAACGATGAGGAGGCGCATATCTTTACGGAAGTCGGAGACGACGAAGAAGATGACGATGGTGAGTGGGAAACCGACTTCTCCCAGCATGATGTGCCTGGATGGCGCTACACGATTGATTTTATCGTAAATACCAATCTCAAGGCGCGCAAGCGTGAACCTTCCAGTATGGCTGGAAGCATCAATCGGATGGTAAAACGGGGAGGAAAGCGAAAATAAACCTTTAAAACGTTTTCCTTTGAAGACCGCCAGTCTTTTCATAAGACTGGCGGTTTTTTTACTGCCAGACTACTCAAATTAACTATTTTTCTTACTCGCTACAATCGTTAATTCTTTCTTTTTTTATGCAACCAGAATAACCGGCATATACCGCCGGAAGATTTAGAAAAATCCGAATAATCGGCACAAATTAACTTTGGGATATTCTGAAGGAATCCGAAATACTAAATAAGAAAATTTAATAGTTTCAATTTTTTCGTAAGGGTAACCAGAATGCGACAAAATCGGATTTTTCGAACAAGTTACTGTTTAATCAGTCTTTTCGCATTAAATTTGATATTTTCGTCATGGACATTTGCTCAAAAAGAGGCATTTTCCTACGAAAATTCTTCGGTCAGCAGCATACTTGGAGTCACCGACTGCCAGAAAGCCTCCACGACTCTTAAAAGCAAAAAAGAAATTTTAAGCAAAATACCATTCAAATCCCTGTCTCCCTATGCCCAGGAAAAGATACGGATTGTTTTGAAAAATATTTCAATGTACCGAAGACTTCCGGTTGAAATCATTACCTGCGAAAAAGAACTTTATGATTTCATGACGTTCCACCCGGACACGATGGTGAGTATTTGGCGATTAATGGGAGTCAGCCAGATGGAACTTCAGGAAAGTTCTCCTGGAAAATTCATCCTTAGGGATCAGGCAGGAACTGAAGGCCTGGTGGAAGTAATCCATCGAACAGAGAATATGCTTTTAATCTACGCGGATGGCGCGTACGAAGGGGTACCATTTCCCAAAAAAGTTACGGGCCGAGGATTAATTATTCTTCAAAATCAGCCAATGAAGGGAAATAAAGGTGAAAATCTTTTGGCAATTCGTCTGGATGCCTTTATGCAGATCGAAAATAATGGCGTAGAAGCTCTGGCAAAAACGTTCCAGCCACTCGTTGGAAGAGTTGCAGACCATAATTTAAACCAGGTTGCCGGATTCCTTGGAGAACTTTCCCAAACGACCATTGCCAAAGGGGGAGGAGTCGCGAATTTAGCCAAGCGTTTGGAAGGGGTAACCCCGGAAGTTCGCATGGAGTTCGCGGAAGTCGCGCTGCTGATTTCAAGCCGTTACTTGCCTAAAGCCTCAGGAAGTCCTCTTCCTCTTCAAACACCAAATTCAAATCAAAGATTAGCGGCGGCCCAACCGGTTACTGAAAATCAGCCGGTCACCGCGGCACCTTGGCCACCTGCCTCAAATCCGACAGACATTCACCGTCCAATCAGGATGGAACCGGAATCAGCAATCGGCAATTCCGCCAGTATTCTCCAAAGATAATTATCGACCCGGTAAATCAAGAAGCTCAATCACAGGGTCCTCATCCAAACGGTGAGGATTCTGTTTTTTTTCATCCACACGCGATTTCGGTGAAATCTGGACCTTCCCGCCAACTGAAGCAGCTGGAATAGCCATCTGAGCCGCGAAGGAATATTGCGATCCGTCTTTTTCGCGAATTACGGGGGTCGAAACCACTTCCCAACCGCTCTTCTCATCTTTTCGAGGCAGCTGATTCACTTTCAATTCATCCGCGACATCAAGGGAACGATTTCTCGATTTATCAAAATTTCCGCCCCCATACGCGGAAATTTCATTTTCAGTTGGTGCCCCCGCTGTTTCAGACTTTCTCGTCGAAAAGCCAGGAGAATCGAAATCCGCCGCCATCATGCGTGAAATTTCCCCTCTTTTCCGTTCATATTCACGATGAGGCGCGTATGGATCAAATGCTTCCGGCACAAGCTGAACAACCTTCATCTTTGGAAGAAAATTTTCATTGGTGCCAGATTCCCGCTTCTTCACGACTTCAAAATTTGCCAAGCCTGAAAAATCATCATCCCCATTTACGAAACGTTCTTCCCTGTCGTTCCAGAATTCCCCCCTCTCTCCCAAAGTCCCGCCAATCGGAACCCTTCTCGCCGGAAAAGTGCCAAAATCGTAAAAGTAGCGATAATCCCCCGTATTCGTCCCTGGTTCCCGTGGATAAACTCCATCACTTCCAGACTCCGTATTTTGCGCAATTTTCATTCCATAAGGCGATTCTTCACGGCTCCCTTCCCGCGCGGATTTCCACTTCAGACGCGTCGCGCTTACGTTTTTCCCAGCAGCTTTTTCGGTGTTGGCTTCTTTATTTTTTTCGATAGAGAAATCCGATTCACTCCCGTTTTCCGGTGAATGATACCGAACGGTCCGCGTTTCACGCTCCGCGACACCTCTTTTCACAGAACGCAGAACTTTCTGCCCCTCCGCGATTCGCCCTCCCGGCACGACACCGCTTTCATCGAAATTCTGCCGTTCCACATAAACACTTCGCGCGCTTGTCGCGGGAGGATCAAGCCTGGTCTTTCCCAAAAGCGGATCCTTTCCAGTCACCTGAGTACTCTGGCACCCGGCAAACACAAAAAATGCCAAAAGGAAAAAAAGAACAAAATTTCCGAATTGCAAACCGAAATATCTTTCACACATAAAAAACCTGCGCGGGAAAAAGCAGTTAATCGACAGTCTCTTGAATTGCCGGTCCCGTGTTCAAAAATGGCTCCGGAAATTATTTTTTAAGACTTTATTTTACTTTTACCTTTTTTCCGTCTTTTTGTCCAGAGCAAAATTTGAAATAAAAAGCATTTTACTTCTTTATTTTCAAAATACGTTTAAAACAAACAGAAAACAGCTTCAATAAATCGAAAATGCCAAATATCCAGCTTCCTCGATTAAGAGCAAAGAAGATTTCCCTAAAAGAATCACTTAAAAAAATTTTGCCTCCAAATCAAGTTCCGAAGGCATTCTCTGTTCAGATTATGTCCCAAATTTCATCAACTCACGATTCCAGCCCTGACACCTGATAAAAATGGCCGACAATGCGAATGAACGCCTCCTGATCCTCGACCGACAGACCATCCAAAAGCTCATGCGACGCGCGCTGAAGCCCACGTTTAATCGTCGCGCATATTTCTTTCCCGCGAGCAGTTAAATGAAGGCAGCAGCTTCGGCGGTCTTTAGGATTTGGAAGGCGCAGAACAAGATCTTTATTCACCAAAATCTCAATCGTCGCTGATATGGACTGGATAGAGCAGTCAAGCTCACGCGCAAGATCATTCGGATGAAGTCCCTCGCTGTCTCCAATTGTCACAAGAACTCGCTCCTGCCGACATGTCATCGCGGAAATAAACTCAACATTTTTCCCAAGTGCCTCCGGACGAGTTTTGATTCGGCGATAATCCATCATTTTGAACAATTTCAAAAACGCTTCCTCTACCGGTTCGAGACGCGTGCGAAAATTCATTGACTCATTGAATGACGAATCATCGGAAACGCCTTCCTGCCGTCCATCCTCTTGCGCGGAATCCCCAGCTGACCCCTGCGAGGCAGATAAATTTGGCCTGTTTTGGGCCACTTCAGTTTCATGCCCAGAATTTTGATTTTCGGAGCTTTTCAAAGCTCCTTTTTTCCAAGAGTCAAACTCAGCTGAAACAGACACAAAAACCTCCGCGATCTCGATTAAAAGAAAGTAAATTATTTTCAACCTCTAATAAATTATACTCCGAAAAATCCATCCCGCCACCCAAAAAAGTCCTTTTTAAATTTTTTCTTCAAAAATCTTTGTTCCTTGGAATTTTCATTTCAACGAAAAGATTAACTAAATTTCCCTTTTTTTCAAATTCTCTCTCCATTTTTAAATTTTTTTGAAAAAATTCAATGAAAATCCCCCCAAAACCATTGACTTTCAATCATCGTGTGCTATCATTAGGATACTATCAATCATTAACTATTTTTTTTCCCAACTAAATTTTGGACAGACGGTATCGGTGAGGTATGGCCCAGCCAATTCAGTTCTGCCATATCCAACCCACACCTCCCAGGCCTTTCAGTTTATCGATTATTGGAGTTTACGGAATATTTAATTAAAAGACCTTCCCCAAACCGCTCTCCGGCGAGAGCAACGAAAGAGTTTTGAACATTCCCAAGTACCGGAAGTTTCGCGTATCGAAAACCAGTGGAACTTCGGGCAATACTGATAGAAATCATATTATCCTTTTTCAGAAAATGAAGTTTTGGGAAGTCCCTTTAAGTAAAACCGGGGTTTTCTTTGGAAAATCATCCCCAGCTTCCCGGGCAGAACGCTCTCTGGCACGTCCTTGGGACAGCCTTCATTTCCGCAACTTCAAAATCCTGCCTTTGGCCTCCCAATATCCCATTAGATTTCAGGATTTTTAGAGTTTATGTTTGCGCGTTTTTTCATTGACCGGCCTATTTTCGCGTGCGTCATCTCGATAGTTATCGTGATTTTGGGAACACTGGCTTACGTTCAGCTTCCCATGACGCTTTTCCCCAACGTCTCTCCGCCAACGATTTATGTCCGGGCACAATACCCGGGCGCCTCTCCGGAAACGGTTGCCGACACGGTCGCGGTTCCGCTCGAAGAGCAGATTAATGGTGTCGAAAATATGCTCTATATGACGACAAACTGCACGAACGGACAAGTCGCGATCGCCGTCACCTTTAAAGTTGGCACCGACTTGGACATGGCGCAGGTCCTTGTCCAGAACCGAGTCTCCATCGCCACTCCAAAATTACCGGAAGAAGTTCGTTCTCTTGGGGTCACGACCAAAAAACAAAGTCCGACGACCATTCTGAACATTAGTCTTTATTCGCTGAAAAAAGGAACCGTTCGTGAGGGAGGGCAACTCGTTAAAGCCGTTGACGAGAACGGAAGAGAATATTGGCACGAAAAAGACTTTGAGAATCCCGAAGACAATGAACCGTATTACCAGATGCTCTATCTGAGCAACTATTTGCGTCTGTTCATACGCGATGTCATCTCACGAACGGAAGGAGTCGGGGACGCGACAATTAACGGTGAGCGCGAATATGCCATGCGTATTTGGCTCGATCCGGACAAAATGATGGTCCGCCACGTTTCCGCCAAGGAAGTGGTGGCCGCGATCCAAAAACAGAATATTCAGGTTGCTGCCGGGCAGTTGGGCCAGCAGCCGGTACCGCGTCCCATGGCTTTCCAGTACATGCTTCAGGCTCAGGGACGTTTGATGACGGAAGAGGAGTTTGGAAGAATCATCGTTCGTGTTGAGGAAGACGGTTCAACTGTCCGCATGAAAGATATTGCCCGCCTTGAACTTCACTCCAAAATGCTGGATGTCGTTGACTTCCTCGAAGGCGACCTCGCGTTCAAGGATGAAGAGCATCGGCAAGCTGACGGCAATTTCCGGCGTGAAATTTACCGAAACACTGAAATGTGCACTCTCCAGGTCTCCCAGCTTCCTGGAGCAAACGCCCTGAAAACCGCCAAAGCGGTGAGAGAAAAAATGATCGAGTTGGAAAAGTCTTTCCCTCCCGGCCTCAAATACACGATTGTTTACGATACGACACCATTTATTCAGGAATCTGTCGGTGAAGTTCAGCACGCGCTGCGTGACGCGGTAATTCTTGTCGCGCTGGTCGTAATCCTGTTTCTCCAATCATGGAGAGCGGCAATTATCCCGCTTCTGGCGGTTCCTGTCTCACTCATCGGAACTTTTGCCGTCATGGCCGGGATGGGTTTTTCGCTGAATAACCTCTCGCTCTTTGGGCTGGTTTTGGCAATCGGTATCGTGGTGGATGACGCAATCGTCGTAGTGGAAAACGTTGAACGCCACATGGAACATGGTCTTTCACCCAAAGATGCCGCCCGAAAAGCCATGGATGAAGTTTCCGGTGCTCTCGTCGCCATCGCGCTGGTTCTCAGCTGCGTCTTCGTTCCCTGCGCGTTTCTGACCGGAGTTACGGGAGAATTCTTCAAACAGTTCGCTTTAACCATCGCCATCTCAACCATCATTTCCGCGTTTAACTCACTGACTCTCTCTCCCGCGCTCGCGGCTCTGCTCCTCAAGCCCAAAGGAAGCAAACGTGATCCGCTCACGTGGCTGATGGACGTAACCGTCGGATGGTTTTTCCGACTGTTCAACTTCTCTTTTGACTTGGCTACTGGTTTTTACGTTCGTTTCGTAAAGATATTCCTCCGGCTGAGTTTCATCGTCATCATCCTCTATGCCGGTCTGCTTTACGTCACGTACGACACATTCCAAAAAACTCCAACCGGTTTCGTCACGCCCCAGGACCGCGGATACCTCATGGCATTCGTCCAGCTCCCCGACTCCGCCTCGCTTGACAGAACGGTTGACGTCTGCAATAAATTCCAGAAAATCTGCGCGGGCGACCCCGACCTGCCGGATGATGATCCGCGAAGCAAACCCATTCCCGGCATTCGTGCCACCTCGGCCGTGGACGGTGTCTCTTTCCTCGTTTCTGGAATTATTTCAAACATGGGGTCAGTGACAATTCTTCTTGACCCCTTTGAGGAACGAAAAATCTCAGGAATCACCGACCTCGCGATTCGTGATGAATTGATGAAACGCTGTGCGGAAGAAATCCCGGAAGCCGTCATCAATATCAGTCGCCCGGCTCCGGTGGACGGAATGGGAAAAGGTTCTTCTTCAGGATTCAAGCTCCAGCTCCAGGACCGCGGAAACCTCGGCCTCAAAGCCCTTGAACAGGTCACGAACGACTTGATCGACGCCGCGAATGAAAGTCCCAAACTGAAAAACCTGAATACCCAGTTCCGTTCAAGTACGCCGATGAAATACGTCGATATTGATCGTGAAAAAGCACAGGATATGGGTGTCGAAATGGATGAGATTTTCACCGCCCTCCAGGTCTTTCTCGGCTCTAAATACGTCAATGACCTGACTTTCCTCGGACGAAACTTCCAGGTAAAAGCGCAGGCTGAATCTATCTTCCGAGCGGAGGAACAGAATCTGAACCGCATTCACGTAAAAAATACCAAAGGCGAAATGGTTCCACTGCGTTCCATCTGCGAAATCAGAGACATGACGGGGCCGCTAACTGTTCCGAGATTCAATATGTTCCCTTCAGCCGCCATTACGGGCGAAGCCGCGGAGGGATACAGTTCGGGAGAAGCTCTCTTGGAAATGGAACGCATCTGCTCCGAAATCCTTCCTCAGGGAATGTGGTACGAATGGTCGGAAATGTCCCTTTTGGAACGAACGGCTGGAAACTCCGCCATTTACGTTTTCTTCTTTGCCGTTCTGTTCGTTTTCCTGGTTTTGGCCGCACAGTACGAATCTCTCGTACTTCCGCTGGCAATTATCCTCGTCGTCCCAATGTGCCTCCTCTGCTCGCTGACCGGCGTGCGGATGGAAGGTCTCGACATGAATATTTTCACGCAAATCGGCTTTTTGGTACTCGTCGGACTCGCCTGCAAAAACGCGATTTTGATTGTCGAATTCGCCAAAGAGCTTCAAAATTCCGGCCTTTCACGATTCGAAGCCGCAGTTGAAGCAAGCCGTCTGCGGCTGCGTCCAATTTTGATGACTTCTCTGGCATTCATTCTCGGCGTGGTTCCGCTGCTTTTCTCGACCGGGGCCGGTCATGAAATGCGTTTTACGCTGGGAGTCGCCGTCTTTTCTGGAATGCTGGGCGTAACTATTTTCGGAATTTTCCTCACTCCGGTTTTTTATTCCGTAATCATGATGATTTTCGGCGGCGGAAAACAGAAACCGGCACCGTCTTCCGCTTCTGACGTTTCGACGGAAGCGGAAAACCTGCCTGAAAGAAAAGACCCGATAAACGCCGAGAGCTGAAATTTATTCATCCGGCACGGTTTCCAATACCTGAAAAAGACCGTGCCTCCGCCAAAACAGACCTTTTAACGTTTGGGAATCGTTTTCACGGAATCAGCTTTCACGCTTCGCGAATTAATGGTTCCCGAAAACCGGAGCGTATTTTCAGAAATGCGCCTTCCACTTTCCCTCCCGAAAATAAAATCCAAGGAAAATTTTTATGAATAAAACACAAAACGCCATTTTTTCACTTTTTTTATCTCTGGGACTCATTCCGTTGGCAGGTTGTCTTGAATCCATCAGCAACGCGAACGGCGATACGGACAAACCCGCGAATGCAGCTTCCAAAACCGAATCCTCCCAACCTCAATCACCGGCAGTGAAACCTGTCCGCGCGCACGTCATGACGCCAATTTCGAGAGAAGTCGTGGACTACGAAGAATTTACGGGGCGCATCATGGCGTTTGACGAAGTGGATGTTCGCGCACAGGTCAGCGGAACGCTATTAAAATGCCTTTTCAAAGAACAGGGGCAGATGAATATCAATCCCCAAACAGGAAAACCGGAATCAGATAACGCAAACACGAAACTTACGCTTCGTGAAGGAGATGAAGTAAAGGAAGGGCAGCTCCTTTTTGAAATTGATTCCGATGTCTATGACACGCTCCTCGCCAGTGCCAAAGGTGAACTTGAAGTCCTCGAAGCTCGACGTAAACGTCTGGAAAACGTGAAAGCGCGCGCTGAAAAACTTCGTCCCGGCGGAGCCATTTCAGACGAGGACTATGATGAGGCTCTTTTTAATCTTCAGGAATGTGACGCGGAAATCGCTACCGCGAAAGCAAAGATTCGACAGGCGGAAATCAACGTCAACTACACCAAGATTTACGCGCCAATTGACGGATACCTTTGCGAATCTGAAATTTCGATTGGAAACCTGATTCAAGCTAATAGCACGTCATTGGTTAAAATCGTGAAAGTGGATCCTGTTTTCATTTTCATCAATATCGATGAGGCAACCGTTCAGCGGCTGAAAAAAATCGCGGACAAACGAAAAGAGGCAAATCCCAACGCGGAACTGGTTCAGGAAATTGAGTTTCGTCTTTCCGGAGACGAAGGATTCATCCATAAAGCGCGAATCGACTATTTAACACCAACTTTGGAGCAGAGTTCCGGTACCCGTTTCATTCGCGCGGTGTGCGAAAACCCGAAAACAGCCAGCGGGGCACGCCTTTTCCAGCCCGGAATGACCGCTCATATTCGAATAAACATCACGGAAAAATATGAAACGCTTCTTGTGCCGGAAGAAACGCTCGGTACGAATCAGGCAACGCGCTTTGTTTATGTCCTGAATGAGAAAAATATCCCGGAAATGCGCACGGTGGAACTGGGACCGCTCCAGGAAGACAACATGAGAGTCATTCGTAAAGGCTTAAACGCTGGGGAACGGATCGTTAAAGACAATCTTCTGCGAATTCGCCTGGATCGTCCGGTCGAACCAATCAACGATTAAGACCCAATAAAGCAGGAAATGAAAAATACCCACTGAAAATCTCCTGAACAGACTGCGGAAAGTAAAGATACGCCAAAGAAAATCCGAACCAGCTCCGAGGTACGGAAATTTAGTATCGTTTGTTTTCCGCAGTTCTTTCTTTTATTTTGCTCTTTTTTTTCATTCCTTGCCCAAATTTTATTCCCCCCTTCTTTTCAAACTGTTTTTTTCGTATATAATTAATAAAAAGCTTTTGAAATATGCAGTCAGTTTTTTGGGGATTAACTATGGGAATTCGATTTTACTGTCCAAACGGACACAAACTGAACGTCAAGGAATTTCAGGCCGGCCAGCGCGGAATCTGTCCGAGATGCCACGCCAAATTTGATATTCCATTTGAAAGCACGCGCCCCGCCGGTTCCAAAGATTTACCGATTGCCAAAGAATGGGAAGAACGCGCGAAACGTGAAGGACTTTTTCCGTTCGAGAAGAAATCGGAACCGATTTGGGATGACATTGACCTGAACCATGTTCCTATGGATTGGAATGCTGTTCCGGACGCTGGAAATTACGATTCCCAGGAATTTAGCGGAACTTCCAGCACCAGCACTTTCCAGAATTCATACGCTGCCGACACTGAAATCAACGCCAAAAAATTCAATGCGTCCTTAAATCTCGCGGAACCGCCTAAATCCGTTCAGACCCCAACGCCAACGTTGCCGGATCCTTTCGAAGGACCAGCGGATACCGTTTGGTATCTCCATCCAACCTCTGGAAATCAAATCGGTCCCGTGAATCGCGACACAATGAGAACCTGGCTCAACGAAAACCGTATTGCTCCGGATTCTCTTGTCTGGCGCGAAGGCTGGCCGGACTGGAAAACGGCAAGTGACGTCTTTGAATCGCTGGCAAGTCCCAAAAACACTTTTGGATTTTGAGTTCCAGAAAGAAAAACGCCATGGATCCTTTAATCCAGAAAGTACGCTCGCAGTTAAACTGGTCCAGGTTCCCGGATCCGTCCTGCTCGGATGAAGACGGAATTCTTGCTCTTGGCGGCTGCGTTGAGCCGGATTGGCTTCTTGACGCGTATCTCCACGGGATTTTTCCATGGCCTTATTCGGAAGACACGCCGATTTTATGGAGCAGCCCGCAGGAAAGAGCTTTGATCGAGCCGGACTCTTTTCATATCTCGCGCCGTCTGCGCCAAACTTTGCGCAGTGGCCGATTTTCTGTCACGATCGATCAGGCGTTTCGGCAAGTCATCGAAAATTGTGCCAATGTCTATCGTCCATACGAAGAGGGAACGTGGATCACGCCGGAAATCATCGAAGGTTTCTGCGCGTTTCACGAGGCGGGTTTCGCGCATTCCGTCGAAGTCTGGCGAGAAGGAAAACTTGTCGGCGGTCTTTACGGCGAAGCAATTGGAAGTTACTTTGCCGGTGAGTCAAAGTTTCACCTGGAAACCGATGCCTCCAAAGTCGCTCTTGCGTGGCTGGTACGCCATCTTCAAACACTAAAATTTACTCTTATTGATGTTCAGGTAGCCAACTCACACACTGAACAGTTTAATCTTCATATTGTTCCGCAAAAAGAATTTCACCGTCGGCTCGCGGAAGCCGTTCGCCGTGAAGACATTCGTTTTTCCAGGGAAATCACCTGGAAAAAAGAAGACTTCTGATTATTCCTGCCTTTGGAGAAATATCATGAAAAAAATCTTATTTTTAGTTTTTGTGTTTTTCTGTTCTTCGCTGCTTTTGGGAGCTGACTCTCCTCAAAAACAGGCAATCCAGAAATTTGTGGACTCAGGTGAGATACCTGGCGCGATTGGGATGATCTGGAAAGATGGAAATCTTCAGATCGATTGTGTCGGCTGGGCTGATGTGGAAAACAAAGTGCCGATGACAGAAAAAAACATATTCTGGATTGCCTCCATGACCAAAGCATTAACGGGGACTGCCGTCATGATGCTGGTCGACGAAGGAAAGCTCTCTCTGGATGACCCGGTCGATAAATACCTTCCAGAATTTCAGCACGTTAAAGTCGGCGTAAAAAATGAAGACGGCACCATCACTCTTCGCGCTCCAAAATCCAGAATGACCGTTCGCCAGGTCATGTCCCATACGGCAGGATTCGTTTTCCTGACGCCGCAGCAGACGCAGTTCGGTATCGACGTTTTCCCCACCCGTCAGCTCGCGAGTACCGGAGCCTCCTACCCCCTTCAAACCGACCCAGGCACGCATTACCAGTACAGTAATATTGGAATCGACGTTGGGGCCGCCATTCTCGAAGTCGTCTCCGGACAGACACTGGAAGATTTTTTTCAAAAACGCATTTTTAATCCGCTCGATATGAAAGATACGACATTTTACCCAACGAAAGAGCAAATCGCCCGAATGGCCAAATGTTACCGTGTCGAAAACGGAAAAAACTGTGTTCCCGCGAAGGTTCCCTATCTCCAGCAGCCCTACGATTCCCCAAAGCGTTTCGCGGAAGCTGGCGGAGGGCTTTTCTCCACGCCGGAAGACATCATGAAATTTTACCAGATGCTCGCCGCGAACGGAGTTTGGAACGGAAAACGTCTTCTTTCAGAAAAAGCGATGGAAACTCTGGGTACCAAGCAAACGCCGGACGGAGTCCCAAATCAGTACAGTCTGGGAATGACAATCGAAGGTGATTGGATTGGACATGGCGGAGCACTTCAAACCAATGCTAAAGCAAATCCTAAAACGAATCAGGCGTGGCTTTTTTTCGTTCAGTTCCAGGGAAACAGCCAATGCGCCAGAGCGTGGTTTGCCTCATTTAAGTAACCGGAAAATTAAATGATTCGAGCATAAAAAAAGCATCTTTTCCTGGAAAAGATGCTTTTCTTTTAATGAAATTTATTTCGAACAAACTCTTGTCCTAATCAATCATTTCCTGCCGCGCAGTTTGCGACTCCCAAGAATTCCGAATCCAGCCAGAAGCAGAACCCACGTTGCCGGTTCCGGAACCGCGTTTGGATCCGCCTTAAGCCAGATGCCGGAAGCGGTCGCGTCCAAAATGTAGTTCCAACCGGCGTCCAGCGGGAAAATCTGTTCGTCAAACTCAATCATGCCAAGGAGCGTTTCGGTCGTGAGGGCGTTTCCCGACTCGTCCACGATAGCGTTTGCCGAGAAGAGGAGAATATCGTTCGTCGGATCGACCGCTGGTTCTGTCGCAGTGAGTTCGATCATTGCGTCTGCCGGGATCGTGAGCGTTCCGAGAACGTCCACCAGCGTGAAATTGTTCTCGAAATCATCGACGATGAGCGTGATGTCTTTGGAAAGTTTCAGGTCGCCGGAAACACTCAGGCCGCCGTCCACGGTCAGTTTCGCATCTGCCGCACTGGTGAGGTTTCCGTAA